>CP051152.1:3114537-3471806 GCA_003970805.2 Undibacterium piscinae
ACGGCCATCCCGCCGGTGACCTGATTCTTAAAGAAATTGCCGAGATATTGGCTAGTGCGGTTTCACGTAGTAGCGATCTGGCAGCGCGCATAGGCGGAGAAGAGTTTTGCCTACTACTGCCCGACACGGATGCTGCCGGCGCAGTGCTGCTGGCAGAAAGCATACGAAGCAAACTACAAGCACGCAATTTGCCGCATGTGGCCTCTCTGCTTAGCGATCGCGTGACACTCAGTATCGGTGGCGCCATAGCCGGTGACGAAAGCATAGAGGCGTTTGTGAGCCGCACCGATCATGCCTTGTACCGCGCCAAACATGAAGGCCGCGATCGGGTCTGTTTTGATGCCGGCGCAACAGAATAAAATAATCGCCTTAGGACTGACGAAAAATTGTTCCAGCTAGGCGTGCCGCCGCAGACATTACACCAGTAAGGCAAGGCGGATACAACGACGCTGGGGCGGTTTTGCGTAAGTCCTACGCCTATCTTTGCCTTGCTAACTGCGTTACTCTTCGCATTTGAAGCGCTAGTTCACAGGAAAACCATGCTCTGGATCATCACTAAATATTTAATAACGGCCGGTGTAGTGGTACTCGTTTCTGAGCTGGCCAAACGTAGCGACCGGCTAGGCGGCCTGATCGCGGCGCTGCCTTTGGTGACCATCCTCACCCTGATCTGGCTGCATCTGGAACACCAGTCCGAGCAGAAGATCGCCAATCATGCCTGGTACACGTTTTGGTATGTGGTGCCGACCTTGCCTATGTTTCTGGTCTTCCCTTGGTTGCTGCCGCGTCTGGGATTTTGGCTGACCTTGTTGGCCAGTGCGGTGATCTCTATCGTCAGCTTCGGCCTGTTCACACTGATCGCCCGGCGTTTTGGTATTGAATTGTTGTAAGGCTGGGCTGCCGTGCTAGCTCGGTAGTTACGATTTAGCGAAGCGTAATCGCACGCTGCAGCTGTCCCGTAGCGTATGTTAACTGCCAACCCCTCCATCACGCAATATTTCCATGCGCTTCTTCCAGGCATTCTCGGCCTGCGAGTTTGCATGGAGTTGCACATTGACCGGGCTTGTGTTTTCGCTTCTGTCGTGTTTGTGCGATTGCGGCGGTGGTAGACCGGCAGCTACTTACTTTTCTTGCTCGCCAAGAAGAGTAAGCAAAAGAAGGCGACGCAAAGTCGCTGCCCTTCGGGGTGCCCGCCTGTTGCAGTCCCAAAAATGGGACGAAGGCAAAACTCGCTTCTCTCAGACCAAGCTTCATTCCTGATCCGATGTTCTGCCCAGCACAGCGCAGCGCCACATGCGAATTCTAGTCAAAAGCCAATCAAAAGCAAGACGTTCAAAAGCAGAGTCAAAAGCAGATCAAAAAGCCGATTCAAACCCAAGTCAACCCAAAGTCAAAAATCAAGTCAAAATCCAAGTCAAAACCCAGGTCAAAGCAGCACCGGATGCCGTAGTCGGAGCACTAGGGGCGCCACTGCCACCCTTATGCTCCTCGGCTTACAACTATTTTCTTGTTGTTTCTTCTATCCATTCTGCGCACGGCGCACCTACTTAGTTTCGGTAGGTGCGCCATTTAGCAAGGCGTAATCGCACGCACAGTCGCTATACCGTAGCGGTTTTTAAAAAAACCGACCCGACCTTACGCATATTTCTATGCGGCTCGCAGGCCTATGTGCTGGAAGAAGCGCATGGAATGATGCGCGGTGGGCAGGGCGGGCTAGCGAAAAAAATCCATTCAGCGCAGAGCATGGCGTACGATTACGCTGCTCTAATTCGTACCTACGCGGGCTTACGAGACGCGCAAGTCGCACTACGAGTGTTACCTTCGCCTTTCCGCATGTGGCGCTGCCGCTTGTGCATGGCAGAAAATGGATTAGAAAGGTCGTGTTGAGTCGTAGCGAGTTTCGACTTTTCCCATTTTTTGAACCCTGCACAGGCGGGACCCACAGGGCAGCGACTTTGCGTCGCCTTCTTTTGCTTCCGTTTCTTGGCGAAGCAAGAAAAGGGAGTAGCCGCCGGTCTACCACCGGCCAGCAATCGCCCAGCTGCGACAGAAATACAAACAAGACCACGCCACAGCAAAGCAAAAACAGCATGCCGCCAGCGCGCATATTCCATGCGGCTCGCAGGCCAGTGTGCTTGAAGAAGCGCATGGAATATGCGCGTTGGCGTAGCCTGTATTTGAAATTCCATGCGATGCAATGCGCTTGCGGCGATTGACACCTACGCAAAGATAGTGAATGCCGGATTGATTGTTAAATTACTAGCTTTGCGGCAAACGCATCGTTTACAATCGCTCGTGCGGCCGCCACGAAGGCGGTTCAATCCAATCAGGTTTATCCGCCGCAAGCAGTCCGCGGATCTTATTTTGTGTTCCGGTGCGGCGGATATACGCTATTCGTTCGGCATCATAGGGGGCATCTCGATAGTGAAAGTAATCGAACCACAAGCAGACGAGTGTTCTCTAGAAGTTCAGGAAACACATCTCATCGCGTTTGCGAGAGCGTTCATCCTAGGCGATAGAGCCGAACGTTGGCTGCACATGACTGTTGAAAATCCCAAGAAGGCCAGGGTTGCCCTTGCAAAATTGCCTGAATCCTTAAACCCGCAGTTTTGCAAACGAATTTCCGGTGCCGATGCGTGGCCTGAGTCACTTACTGACCGGCTTGGTTCTGACCGAGGAGTCTATTTCAATGGCAAGGGTGCTGCTCGGCGCACAATCATTGCTCAGGCCGCAGCTATTCGGAACGATGCGGTCTTTTCTCTTGTGCCTGGTAAGTTAGCCGTCTGCTTCTTTCATGAAGGCTGGACATGGATTTGTGAGTGTGGCCAATGATGCCCAACAGGATGATCGATAGGAAATCGCAAATGACGATTATATTTAAAATTATGGTAGTGGCGGCGATCCCGGCATACCAGCGTTAGGCATCCTCATGCGTCATCACGTCTTCAAATTCCTTGTTCTTATCGTCGCATTGCTGTCCGCATTCGCTTTGCAAGCCGCTGAGTTTGACGCCCATTTCCTTACCTACGATCACATGTCCTGCCCAAGCGAGCAGGATGTTGCTGAGTTGGCAGCAATACACGACGATATGGAACTCAGGCCTGCACTTGAGAGAAAGGTACTTTCGGGTGCGTGCACTGCTCCCAAGATAGCAATGCGGCAAATTGTTCAGCTTACGAAAAGGACGACAGTAGGCCGAGGTTTTTACTATTGCTTCAAAGGGGTTGAATTTGAAGTGGTGAGCTACGATCCGCTTAGTCTTGTTGAGGTAATTAGGGACGAGATCGAATGCGCTCCAGCGTTTTTTGTGACGACGCTTCGGACTGAACTTGCGCGACGAAAGGGCGACTTTGTGATCAAAGGCGAAGGACCGTTTGCGGTTAAAGCAAGGTGCGTTGAAGGCGGAACGGTCAGCTTGCACAAGAGAGATGGAGACTGGTGGCGAAGTTCAGAGGTATTTCCCTTGGTACGTCACGAGATCAACGTCGGTCAGGCCGACGTCGCTATTGCAATTCGCGACGGCTGCAAGGGAGTTGATGTTGACCAAACGTCTAACCCCTCGCTGCGATCCGGTTAACTCGAACTTTGGCACATAGGGATCAACTTGATAGTGAAAGCAAGCTTAGGGTGCGCCATGCGCAGTCAACTTTTATGGAACGCAATATCAAGCACCATAAAAATAAGACCGGATTTGGCCCGCGTGCCTTATTTAAAGACAGAAAATAAGAACGAAAAAAAACGGCAAGCCTAAATCAAGCTTGCCGTTTTTTATTCCCAACCGTAGCAGTTCAATTCAGTAAATCAAGCCAGCAAAGTCTCCGCGGATTTTCCGTACTTGATACTGGTTTCTGCTGGTAGCCAGTTGCCTGTCATTTCAAAACGGCCTTGCAACAGGAAGCGGGGTTTTTTCTCGTTCAGTTGTTCTGAGGCCAGTTTTGATAAATCACCGATCTTGCCTTTTTTCAGGCGATTCACGATCAGACCCAATTGCGTGTCAGAGAAATCGCGCAGCATGTCGTAGTCGCCATCGCTGTCACCGGCGACGAATACCGGGCCGTAGCCTTTGCTGGCGACCAGTTCGCGCTTGATGACTTCGGTCTTGCCCGGGCCCCAGTTCAATGGCCAGTCTTTCTTGTATTTGTTTTGCAGTACGCCGTCGGCGCTTTCCAGGCGCAGGCCGAGGACGTGTTCACGCTTGACGTGGTAACCGTATTTAGGCGTGGTGGCAAATACCGCGACCACGTCTTCCAATGAGGCGGTGCTGACGTAGACGTCGATGCCACTCTGGCGGAACGCATCCATCAGGCTGGCGATCTCGGTGCACAGGCGGATGCCGTGAAAATGCGCCACGCTGACCACACCGGCTTTGCCGCTCAGGGCTGCCGGGCTGGTGTATTTGGTCTTGTTCAGTCCCAAGCCCAGATTATGATCGTTCGAGGCTTCCGCCAGTTTTTGCACTTCGGCCACCGACATATTGGTGAAGAAGTAGATCACCCACGGGTAGCCGACTTTAACGCCATGGGTTTCATTGACGGCTTCATACAAAAAATACAGCTTGGCGCGGAAATCCTGAAACTGCAGGGTCTCGCGGATTTCTTCTAGCTTCTTGCTACCTTTAAATTTATCCGAATTGTCGAATAAAAATTGGTAGTCGCTATCGAGGTCGCTGCAAACCGATTCGAGATCAACGATGGCTCCAGCGGCATTTTTAAAGTCGGCCACAAAAGGCCCGGCCGGTACGTTCTGGCGGATGATGGCGCTAAATTCCGCCGGGTTGAGCTTGAACGACAAGGTGTTGATCTGGTACATCAGCAAGGCTTCTTCGGTGTCGTTCATGATGCTGGTGTTATCCCAGTCAAACACGGCGTACGGGCGGCGCTTGGCGTTGTAGCTGGCGCTGGTTGTGCCATTGCGCTCGATCAGCGCTTGCAATTGGGCGTGATTGCGCTTGCTCCACTTGGCTTGATCGAGGACCAGACCTGTGGTCTTGGTCGGTTTGGCGAAGGCTTCGCTGGCGCTGGTGACAGCAGCCAGACCCGCGAGCACGCCACCGGTCAGGAGTGAACGACGTTTTTGCAAGAGATCAGTTTTATTCATGATTAATTCGTAGAAACAAAGTGGTAAAGGATAAAGTCAACAGCAGAACAAAACGCTGCCATTGTTATTGGCGTGGGCTATGCAAAGTCTGCAAAAAGCCGAGCCAAAAAAACGCAAATAAATATAGTATTTTGCCAGCCGATTAAGACCGGAGCATGACAGGAAAAGTTTCAGGAGAAATCAGATGAGTCTTGGAAACCGGGCTTTGTTAATGTTGGCGGGATGCTGAGTTAGGCTAGCTGCGATGCGCAAGGCACAATCGCAGACCTGTCGCGGTTTGGTAACGGCTCAGTAGTGGCTAAGTAGTGGCTTTAACAGACGACCCTGCCAGCACGCATATCCCATGCGGCTCGCAGGCCAGTGTGCTTGAAGAAGCGCATGGAATATGCGCGGTGGCCTTGCCTGTATCTGAGATTGCGAGCGGCGGTATAGATGAACTCCTCGACCTCACACCGAGTTCACATCGGTAGGGTGCGCCATGCGCACCGCTGGTTCAAGATCAACAGCAGGTAAATTCGGTGGGTATAGCTTCAAATGGTGCGCATGGCGCACCCTACGGCTAATTGGTGTTAAATGCGTTCGGGGGGGGTATTTCAATTTCATTAATTTGATTGATATAATCGAAAGGAAATAAACTGACGCGTTTCAGGTTTTTTAACGATAGTGAAAATCCATTGAAACTCTCCAAAGCTAGTCTGCTAGAGGGTTTCGTGATTTTCTTCTTAAGGCTTTATGCGTCACTCGTCCGATTCGCCTGTCACGGTGACGGATATAACTAGTTAGCCATCATGAACAATTGGCGTGAGAATTTAAGCCGTCTTGCAGCAGAGTTTTGGTGCGGTATTGGTGATTTAGCTGAGCTGCGGACATGGGCCGACGTTGCCAATAAAGAGACCGGAGAAGCTCATTCTCAAATTTGGGATATATACACTGTTGCAGACCATAAGCATGCAACGGACCTCCTCTTGAGCATGGCCAGCGACATAAATGGATTTAAACTCGAATCGTGGGAGGCCGAACCATTCGCAATGAGTGCTTTCAAAAAGGCGCTTGACGCATTTTTTTCACGAAGCATGCCAGTGCAGACCTTTTGTAAATTAGTAGAGAAGTTAGATGCCACTTACAACATCGGCCTTGCCGGCGTTCCAAAGCCAGAATCATTGCAGAGTCACGAGGAATGGTGGCTTGGGAATCTTTGGAACTGCTGTGATTGGTGTGATGAAAGCTGGACAATGGAAAACAGTTCTCCGCTATTAGCTGAAGCACAACGCGTTTCTAAAGTGCTGGCTAACATTGGGGTCAAGCGGGACGTGCCGCACGCGGCACGTCCCTTACCTTAAACGGTCATGCGTCCCCAGCCAAATTTCCCAATCACTCGCAAATCAGAGAGGCATCATGTCCAAGCTACGCGTAGAGAATTTCAGCATTTCACCTGACGGTTTTGCTGCTGCTTCAGCCAAGACCATAAGGCCAAACAATTCGGCTGCCTATCAGCGCAGGCGTATCGCGCCGTTTGCTATTTAATCGCCACTCTACGAAATCAATAAACACAAATCCTCACTGAGATCCCCCTATGCCAGTACTGCGCCCCATGTCCGACACCGAATACGCAACTTGGTCCGAGCTATCGATCAAAGACTATGCCGCTGCCAAAATTGTATCTGGCGAGTGGGCAGAATCAGAGTCGCTGGCCTTGGCGCGCAAGGAGAATAGTGAACTCCTGCCGCTGGGTTTGCACACGGCGGACAATCACTTATTCATGATTACCAATGCCGAGGCGCAAGCGGTGGGCGTATTGTGGTACGCCGTCAGGCATAAGTTTAATGCGTCAATCGCCTATGTCTACAGTGTTGAGGTATGGCCCGAGCATCAGCGGCAAGGCCACGCCTCGCGTGCCTTCCTCGCCTTAGAGGAAGAAGTGCGCAGCCGCGGCCTTAGCGGCATCGCCTTGCATGTGTTTGGGCATAATAAAACCGCCCAGGCGCTGTACGCCAAACTGGGATACCAGCCCACCAATATCAATCTGTTTAAGCCAGTTCCGGCGGCCGCGATTTAAACCAGCGCCAGAGCTAGCATCATCAGGGCTAGCTCTGGCGCGAAGACGCTTGCGATCGCCCATCACGACGACGGACCTATCGAATAGACCTCAGGGAGAACTTATGCAACTTTCCATCAGCGAACAGCAGCAACAAGAGATGCGCCACGCCTACTATGACGGCGCCCCGGGTATCCTGGTCTCTAGCCTGGTGTGGATGGCAGCCGCACTGGTGTGTTACCGGCTCGGGATGAATCAGGCGGTATGGACGCTGCTGATAGGCGGTGCGTTCATTTATCCGATTAGCCTGATTGTGACCAAGGCGCTAGGACGAGCCGCGACGACCAGCAAAGCCAATGCGCTTAACCAGCTTGGGATGGCGTCGACAATTTGGCTTATCCTGTGCTGCGCGATGGCCTATGGTCTTTTTCTTTTAAAGCCAGGCTTATTTTTTCCAGCAATGATGGCAACGATAGGAAGCCGCTACCTGGTCTTTGCCAGTCTGTATGGCAAATCAGTTTACTGGCTAATCGGGGTGAGCCTGATACTCGCCGCCAATCTGGTCTTCTTCTTAGCGCTAACGCCCGTTGTCGCCGCAGGGCTGGGCGGATTGATTGAGCTTCTGTTTGCGGTTTTGGTGTTTTCAAAAGCTAGCAAGTTAGCGCAGTAGGGGCGATGAACTCGGCGTGATCGGCGTGGCCATGTCTCTGGGATGTCGTGGTTTTAAAAGCTGCACCTGTCAGCACGTATATTCCATGCGCTCCTTCGAGCATACTGGCCTGCAAGGCGCATGGGATATGCGCGCTGACGGTGGCGCTGGTTTACTTCCGTCGTTGTTGGGCGATTGCCGACCGGTGGTAGACCGGTAGCTACTTACTAGTCACGACCACTTCGCCAAGAGATGTAAATTTGGTAGGTGCGATTAGCTACGCGTAATCGCACGCGTGTCGCTGCATCGTCGCGATTTTAGAAAACGACCCTGCCACTGCGCATATTTCCATGCGCTTCTTCAGCACACTGGCCTGCGAGCCGCATGGATATTGGCGTGTTTGGCGCATGCTGTTTTTGCTTTGTTGCGGCTTGGTCTTGTTGGTCTTCTTGTCGTTGTTGTGCGATTGCCGACCGGGGGTAGCCCGAAGTAGCTACTTCCTTTCTTTGCTTCGCCAAGAAACGGAAGCAAAGAGGCGACGCAAAGTCGCTGCCTTCGGGTTGCCCAATTATGCAGGTCGTAAAATGGGAAAGTTCGAAATCGCCTTCGGCCTCAAACACGAAACCTTCTGATCCATTTTCCGCCCCGCACAATGTGCACGCCAATTGCGAATTCTGTCAAAAGCCAAAGCAAAAGCAGAGTCAAAAAGCAGAGTCAAAAGGCAGAGTCAAAAGCCGATTCAAACCCAAGTCAAAACCCAAGTCAAATCCAAGTCAAAATCCAAGTCAAAACCCCAGGTCAAAAGCCAACGTCAAAAGCAGATTCAAAAACCAATTCAAACCCATTCAAAACCCAGGTCAAAAAGCAGTAGATTGTCGTAGTTCGAAGTGCTGTGATGTTGCCCCTGCGCAGTGGAGCGGTAAGTCGCACTACGGATGTGTTACGTTCGTTTTTCGCATGTGGCGCTGCCGCTTGTGCTGGGCAGAAAATGGATCAAGGAATGAAGCTTTCTGAAGGCGAAGCGAGTTTGCTTCGTTCCCATTTTTTGCTTGCAGCAGGCGGGCACCCGAAGGGCAGCGACTTTGCGTCGCCTTCTTTTGCTTACTCTTCTGGGCGGAAGCAAGAAAGTAATAGCTGCCTGTTTGGTCTTATACACCGGCCGGCATCGCATAGTAACGAAAGAAGTACAAACACGACCTAACAACCGCAAACCAAAAACAGCATACCGCCAACACGCATATCCCATGCGGGCTACAGGCCTATGTGCTTGAAGAAGCGCATGGAATATGCGCGGTGGCGCTGCCTGTTTTTAAATTCCATGCGGCGCACTACGCTTACGGCGATTGACGCCCTACGCCAAGATTGCGAATACCGAGTTGATTGTTAAATTACTAGCAATACGGCAAACTCGCTTACAATTCCAGTGTGAGCGCCAAGCAGGCGCTACAGTTCAATCAGGTTTATCCGCCGCAAGCAGCTCGCGGATTTTATTTTTGCGTTCCGTTGCGGCGGGTAAACGCTATTTTTTAGGCGTCTATGATTTGTATCGCCGTTCACAGAAACGATGAATTAGTTTGCAAGGCTGGTATCGCCAATGCTTCGTTGCTTTCGGTAATTCTCGCAGGCGGCCTATACGACGACGATCCCACATCTTTTCATGTCGCTGGATTGCAGGACCTTTCCGAGGAACGTAACGCACATGTTTACTGGGTTCATGAAACTCCACTTTCTGTTGGAAATCGTCTGTCGTTTACTCTCGTTCAATGCGATGAACCATCCCCTCCAATTGAGGTCAAGGCAACTGATTCTTCTGTATATCTAGAAGAGCAGCGCGAGTTCGAAGAATTCGAAAAAAATTATATGGAGCCTGAGCGTCAGTTGGATGTACGTTGGCCGACGTTAGGGCTAAGGCTCATGTTCAATAGTGAGGATTTGGTTGCTGCTCGACTTCTGGATGGGGAAGAGCAGATTATGTGCTCAATCCACTGGGATAAATGGCGACCTGAACGATGCAGGGTGTATGTCCGGTCGTTTGCAAGTCGTGGACAAGGTACGGCGACGCCCACCGATTGGTTTCGCGGATTTTTAGAACTTGGAGATCGCTTTGAAGTATCCGTACACGTTTAATATGGTGGCCAACACAGAATCACCAATGACGGCAGTATGCGGCCCATCCTTTTCGACTTCCTTTCGCGCTGTTTTTGATGCGCTTCACACCTTATTCCTGCCGTTTATCGCTATGCGCTGGTGATGCTGTCGCCTGCGCTTTACTCTTGCCATGTTGTTTCAATCATTCACCACTTTTTATGTATGGAGTACAGCATGGCAACTACACTCAATGCGGTAGGCAGTAAAAAAGGCAGCATCCTGTTTGCCTTCATTTTGATCAAACTGGCTGTCAGTGCCGGCTTGTTCTTCGCGTTTGGCGCTAAGGCGATGGCGTTTTCCGAGCCAGAGTTTCAATCCGCGTTTCAGCAATTTGTTGCCGCGCCGGGTTCTGAAGAGAAGGCGGCCGAGGCTTTTACGGCTTTGCTCAAGAAGGAACCGGCACATCCCGTATTGATGGCGTATGCCGGTGCCGCTACCACCAAGTTGGCGGGTACCACCATGTTCCCGTGGAAGAAGATGTCTTATGCCGAAGACGGTATGGCGATGCTGGATAAGGCTTTGCAATTGGCGCAGGCCGCCGATCCTGGCTTATTGCATAAGGGGACGCCGCTGTCGCTGGAGGTTAAATTTGTCGCTGCGAGTACCTTTCTGGCGGTGCCAGGTTTTATGAATCGCGCTGAACGCGGCAGTAAGCTTTTGAATGAAGTCTTGGTTGACGGGCAATTTGGCAAAACCGCCAGCGGATTTCGTGGCGCGGTCTGGATGCGCGCTGCCAGCCTGGCGTTGCAACAAAAGCGTAGCGCTGATGCCAGGCGTTTTCTGGAAAGCGTGATACATAGCGAAGCGCCTCAAAGCACCGCCGCCAAAGCCATGCTGAAAGAGGTGGCGTGATGGGCGCTTCCACTAATCATGCGGCGGTGGTCGAATTAAGGAACGTATATAAATCTTACCGGCTGGGATCGCATCTGGTGCGCGCCTTGCAGGGCGTGGAGTTATCGGTGCAGCGCGGCGAATTATTGGCCTTGACCGGGCCTTCCGGCAGCGGCAAAAGCACCATCCTCAATTTGTGCGGCATGATCGATACCGCCGATTCGGGCGAGGTATTGCTGGGCGGCGTGTCTATCGCTGAACTCAATGAAACCCAGCGCACTTTGCAAAGACGCGACAGCATAGGCTTTATTTTTCAGAGCTTTAATCTGGTGCCGGTGATGACGGTGGCCGAGAATGTCGATTACCCATTGTTCCTGACCGGCGTGCCTTTGGAGGAAAGGCGCGAACGGGTCGCGGCGCAACTCAAGGCGGTGGGCTTGCATGAACATGCAGAGCACTTACCGGACGCCTTGTCGGGTGGCCAGCGGCAAAGGGTGGCGATAGCGCGCGCCCTGATCAAGCGGCCTAGTCTGGTGATTGCCGATGAACCTACCGCAAGTCTCGATTCGCATACCGCTGATCAGGTGCTCGATCTGATGCGTGAGCGCGGTCACGCCGAAGGTGCGGCATTTGTGATCGCCAGCCATGATGACAGGCTGACCCGCCGTAGCGACCGTATCTTGTCTTTACTCGACGGGAGACTTCAATGAAAGCGAGCTTCTTGGAACTTACCTGGGTGCGCTTTGCCTTTTACAACGCCTTGCGTAACCGCCGCCGTTCTATGGTGACGATACTGGTCGCCGCCTTGGGCACTGCCGCCATCTTGCTGGCGGGCGGGTTTGCCTATTCGTCGTATGAAGGCTTGGCGCAGGCCGCGGCACGCAGTTCCGGGCACCTGATCGTCGGCTTGCCGGCCCATTTTGTCAGTGATGAAGATGTCCCCTTGCAGCATGGGATAGCAAACGCCGCGCAATTGCAGGCCACGATCCTAGCCGACCCGGCGGTGCGCTATGTGTTGCCCAGAGTCGACTTTACCGGCTTGATCAGTAACGGCGATAAATCGACCATCATGATGGCGGTAGGGATAGATCCGGATGCTGAGTTTGCGGTGAAGGGGCCGTTTTTGAGCGTCAAAGAGGGCGCGATATTAGAGAGTAATGCGAGTCAGGCCGAAATCGTTTTAGGCGATGCGCTGGCGCGCAGCTTAAAGGCGAAAACCGGCAGCAATCTGACCTTGATGACCAGCACTACCGATGGCGCCTTAAACGCGATTGACGTCATCGTCAAAGGCGTGGTGTCTACCGGCATTCCGGATATGGACAAACGTCTGGTGTATACCGATATCAAGACCGCGCAAAAGCTCTTGAACAGTAACAAGGTATCGAGCCTGGGCGTATTTCTGAATGCCATGGAAGCGACTGCTGGCGCGCAACAGCGACTGGCTGCGGTTTTGCCGGCGATGACGGTGCAAAGCTGGCTGGATCAGGCATTTTTCTATAAATCGGTAAGGGATTTGTACGACCGTATCTTCGGTGCGCTCGGTCTGATCATCAGCGTGATCGTGGTGTTCGTGGTGGCTAATGCGATGGCGATGGCGATTATCGAACGCACCCGCGAAATCGGTAGCCTGCGTGCCATGGGGACTTTGCCGGGGCAACTGATCCGTAGTTTTTCTTTCGAAGGCATGTTTTTGGGTGGTGGCGGCGCCTTGGCGGGAGCCTTGCTGGCTCTCACCGTGGCCTTGTTGTTGACGGTGTTTCCGGTGCAGATGCCACCGCCGCCAGGGCGCTCTACCGGTTACCCGCTGATGGTGAGTATCGATGCAAGCCTGTATCTGGGCACCATTTTTATGATGATCTTCTTGTCTATGCTGTCGGCGGCATGGATAGCGCGCAGAACCATGCGTCAGCCTATCGTCGAAGCCCTGGCACATACCTGATTGGAGCTGTCTATGAAAACTTTTACCAAACATACGTTTAAAGCCGCTTTGCTGGCGGGCGCCGTTGTTTCTTGCGCGGCGTTTGCCGAAGATGTCAGTGCCTTGCTGAAAGCGGCCGATCAGTTTCGCCTGGCGAGCGAAAACATGCAGGTCGAAACCCAGATCACGACGTTTAACCGCGATGGCAGCAAGGAAAAAGAGCGGCGCTATATGGTGTTCTCGCAAGCTAAGCATCAATCGCTGGTGTTGATGCAAAGTCCGGCCGAAGCCGGTCAAAAGGTCTTGATGCTGGGTGATGATTTCTGGATGTTGCTGCCAGGCAGTCAGCGCCCCTTGCGCATCACACCTATGCAGAAATTGCTGGGTGACGCCTCTATCGGTGATATCGCCACCATGAGTTGGGCACAGGACTATGAGGGGCGGTTGATAGCTGAAGAAGCTTGCGAGGCGCAGATTTGCCTGCACCTTAGTCTGGCCGCCAGCAGGAAGGGCAGTGCCTATCAGCGCATAGAGTTGTGGCTGGGGAAAAAACGCCATGAACCTATCAAGGCGGAGCTGTATGTGCAGTCGGACAAGCTCGCCAAGCGGGCCAGTTTTATCATGGATAAAGCCGCGGTGCCTACTTTGGTGACCGAGATGGTATTGCTGGATCAACTAAGTAGTCATAAGGAAACGCGCGTGCACTATCTGAGTCGCAAGCCGCGCACGGTACCCGAACAATGGCTAAATCCCATGTTTCTCGCTAAAAATCCGGCACTGGAGTAGGCCATGCGTTATCTGACGATGAGATTGATGTGCGGGATTGCGGCGATCGTGGCCAATGGCGCTCACGCTCAGGATTATACCCAGAGTGGTCAACTGAACGGACAAAGTGGACAGGTGCGCGTGCTGATGAACTCAACGGCGGAAAACCTGAATAGTCCGTTGCATCAGGCCGCATTGCTGTTGCCAGGCATGAGTGTTGCTGCGGATCATCTGGGTGTGGCGGAAGCTGAGTTGCGTTTTAGCCGGCATGGCATTAATGCGATCGCCACTTTGCAAGGGCAGGGCGATGACCTCGGACATAGCAAGGCCACCGGTTGGGTCAATGAGTTTTACGGCGCATTCGACAACGGTGCCTGGCAATTTAGCGCGGGGAAAAAGATTGTCGCTTGGGATGTGGGCTATGGTTTTCGCCCTAACGATGTGGTGCAGCAAGAGCGGCGCCGCAGTTTAATCAGCAATACCGCGATCGGCCGGCCGGTGGCGATGGCGGAATACTTTGATGCCGATAATGCGCTTTCGCTGGTATGGGTGAATCCACGCCAGACATCGAGCCAGGCATCGAAGATCCCGGAAGCCGATGAACAGGCGCTCGCGGCACGCCTGTATCGCCGTATCGGGGCACTCGATCTGCACGGCTTTGCGCGCTATGGCCGGCAGAACGGTGGTAGCCTTGGGGCGGCGCTGGCGTGGGTCGCTACCGATGCTTTGGAATTACATGCATCGGTGCGTCATTTGCAGCGCAGTTCCACGCTGCTTATGGGCGGGCAGAGAGCATTATTGCAAGCAGGCACACCTTGGCAGGTGCAGGCTCAGTACGACGTGACGCAATTATTGGCCGGCATGGTCTGGACTACCGAATCCCAGCATAGCTTTATGCTGGAAGCGTGGTGGGATGGGACTGCGCCATCGGAGCAGCAGTGGCGCAAGTGGGCACAACGCAATCAAGCGCTGATGGCTGCGATTCGTGTTTCGCCCCGCATGCAGGCAACAATAGGCGGCCAGTTAGCGGCGCAGAACCAATTGTTATCCGCTACGGCGAACCTGCAGCAAAAAAACCTATTTGCCCGCTGGAGTTGGCAAAGTGCCGCCTGGCAGCCAGCAATAGATATTTTGTGGACCCCGGCCGACCGCGGCCATGTGCTGACTGCATCGCTAGGCTGGCAGGGGGACAGGCTCAGGCTAGATGGTGGCATTCGCCATTATGGCGGCCCCGGTGATTCAGTCTATGCACAATTGCCAGCCGCCAGCGTCGCCTATCTGTCTGCGACATGGCCTTTTTAGTCCGGCCAGGCCAGGCGTGGGCGAGAGTGGCGCAGGCAGCAACAGAAGTTTAAAAATAATCACACTTGTCGAAAGCGAATTGCTACACTGAATTTATTATATAAATAATTTACGGGGGCATTCATGTTGACATTTTCCGCTTATGTCGCCAACTTTTGGTCAAATACCGAGCTCAATGCCAACGTCATCATCTTCATGAATCTGACTGGCGCCATGTTGCTCGGTTTTGTGGTGGGCTATGAACGTTCGTATCACGGTCGTGCCGCAGGGATGCGTACCTATGGCCTGGTTTGCATGGCGTCTGCCGCACTCGTGGTGATTACCGGATATCCGGATTTTTGGTTTGGCGGACGCGCGGCATTCCCCGTCAGCCTTGACCCTTCCCGTACTATCCAGGGCATCGTTACCGGTATCGGTTTTCTTGGTGCCGGCGTCATCATGAAGGAGGGTTTCAGTATTAGCGGACTGACGACCGCAGCGTCCTTATGGGCCTCTTCTGCGATCGGGATTTTGGTTGGCGTAGGATTTTATGCCGCCGCGATTTTGCTGGCATTTTTATCTGCCGCCTGCATGATCTGGGTAGTGAAACTTGAATCCTGGCTACCATCAAGGCAAGCCGTGGCGATCGTGATGCAATTTCGCGTGGGTTTCGTCGCCAGGGAAGAGGCGATCCGCGCGCTGGCACTAGCCCGTGGCTATGAAATTGCCACTGGCACTATTTGCATAGGGGCAAAAGACGGGAAAACAGAGTGGCGGTTTGTGGCGGTCGCGATCAATCGTAAGCTCGCCACCTCTTTGAGCGTGATGTCTATGGAATTGGGAAACTTCGAAGGAATAGAATCCTACCAGTTGGCGCACGCGAGAAATTAAAACTGAATAATCTCACGCTAGGTTCAAGCAAAGCAGTAGAGGGTAGCGCATGAGCACCAGGGCTCATGCGCAAAGAGCCGGGTGTTATTTGACGAAATAAGTGCCGACGCAAATCATGGTGTCACCAGCGCCACGTTCACAGTAAGATTTTTTCAATTCATAGCCCTGGCTATTCGGGTTCGTAAATTTATACGGACCGTAGCTTCCTTTTGACGAGGCCTTGACCATATCTATCATGCCTTTGATAAAGGCATTGCCGTCACTATCCTTGATAGCAATGAGGTTCTTGCCTATCATTTTCGGATTGGCCCCTTGCGCCAGGCAGTTGCCGTCGAAATCATAGGCAAATACATACAAATCTCTGTCCTTAAATGCGCCATCCGGGTGCTCAGTGAAAACCTTGTAGGCCTTTTCCGGACCGGCTGATTTAACTAATGCTACCGCCTTCTTGACCATATCCTGGGCTTCGGCCTCGCTTCCGCGTTCAGCTGCGGCAAAAGCGGGCAGGGTAAACAGTAGGGTGCCGGCAGTTAGGACTGTAGTTGCAAACGTCTTCATTTACTTCTCCTTGTAGGTAGGTGGCAAGAGTAAGTCGTCAAGCAATTAGATTCTGCTCCCGATACGGAAATACCGAAAGCCCTATTTTTTCCGTGGCGCAAGAAGAATCTCCACATATATATCTTCCTCATAGCACCTCATCTGCCCTATTACATAGGTGATTCGTCGCGTTTTCTGGTGCCTGTCCTTGTCCTGGAAAATAGGTGATTTTAAAAAAATATCAGAATAACGTAAGAAAATGCGTAAAGGCGTTGACAGTAGGGGGGCGCATCTCTATAATTCTGGTTTCCCAATGGAGGGGTGGCCGAGTGGTTAAAGGCGACAGACTGTAAATCTGTTCTCTCTGAGTACGCTGGTTCGAATCCAGCCCCCTCCACCATTGGTCTAATTCTGCTAAGTTGTAGCCATGCGGGTGTAGCTTAATGGTAGAGCTGAAGCCTTCCAAGCTTATGACGAGGGTTCGATTCCCTTCACCCGCTCCAGTTTATATTTTGCATCATTTGGTTGATGTGAGTAAGCTGCTCTTGTAGCTCAGTGGTAGAGCACTCCCTTGGTAAGGGAGAGGCCACGTGTTCAATCCACGTCAAGAGCACCAGGAATTCGTTTGTTGATCTAAAGTTGTCGGGCGTGTGCCTGAGTATTCTCATAAAATCGTTAGGAGTCTAAAATGGCAAAAGGTAAATTTGAGCGCACCAAGCCGCACGTTAACGTCGGCACAATTGGTCACGTCGATCACGGTAAGACAACATTGACTGCAGCGATCGCTACAGTATTGTCGAAGAAATTTGGCGGTGAGGCTAAGGCTTACGATCAAATCGATGCGGCACCGGAAGAAAAAGCACGTGGTATTACTATTAATACCGCTCACGTAGAATACGAAACAGAAACACGTCACTACGCTCACGTTGATTGCCCAGGTCATGCTGATTATGTTAAAAACATGATTACTGGTGCTGCTCAGATGGACGGCGCTATCTTGGTTTGTTCCGCAGCTGACGGTCCTATGCCGCAAACTCGTGAGCACATCCTGTTGGCTCGTCAAGTTGGCGTTCCATACATCATCGTGTTCCTGAACAAGTGCGACATGGTTGATGACGCTGAATTGTTGGAATTGGTTGAAATGGAAGTTCGTGAGTTGTTGTCTAAATACGAATTCCCAGGCGATGACTTGCCTATCATTCAAGGTTCTGCAAAATTGGCATTGGAAGGCGACACTGGCCCATTGGGCGAGCAAGCAATCATGAAATTGGCTGAAGCTTTGGATACGTATATCCCTACGCCAGAACGTGCTGTTGACGGCGCATTCTTGTTGCCAGTAGAAGACGTTTTCTCGATCTCTGGTCGCGGTACTGTGGTAACTGGCCGTATCGAGCGTGGTATTGTTAAGGTTGGTGAGTCACTGGAAATCATCGGTATCACTGATACAGCAGTAACTACATGTACTGGTGTTGAAATGTTCCGTAAATTGCTGGATCAAGGTCAGGCAGGCGATAACGTTGGTGTGTTGTTGCGCGGTACTAAGCGTGAAGACGTTCAGCGCGGTCAAGTTTTGGCTAAGCCAGGTACAATCAAGCCGCATGATCATTTCACAGGCGAGATCTATGTTTTGTCTAAAGATGAAGGTGGTCGTCACACTCCATTCTTTAACAACTACCGTCCACAGTTCTACTTCCGTACAACGGACGTAACTGGTTCGATCGAGTTGCCAAAAGATAAGGAAATGGTTATGCCAGGCGATAACGTTTCCATTACCGTTAAGTTGATCAACCCGATTGCAATGGAAGAAGGTCTCCGTTTCGCGATTCGTGAAGGTGGTCGTACTGTTGGTGCTGGTGTTGTTGCTAAGATTATTGCTGGTTAATAGCAAGAGTAGTAAGTGAAGTGAGTATGGCGATCTGTTTGGGTCGCTATACTAATTCTAGTAGTTCAAAGCCGTAGGGGTGTAGCTCAATTGGCAGAGCGTCGGTCTCCAAAACCGAAGGTTGTAGGTTCGATTCCTACCGCCCCTGCCACCATCGTGGTCGCAGGGCGCCGAAAGTAAATTAAGAATGTCTAACCATCCTGTTGAAACCGTCAGCACTTCCAAAGATAAGTATAAAGTAATTTTGGCAATTGTCGCGGCAGTTGCTGGTGTTGCTGCCTATTATGTTTTGGTGGGTCAGTCTTCATATTTGCGCGTTGCAGCGCTAGTCCTTGGTTTGTTGATTGCAGTTGTAATGTTCTCGACCTCGGATGCAGGCCGTGAATTTTTTGCGTTTGCAAAAGACGCGGTTCGCGAGACTAAAAAAAAGTAGTTTGGCCGACTCGTAAAGAGGCGGGTCAGATCACTGCAGTTGTATTTGGATTTGTACTGGTCATGGCAATGTTCCTTTGGGGTGCCGACAAGTTGATAGGCTTTTTGTTGTATGACGTACTTCTTGGATGGAAAAGATAATGAGCGATAGCATTCAGGAAGATCTGCAAGGTACAGAGCCTACGGTTTCTGTGCCTAAAAGTGCTAAGAGATGGTATGCGGTTCAGGCTTACTCTGGCATGGAAAAAAATGTGCAGCGTGCGTTGGCTGAGCGTATAGAGCGCGCGGAAATGCAGGATAAGTTCGGTCAGATTTTGGTTCCGACTGAAGAAGTGATAGAAGTAAAAAACGGTAAAAAAGCAGTTACTGAGCGTAGGTTGTTCCCTAGTTATTTGTTCGTCGAGATGGAAATGACTGACGATACATGGCACTTGGTAAAGAACACCAGTAAGGTAACCGGTTTTATCGGTGGCAAATCAAATAAGCCAGCACCTATCCCTCAGCATGAGGTTGATAAGATCCTGCAGCAAATGCAAGATGGTGTTGAGAAGCCAAGGCCAAAAGTGTTGTATGAAGTTGGTGAAGTTGTGCGTATTAAAGACGGTCCATTTGCAGATTTCAACGGTAATGTTGAAGAAGTCAATTATGAGAAGTCAAAAGTGCGCGTTTCTGTTACAATATTCGGCCGCTCAACCCCTGTGGATGTGGATTTCGCGCAGGTTGAGAAGGTTTAGTAAGAAATTCTGGCTACTTGTTGCCATGCTGAAATTTAGCGAAAGCAAGTAAAAGCGTAACAAAGAGGAGCCCTTCAAAATAAGAGATTATTTCGGAGGGCGCTACTACTCATTTAATGAAGGAGCCATCATGGCAAAGAAAATCATTGGTTTTATCAAGCTGCAAGTTCCAGCTGGTAAAGCAAATCCATCCCCACCTATCGGTCCAGCTTTGGGTCAGCGTGGTCTGAACATCATGGAATTCTGCAAAGCGTTTAACGCGCAGACTCAAGGTGTTGAGCCAGGTATGCCAATTCCTGTTGTGATTACTGCATTTGCAGATAAGTCTTTCACTTTCGTGATGAAGACTCCTCCTGCAACATACATGATCAAAAAAGCAGCTGGAATCACTAAGGGCTCCGCTAAGCCGCACACTGATAAAGTTGGTAAAATCACTCGTCAGCAAGCTGAAGAGATCGCAACCGCTAAGCGCGCCGATCTGACAGCCGCCGATATGGACGCAGCAGTGCGTACTATCGCTGGTTCAGCACGCTCCATGGGTATCACGGTAGAGGGACTGTAATGGCTAAGTTATCTAAAAAAGCAAAGTTGCTTGCAACTAAAGTTGATCGCCTGAAGGCCTACTCTTTTGATAATGCTATCGCATTGATCAAGGAATGCGCAACTGCGAAATTCAATGAGTCTATCGACGTTTCAGTTCAACTGGGTGTTGATCCTAAGAAATCTGACCAAGTTGTTCGCGGCGCGGTTGTATTGCCAGCTGGCACAGGTAAAACTGTACGTGTAGCTGTATTCGCACAAGGCGCAAAAGCTGAAGAAGCTAAAGCAGCTGGTGCTGATATCGTTGGTATGGAAGATTTGGCAGAGCGTATCAAAGCTGGCGACATGCCATTTGATATCGTTATCGCTTCTCCAGACACTATGCGTATCGTTGGTACTTTGGGTCAGATTTTGGGTCCGCGCGGTATGATGCCGAATCCTAAGGTTGGTACTGTAACTCCTGACGTCGCTACTGCAGTTAAAAATGCAAAAGCTGGTCAAGTTCAATATCGTACTGACAAGGCTGGTATCATTCACTCAACGATAGGTCGTAAGTCCTTCGCTGATGCTGATTTGAAAGCTAACTTGTTGGCTTTGGTTGAAGCTTTGAATAAAGCCAAGCCAGTTTCCAGCAAAGGTGTTTACCTGCGTAAGATCTCCATCTCATCCACTATGGGTGCTGGCGTTCGCGTAGATCATATCAATCTGGCTGCCTAAGTAAAAAAATTAAGCCCAAGTGTTGAATTTCAGCGCTTGGCGCATCTTTGGGCTGTTTGGTTTATTTTTCTAAATCAGGCAGAGAGTCAAAGACCGTTGGGCTGAGTTTATTATTTTAATAAATAAACAAAGTTAATTTGCGAGAGAGTAATCTTAAGCACCCAACGCAGATGGTGTACCCGATCAAGTTTTGTAGTTACATACTGGCCCGCCAGTGCAACTCCTAACTTCGGACGCCGTGTTCGAAACGATATGAGGAACTCACATCATCCTGATGTGAAGACTAAATATCATAATTGGAGGTTGACCGTGAGTCTCAATCTGAATGACAAAAAAGCCGTCGTCGCTGAAGTCTCTGCACAAGTAGCAACTGCACAGACTATCGTCGTAGCTGAATACCGTGGCATCCAGGTCGGTCACTTGACGAAACTACGTGCTGCTGCACGTGCTGAAGGTGTGTACCTGCGTGTGTTGAAAAATACATTAGCTCGTCGCTCCGTTGAAGGCACTGTATTTGCAAGCCTCGCTTCTGAAATGACTGGTCCGTTGATCTATGCGATCTCGGTAGATGCTGTTGCTGCTGCTAAAGTTGTACAAGACTTCGCAAAAAGCAATGACAAACTGGTTATCAAGGCAGGTAATTATGCTGGTAAGTCGCTGGATAAAGCTGGCGTTATCGCATTGGCAAGCATTCCTAGCCGTGAAGTTCTGTTGGCACAAGTGTTGGGTATGATGCAGGCTCCTGTATCTGGCTTCGCACGTGCTCTGGCAGCTCTGTCAGCTAAGAAAGAATCTGAAAATCCTACAGCACCAGTAGCTGAGGCTGTTGAAGCCCCGGTTGCAGAAGCTGCAGCAGAGTAAGATTTTTTTTCGTCAATACCGAATCAATGTAATTTATAAATTGGAGTTTCAAATGGCAATTAGCAAAGACGATATCTTGGAAGCCGTAGGCGCGATGTCCGTAATGGACCTGAACGACCTGGTTAAAGCATTCGAAGAAAAATTTGGTGTTTCCGCTGCTGCAATGTCAGCTGGCCCAGCTGCTGGTCCAGCTGCTGCAGCTGAAGAGCAAACAGAATTCAACGTAATTCTGTCTGAAGTTGGCGCGAACAAAGTTGGCGTTATTAAAGCAGTTCGTGAATTGACTGGTCTGGGCTTGAAAGAAGCTAAAGACGTAGTTGATGGCGCACCAAAAACAGTTAAAGAAGCTGTTTCCAAAGCAGATGCTGAAGCAGCTAAGAAAAAGCTGGAAGATGCTGGCGCGAAAGCAGACATCAAGTAATTTTGGTGTATCATGACAGATCCATTGGATTTGTCAGAGTCAAAGATTGGAATCCTCTCAGAAGAGAGGGTTCCTCTTTGGCTTCTTTGTCGTTCTGAGGTTTGTTTAGTTGCTTCTGAAGCAAATTGTTTGTTTGCTCAGTCGTCGGTTTGAAGCTTAGTTTTAACAATTAAGGGCTGAGACTTGAGGTTTCATGTGGTGAATGTGAGTTTGTAATTGAAGATTACAAATTTTTTTTGCGGCTTGAATCCTGAATTCTCCATCCTTTTTTGTCACTCACGGAGTGTCCATGCACTACTCATTTACTGAGAAGAAGCGAATTCGTAAATCTTTTGCGAAACGCGCTAACGTTCACAACGTTCCGTTCCTGCTGGCGACCCAGCTCGAGTCATATCATAGCTTTTTGCAGCAAGACAATGCACCGTCTTCACGCAAAAATGAAGGCTTGCAATCTGCCTTTACGTCGATATTTCCGATCGTGTCGCATAATGGGTTCGCTCGCCTCGAATTCCTTTCCTACGTTTTAGGTGACCCTGCATTTGATGTCAAGGAATGTCAATTACGCGGGCTTACTTTTGCTTCACCTTTGCGCGCTAAAGTGCGTTTGGTGATCCTGGATAAGGAATCGCCAACCAAGCCTGTCGTTAAAGAAATGAAAGAGCAAGAAGTGTACATGGGCGAATTGCCGCTCATGACGACTACTGGTTCTTTTGTGATTAACGGTACTGAGCGCGTTATCGTGTCTCAGTTGCATCGTTCTCCAGGTGTGTTCTTTGAACACGATCGCGGCAAGACGCATTCATCCGGTAAATTGTTGTTCTCGGCAAGGATTATTCCTTACCGTGGTTCTTGGTTGGATTTTGAATTCGATCCAAAAGATATCCTGTTCTTCCGTATCGACAGACGTCGTAAGATGCCTGTAACGATTTTGCTGCGTGCTATCGGCATGAGCAATGAACAGATACTGGCTAATTTCTTTGTCTTTGATAATTTCAATCTGCACAGTGATGGCGCAGAAATGGAATTCGTCGCTGAACGTCTGCGTGGTGAAGTTGCGCGTTTTGATATTCTCGATAAATCAGGCAAAGTTATCGTCGCTAAAGACAAGCGTATTAACTCCAAGCACGTTCGTGAGGTTGAATCGGCAGGTATCAAGCATATCTCCGTTCCTGAAGACTATCTGCTCGGTCGCGTATTGGCGAAGAATATTGTTGACGGCGATACCGGTGAAGTTATTGCCAACGCCAATGATGAGTTGACAGAAGAATTGCTGGCGCGTTTGCGTGACGCGCGCGTTGTTGATATCCAGACTTTGTACACTAATGATCTGGATCAGGGTTCGTATATTTCCCAGACTCTACGCGCTGATGATACCGCCGATAAGATGGCCGCTCGTGTCGCGATTTATCGCATGATGCGTCCTGGCGAACCACCTACAGAAGATTCTGTTGAATCACTGTTTAACGGCTTGTTCTACAACGAAGATCGCTACGATTTGTCTGCGGTCGGTCGTATGAAGTTCAATCGCCGTATTGGTCGCGATGAATTGACTGGTGCGATGACCTTGTCGGACGAAGATGTTCTGGCAGTTATCAAGATTCTGGTTGAGTTGCGCAATGGCCGCGGTGAAGTCGATGATATCGATCACTTGGGTAATCGTCGCGTACGTTGCGTCGGTGAATTGGCCGAGAATCAGTTCCGCGCTGGTCTGGTACGTGTTGAACGTGCAGTCAAAGAGCGTTTGGGTCAGGCTGAAGCCGATAACCTGATGCCGCACGACTTGATTAATTCCAAGCCTATCTCTGCTGCGATCCGTGAGTTCTTCGGTTCTTCACAATTGTCGCAATTTATGGATCAAACCAATCCTTTGTCAGAAATCACGCATAAGCGTCGTATTTCCGCTCTGGGACCTGGTGGTTTGACACGCGAACGCGCTGGCTTTGAAGTGCGTGACGTTCATCCTACTCACTATGGTCGCGTTTGTCCGATTGAGACTCCAGAGGGACCAAACATTGGTCTGATCAACTCGCTGGCTTTATATGCGCGTTTGAACGAGTACGGTTTCCTGGAAACACCTTATCGCAAGGTGATTGACAGCAAGATCACGACGCAAATCGATTATTTGTCCGCGATTGAAGAAGGTCGTTACATTATCGCTCAGGCGAATGCGACAATCGACAATAGCGGTAGCCTGTCAGATGAATTGGTGTCTGCACGTCAAGCTGGTGAAACTATCCTGGTTTCTCCTGAGCGCGTACAGTACATGGACGTTGCGACAGGTCAGGTTGTATCGGTTGCGGCATCTTTGATTCCTTTCCTCGAACACGATGATGCAAACCGTGCGTTGATGGGTGCCAACATGCAGCGTCAGGCAGTTCCTTGCTTGCGTCCGGAGAAAGCATTGGTCGGTACAGGTATTGAGCGCACAGTTGCGGTCGATTCCGGAACCACAGTGCAGGCATTGCGCGGCGGTAAAGTTGATTACATCGATGCTGGTCGTATCGTTATTCGCGTTAATGATGCGGAAGCGACAGCCGGTGAAGTCGGTGTGGATATTTACAATCTGATCAAGTATACACGTTCAAATCAGAATACCAACATCAATCAGCGTCCTATCGTCAAAGTAGGCGATATCGTTACCAAGGGTGACGTGCTGGCCGATGGCGCATCAACAGATCTGGGTGAGTTGGCTCTTGGCCAAAACATGCTGGTCGCGTTTATGCCTTGGAACGGTTACAACTTTGAAGATTCGATCCTGATCTCTGAAAAAGTGGTTGCTGATGATCGCTACACTTCGATTCATATTGAAGAGTTGTCGGTAGTTGCCCGTGATACTAAGCTCGGTGCGGAAGAGATCACTCGTGATATCTCCAATCTGGCTGAAAATCAACTTGCCCGTCTGGATGAGGCAGGTATCGTTTACGTCGGTGCTGAAGTTACTGCCGGTGATACTCTGGTCGGTAAAGTGACGCCAAAAGGCGAAACTCAATTGACACCAGAAGAAAAACTGCTGCGTGCGATTTTCGGTGAGAAAGCTTCTGACGTAAAAGACACTTCCCTGCGCGTACCTTCCGGTATGGTTGGAACTGTCATCGACGTTCAGGTATTTACTCGCGAAGGTATCCAACGCGACAAACGTGCACAGCAGATTATTGATGATGAACTGAAGCGCTATCGTCTTGATCTGAACGATCAGATGCGTATCGTTGAAGGCGATGCGTTTGAGCGTCTTGAGCGTATGTTGAACGGCAAGATCGCTAACGGCGGTCCGGCTAAATTGGCTAAAGGTAGCAGCATCACCAAGGAATATCTGGCTGATCTGGATAAATACCATTGGTTCGATATTCGCCCTGCCGATGATGACACTGCAAAATCGCTGGAAGCCATCAAGGATTCCATCGCTGAGAAGCGTCACCAGTTTGATCTGGCGTTTGAAGAAAAGCGTACCAAGTTGACACAAGGCGATGAATTGCCGCCTGGCGTACAAAAAATGGTCAAGGTTTACCTGGCTGTTAAGCGTCGCTTGCAACCTGGTGACAAAATGGCGGGTCGTCACGGTAATAAGGGTGTGGTATCACGCATCGTTCCTATCGAAGATATGCCTTACATGGCAGACGGTACTCCGGCAGACATCGTATTGAACCCATTGGGTGTTCCGTCACGGATGAACGTTGGTCAGGTATTGGAAGTGCATTTGGGTTGGGCCGCTAAAGGTCTGGGCTTGCGTATCGGCGAAATGCTGAAAGCGAAAGCCAAGATCGAAGAGTTACGCGATTTCCTGAAACAGATTTATAACGAGTCTGGCAAGATTGAAGATATTGACGGTTTGTCTGATACTGAGATCCTGACGTTGACAAGTAACTTGAAAAACGGTGTTCCATTTGCTACTCCGGTTTTCGATGGCGCTCACGAAAGTGAAATCCGTCGCATGCTTGATCTGGCTTACCCGGATGCGATCGCCAAACAACTGGGCATGACGCCTTCGAAAAATCAGGTGACTTTGTATGATGGTCGCACTGGTGAATCTTTCGAGCGCAATGTCACGGTTGGTTACATGCACGTTCTGAAATTGCACCATTTGGTTGATGACAAGATGCATGCCCGTTCTACCGGTCCTTACTCTCTGGTTACGCAGCAACCTTTGGGCGGTAAAGCTCAGTTCGGTGGTCAGCGTTTCGGTGAGATGGAGGTTTGGGCACTTGAGGCGTACGGTGCGTCTTATGTCTTGCAAGAGATGTTGACCGTGAAGTCCGATGACGTGAATGGCCGTACTAAAGTGTACGAAAATCTGGTCAAAGGCGATCACGTAATTGAAGCCGGTATGCCGGAATCCTTTAACGTGTTGGTTAAGGAAATCCGTTCACTGGGTATCGATATCGATCTCGACCGTAACTGATAGCATAGTAATAGAAGTACAGCCGCCACCAGGTGTTTTGCCTGGTGGCGGCATTAGTATATATAGCCGTTAGGAAAATTTTCGTTCCCGGTATGAGCGGAACCCGTTTGAAAAACCGGGCTCTCCCGCTGATGCGAACAGGGTTGATGCGAAAACAAACCTGGTAACACCATTAATCACCAAGCGTTTTTTTCACGCTTCACAGGAGTGATAGACATGAAAGCACTGCTCGATTTATTCAAGCAAGTTCAGCCAAATGAACAATTCGACGCGATCAAGATTGGTCTTGCGTCACCAGAAAAAATCCGTTCATGGTCCTACGGCGAAGTTAAAAAGCCGGAAACCATCAACTATCGTACTTTCAAGCCTGAGCGTGATGGCTTGTTTTGCGCAAAAATTTTTGGACCTATCAAAGATTACGAATGCCTGTGCGGTAAGTACAAACGCTTGAAACATCGTGGCGTAGTCTGCGAAAAGTGCGGCGTTGAAGTAACTCTGGCTAAAGTGCGTCGTGAGCGCATGGGTCATATCGAGTTGGCATCGCCGACTGCGCATATCTGGTTCCTGAAGTCCCTGCCATCCCGTTTGGGTATGGTCTTGGATATGACTTTGCGGGATATCGAACGTGTTTTGTATTTTGAAGCCTACGTAGTGACAGACCCAGGCATGACGCCACTGAAAAAGTGCCAGATCATGTCTGAAGACGATTACGCTGCCAAGTATGAAGAGCACGGTGATGAATTCACCGCGTTCATGGGTGCCGAAGGTATCCGTGAATTGCTGCGCTCGATTGATATCGACCGTGATGCAGAAACTCTGCGTACCGAGTTGAAAGAATCAAAATCCGAAGCGAAGATCAAGAAATACTCCAAGCGTCTGAAAGTGCTGGAAGCGTTCCAACGCTCTGGCATTAAGCCGGACTGGATGATCATGGAAGTGTTGCCAGTGTTGCCGCCAGAGTTGCGTCCATTGGTACCTTTGGACGGTGGTCGTTTTGCGACTTCCGATCTGAACGATTTGTATCGCCGCGTGATCAACCGTAACAACCGTCTGAAGCGCCTGATGGAATTGCGCGCTCCGGAAATCATCACACGCAACGAAAAGCGTATGTTGCAAGAAGCGGTTGATTCGCTGTTAGATAACGGTCGTCGCGGTAAAGCCATGACAGGCGCGAACAAGCGTCCGTTGAAATCTCTGGCTGAGATGATCAAAGGTAAAGGCGGTCGTTTCCGTCAGAACTTGTTGGGTAAGCGCGTCGATTACTCCGGTCGTTCAGTGATCGTGGTGGGTCCGCAATTGAAATTGCATCAGTGCGGTTTGCCAAAATTGATGGCGCTGGAACTGTTCAAGCCTTTCATTTTCAATAAACTCGAATTGATGGGTCTGGCAACAACCATCAAGGCGGCCAAGAAATTGGTAGAGATCCAAGAGCCTGTCGTTTGGGATATTCTGGAAGAAGTGATTCGCGAACATCCGATTATGCTGAACCGTGCGCCTACGCTGCATCGTTTGGGTATTCAGGCGTTTGAGCCGGTCCTGATCGAAGGTAAGGCGATTCAGTTGCATCCACTGGTCTGCGCCGCATTCAATGCCGATTTCGACGGCGATCAAATGGCGGTTCACGTTCCTTTGTCTGTGGAAGCACAGATGGAAGCACGCACACTGATGCTGGCATCGAACAACATTCTGTTCCCGTCTAACGGCGAACCGTCTATCGTTCCTTCCCAGGATATCGTGTTGGGTCTGTACTACGCTTCCCGTGAGAAAATCAACGGTAAGGGCGAGGGCATGATGTTCCCTGATGTTTCCGAGGCGATTCGCGCTTGGGACAATAAGGAAGTCGAATTGATGACGCGCATTACCGTGCGTATCACCGAATACCCAAAAAATCCTGCAACCGGCGAATTCGTCAAGACAGTCACTCGTTACGAAACCACAGTTGGTCGTGCGATCCTGTCCGAGATTCTGCCTAAAGGTTTGCCTTTTTCCGTACTGAACCGTGCGTTGAAAAAGAAAGAAATTTCCAAGCTGATCGATACCTCTTTCCGTAAGTGCGGTCTGCGCGCTACGGTTATCTTCGCCGATCAGTTGTTGCAAATGGGTTTCCGCCTGGCGACACGTGCCGGTATCTCCATCTGTATCGATGACATGTTGGTACCGCCGCAAAAAGTTACTTTGCTGGCCTCTGCTGAACATGAAGTTAAACAGATCGAACAGCAATATGCTTCCGGTCTGGTAACTGCCGGCGAGCGTTATAACAAGGTTGTTGATATCTGGGGTAAGACCGGTGATGACGTCGGTAAGGCCATGATGGATAGACTGAAAGTGGAAGACGTAGTCCGTCGCGACGGTACTCACGGTACGCAAGAGTCGTTCAACGCGATTTACATGATGGCTGACTCCGGTGCGCGTGGTTCTGCAGCACAGATTCGTCAGTTGGCAGGTATGCGCGGACTGATGGCGAAACCGGATGGCTCGATTATTGAAACACCGATCACCGCGAACTTCCGCGAAGGTCTGAACGTGTTGCAGTACTTTATTTCCACTCACGGTGCACGTAAAGGTCTGGCCGATACTGCGTTGAAGACAGCTAACTCCGGTTACCTGACACGTCGTCTGGTAGACGTTACCCAAGATCTGGTTGTAATCGAAGACGATTGCGGCACAGCGAATGGCGCGTCGATGAAAGCGATTGTTGAAGGCGGTGAAGTTAACGTACCTTTGCGTGAATTGATCCTGGGTCGTGTTGCGGCGAACGAAGTCGTCAATCCGGAAACTCAGGAAACTTTGTATGCTGCCGGCACTTTGCTGGATGAAGATGCGGTTGAAGAAATCGAACGTCTGGGCGTTGATGAAGTCAAGGTTCGCACTCCGCTCACTTGCGATACACGCTATGGCCTGTGCGCAATGTGCTACGGTCGTGACCTTGGACGCGGTAATCTGGTCAATGCAGGTGAGGCAGTCGGTGTGATCGCCGCTCAGTCCATCGGTGAACCAGGTACACAGTTGACGATGCGTACGTTCCACATCGGTGGTGCCGCATCCCGTGCAGCGATTGCCTCTTCGATCGAAGCGAAATCCAACGGTACTATCCGTTTCACCGCCACCATGCGTTATGTAACGAATGGCAAAGGTGCTCAGATCGTTATTTCCCGTTCCGGTGAAGTACTGATCACGGATGATCATGGTCGTGAACGTGAACGTCATAAAGTACCTTACGGTGCCGTACTGATCGTCAAAGACGGTATGCTGATCAAGGCCGGTACTAACCTGGCGACATGGGATCCTTTGACCCGTCCTATCATTACCGAATACACCGGTACGGTGAAATTCGAGAACGTGGAAGAAGGCGTTACCGTTGCCAAGCAGGTTGATGATGTGACCGGTTTGTCCACTTTGGTAGCGATCGATGCCAAGCGTCGCGGTACTGCAGGCAAGACATTGCGTCCACAAGTTAAACTGTTGAACGAACAAGGTGAGGAAGTGAAGATTTCCGGCACCGAACACGCTGTGACTATCGGTTTCCAGGTAGGCGCGCTGATTACCGTGAAAGACGGTCAGCACGTAACAGTTGGTGAAGTGTTGGCGCGTATTCCGACTGAATCACAAAAGACTCGTGATATTACCGGGGGTCTGCCACGCGTTGCCGAGTTGTTCGAAGCGCGTTCGCCTAAAGATGCAGGTATGTTGGCCGAGGTCACAGGTACTGTTGCGTTTGGTAAAGAAACCAAAGGTAAGCAGCGTCTGGAAATCACCGACATGGACGGCGAGAAGCACGAATTCCTGATCACCAAAGACAAACAAGTTCTGGTGCATGACGGTCAAGTCGTCAACAAGGGTGAGATGATTGTTGACGGCCCTGCCGATCCGCAAGACATCCTGCGTTTGTTGGGTATCGAAGCGCTGGCACGTTACATCGTTGACGAAGTTCAAGACGTGTACCGTTTGCAAGGCGTTAAGATCAATGACAAGCACATTGAAGTGATCGTACGTCAGATGTTGCGTCGCGTTATCGTGACTCAACCAGGCGATGCGAATTACATCTTGGGCGAACAAGTTGAGCGTTCTGATTTGCTCGGCGAAAACGACCGTGTGATTGCCGCTGGCGGTATCCCTGCAACGTATGAAAATATCTTGCTGGGTATTACTAAGGCATCCTTGTCGACTGATTCGTTTATCTCTGCCGCGTCTTTCCAGGAAACCACACGGGTTCTGACGGAAGCTGCGATCATGGGCAAACGCGACAGTCTGCGTGGCTTGAAAGAAAACGTCATCGTTGGTCGTTTGATTCCTGCCGGTACTGGTCTGGCTTTCCACCGCGCTCGCAAGTTGAAAGAAACTTGGGAAGCGGAAGAACGTGCAGCCTTGTTGCAAGCTGAAAAAGCGATTTTTGCACCAATGCCGGAAGTAGCATCAACTGACGTGACTGAAGGCGAAGCCTGATAGCATAGAAGTAAATTAAAAAACGGCACCGCAGCTAGTCTCCGGTGCCGTTTTTTTTATGCAGTAATGTCTTTGTACAGGTGTTATTGCTATTGATCGGTATAAATCGTAACGATGACACTTATCTAAAAACAAGAAAATTCGGCAGACATGAGTTCTTATCAGATGAATCAGATAAATCACGGCAGTAGCGTCAAGTTGAGCACTCAGGCGATATTAAAGTTGCGCGACGGCTTTGGTGAGCAGGTCGATGTTGAGGTGGTGGCGGAAACCGGTTCGACCAATGCGGATCTGCTGGCGCGCCTCGATTTGTTGCAAACCCCATTGCTACGCATCGCCGAACATCAGACCGCCGGGCGTGGTCGCGCCGGCCGGGTCTGGCATTCGGTGCCGGGAGGAGTGCTGACTTTTTCACTGGCATGGTATTTCCCCCGCGCCACGCATGCGCTGCTTGGCCTTCCTCTGGCGACTGGCGTAGCGATCGCCGAAACGCTGGAGCGACTCGGTTTGCCGGTAAGCTTAAAGTGGCCTAATGACCTGCTCAAGGACAAGAAAAAACTTGCCGGTATGCTGATAGAAACGGCTGCTGCCAAACAGGGCGGTAGTTGGGCGGTGATAGGCATAGGCTTAAACCTGGTGGTGCCCGATACACTCGAGGGTCGGATAGGGCACGATGTGGCCGATGCGCCGTGGTTGGCGCAAATGGATAGAAATTTACTGGTGGCGCAGTTGCTCAATGCCTTGGCGAAAGTCATGGAGCAGTTTCGCCAGCAGGGTTTTGCGCCATTTGCCGAGCGCTGGAACCGCCTGCATGCTTATGCGCAACAGGAAGTGATGATCATGGATGCGGGCAAGCTGGTGCAGCAAGGGATTGCGCTGGGGGTTGATCAGAACGGCTGTTTGTCACTGCTGACAGCGCAAGGCCAGGTGTCTGTACTGTCCGGTGATGTATCTCTGCGTCCGGTATCGCTATAATGGGCGACTCAAAAACGAGAGAATATCCATGCTGTTATTGATTGATGCAGGAAATACCAGAATTAAGTGGGCCATCGCCGATCTGGCGCACGATGCCGGTTTGCCGCCGGTCTGGCACCGGATCGACTCGGTCAATCATGCTGAATTGGATAGTCTGGGTTCGGTATGGGCAGGTTTCACAGTGACCAGGATAGTGATTTCCAATGTCGCCGGTGAGGCATTGCAGGCACGTCTGGCGAGCATGTTGCAACAAGCAGTTCCCGGCGTATCCCCGGAACGCTTTCAGTCTTCACAGTCATGCGCAGGTCTGCGCAATGGCTACCGTAATCCCACCCAGTTGGGCAGTGACCGTTTCGCATCGGCGATTGCGGCTCATGCGCTGTATCCGCAACGCGCGCTGATCGTCGCCACCTGCGGTACTGCGACTACGATAGATGCGGTCAGTCCTGACGGTATTTTTTTAGGCGGCATGATCCTGCCAGGCTTGCAACTGATGGCACAGGCACTGGCGAAGAACACCGCACAGTTGCCGCAGATCGCCGCGAGTCTGTTGATGAATTATGCGTTTGCCGATAATACCGATCAGGCCATCGTGAGCGGTTGCATTAATGCGCAGCTTGGCGCCATTATGCAAGCGCATGATGCGCTCCATACCAGCCTGGATCAGCCGGTAGATTGCATTATCTCGGGTGGTGCGGCCTCATACCTGACTCCGCATCTCGGCATTAGCTGCCATCATGTCGATAATTTAGTCCTGATAGGCTTATATGTCGTGGCACGCTCTGGCGCCCCGGTAAGTTTGCCTTCGACCTCATCTTCTAGCCTTTCTACCTAATCTTCAATTTAAGCCGCTATCACTATGCTGAGATTCTTTTTCTGGACCCTGTTGATAGGTAATGCCTTGTTACTGGCATTGAACCTTGGCTATTTAGGGAGTTGGTCATTCGATACCCATGAACCGCAACGCTTAAAAAAACAGCAAAACGCGGATCAAATTCATTTGCTCTCGGCCAGTGCAGTACAGGCATTGACAGAAGCCCCGGTCGAAGCCCCGGCTTCAATCGCAACGCCGGATTCGACACCAGCCGCGGCTTCTGTCACCGCTACGACCACTGCAGCTTTAACGGCAGTGCGCGAGCCTGTGCGCGAAAAAGCCAAGGAGCTTATCGCCTGTCTGGAAGTGGGAAATTTCCTGCCGGCAGATGCACCGCGTTTTGAGGAAAAATTGAAGGCCTTGGGTCTTGGCAATCGCCAATCGCGCAGCAATGTCAGCGAAGTCACTAGTCACATGGTGTATATCCCATCCTTAGGTAGCAAGGATGCGGCAGATAAAAAGACGGCCGAATTACGCCGTCTTGGCGTCACTGATTTTTTTGTAATGCAGGAACAGACGAATTTTCATTTGGGTATTTCTTTAGGCGTGTTTAAAACCGAGGATGCGGCTAAGGCGCATCTGGCCAATCTGAACGCAAAAGGCGTAAAAAGCGCACGCATAGGGCCACGCGCTCTGGGTGCGGCAAAATTTGCTTATAAATTGCGCTCCGTGAGTGAAGCTGAAAAGAAACAATTTGATCTGATCAAGGCTGGCTACCCGGATCAGGAGACGCGTAACTGCCAGGCTGCAGCGAATAGTCGTAACTGATAAGCGCAGCGCGCTAGCGTTGCGGTTTAGGGCTTAGGCGGCAAGCGATCGCAAGTCCGATGGTAACTGTTCAGCCAGCGATGAAGACAGTCAACAGCCCTCAACAAAGAGGAGCAGAGATTCACCGAGAGAAGTCAGGAAGTTCTCCGGTTTTCCTCTGTGCCTCCTTTGTATGGCTTTTGCTTTTTTCAATGATTTCCGTAGTGGGCTGAATCGTTAGGTCCGATGTCGAATTTCCCCCTGTCGAGTCCTATAAATACGCTTCGATTCTCATTTTGCGGGAATCAAGCCTTGAATTCTTGGAATGAGCTGCTAGCATGAGAGCTTCCTCTTTCCGCTAATTCTTATGTCCGATTCCATCTCCCCATTAATGCAGCCAGACTCCGGCGTGAGCGAAGCGGGTGTGCACGGAACCATAGACGTGCCGACCAATGAGCGCGTGTTGCAGGTTCTGGCCTGCATAGCGCGGCACGGCCAGGCGATTTCCGCCAAAGATCTGGCGGCGCAGACCGGCTTGCCGCTCAGCACCTTATACCGGCATCTGGCACCCTTGAAAAAATGGGGCTGGGTGCAAGAGCATGCCCAGAGTGGCGCCTATGAACCAGGACCGCTGGCGGTGCAACTGGCGTGGGGCTTTGATCATCATTCTTACCTGATGGCCAAGGCACGCCCGCAAATCGAGCAACTGGTGGCCCGCTCCGGTGAAAGCGTGGGTCTGATGGTGTATCTGAACGGCCAGGTGATTTGTCTGGATATGCAAGATAGCGCGCAAGCCTTGCGCTGCTCGTTTGCCAAAGGGCGTGCCCATAGCAGCCTGCGCGGTGCATCGGCCAAAGCCTTGCTGGCATTTTTGCCCGGGCAACTGCAAGACGTACTGCTGGCACAATCCGATAGTGCGGATAGTATGGAGGCTGAGCCGCTCCAGAATCCCGATGAGCTCAGGCAGCAGTTGCAGCAAATCCGGCAGCAACGCTATGCGGTCAGCGAAAACGAAATTGATCAGGGTGTCTGGGGCGTCAGCGCCCCGGTGTTCTCGGCCAAAGGAAAGCTGGAGGCGAGCCTGTCGCTGATGGCGCCAGCCAGCCGCGCCCATCTGCGCCAGAACGAATTGATACAAATGACGCTGGCGGCGGCCGACCGGCTCAGCCAGCAACTGAACGCTCACGCTTAAATTTATTAAGTTTTTTTCGAGGCATACACATGAAACAGCCATTCCATTTTCATCAGGGGCATATTCCTTTGCTGATTTCCATGCCGCACGTAGGTACCAGCATTGCACCGGAAGTGAGCGCTCAGTTATTGCCCGCAGCGCAAGAGAAAGCCGATACAGACTGGCATTTGCCGCAGCTCTACAATATGGCGCATGAGCTTGGTGCCTCGGTGATCCACGCCGAGTATTCGCGTTATGTGATCGATCTGAACCGATCTTCCGACGATAGCAATCTCTACCCGGGGCAAGACACCACCGGCCTGTGTCCGCTTGATACGTTTGCCAAACAGCCACTGTATGCGGCCGGACAAATGCCCGACGCAGCTGAAGTGCAAAGACGGATCGCGCAGTACTGGCAACCGTATCACCAGCAATTACAAAGCGAACTGGAGCGCCTGCGTGCGCTGCATGGGGTTGCCGTTTTGTGGGATGCGCATTCGATCGCTTCACAGGTACCGCGTTTTTTTCAGGGTAAATTGCCGGATCTGAACTTTGGCACGGCCGACCAGAAATCCTGCGATGCCGGTATGCAGCAAGCCCTGGGCGCGACTCTGGCAGCTAGCGACACGCCCTACAGTCACGTGTTTAACGGCCGCTTTAAAGGCGGCTACATCACGCGCAATTACGGTCAGCCGGAACGCAATATCCATGCGGTGCAGCTGGAAATGAGCCAATGCATTTACATGGATGAAGCGGCACCCTACGCTTACCGGCCTGATCTGGCGGCGCAAGTGCAGCCGCTGTTACGCGAATTATTGGCCACTTGCGTCAACTGGGCGCAGCAACATCAAGGCGGTGCAAAATGACTAGCCTGTTCGCGATTAACGCCTTATTGCCAGACGGCTGGGCCAAAAATGTACGCTTGAGCTGGAACGCCAGCGGTGATCTGACCGAGGTGCAAGCAGACGCCACTCCGCAAACGCATGAGATGCAGCAACAATTTGTCTTGCCCGGCATGATCAATCTGCACTCGCATGCCTTCCAGCGCGCGATGGCGGGCATGAGTGAAGTTGGCGGTGACGGGCCCGACAGTTTCTGGACCTGGCGTGATCTGATGTACCGCTATGCCCTCCACATTACGCCGCCGCAAATGCAGGCCATCGCTGCCCAGTTGTATTCGGAATGCTTGCGTCATGGCTATACCTCGGTCTGTGAATTTCATTACTTGCACCGCGCACCTGACGGTAGTTTTTATCCGGACATGGCCGAGACCGCAAAGCACGTGATTGCCGCCGCCAGTGATACCGGCATAGGGATGAGCATGTTACCGGTCTTGTACAGCCATGCCGATTTCAAGGATCAGCCGCTACGTGCCGACCAAAGGCGCTTTAGTACGGATGTCGAACAGATTTTGCAACTGGTGCAACAGTTAGACAGTAGCCGCAGCGGCCAGCTTGAAGTCGGCGTTGCGCCGCATTCGCTGCGTGCCGCTAACCTGCGGCAGATTCGCGAACTGGCGGCGACTGTGCCAGCCGGACGTCCTATCCATATCCATATCGCCGAGCAGCAAAGGGAAGTCGATGCCTGCCTGGCTGCAACCGGAAAACGGCCGGTAGAGCTACTGCTGGAAACCGGCCTGGTCGATCAGCGCTGGTGTCTGGTACATGCCACCCACCTTACAAAAAATGAAGTGGCAGGGATAGCCGCCAGCGGTGCGGTAGCTGGCATCTGTACCAGTACCGAAGGCAATCTCGGTGACGGTTTCTTTGATCTGCCCGCTTACATCGCTGAGCATGGCCGCTTTGGCATAGGCAGCGACAGCCATGTCTCACAAAGCCCGATAGAAGAATTACGCTGGCTCGAATACGGCCAACGCCTGCGCCTGCAAGGCCGCAATATTGCGCAGATTTCCGGGCAAAGACGTGTCGGGGATTTTCTCTGGCAAGCCTGTCTGCAAGGCGGAGCACAGGCAAGCGGCAGGCCGCTTGGACAGCTCGCGGTTGGCAAGCGCGCTGACTTTTTAGTGCCGGAGGATCAGCATCCGAATCTGCAAGACTTGCCCGCTGCCGAGCTGCTCAATACTTGGATATTTTGCGGTAATGATAATTTGCTGCGCGACGTATTTGTCGGCGGTAAGCGGGTAGTGCAGGGCGGCAGACACATAGGGCAAGAGCGTATAGAGCGCGAGTTTGCGGCGTGCATGCGAGATTTGCGCAGGCTATAACAACTTAGATTGCTTGCCCTGGACTGCGACGTAAAAAAAAACACCCCCCTCCAAGGCGCAATCCCCATGCCGGTTTCCGGCTTGCCTGCCCGCCAGGCCGCAGCGGTATTGCGTGTTGGGCGGGTCTTACTTTTTTATCGGTGGCTTTTTTTGTGTCTTGCTGTGCGCCAGATCGGCGACGGCCTTTTGACAGCGCGGCCCCGAAAATTCTTCCTGCAAGGCATCGAGAAACACGCGGGTGCGGGCTGGCATCAGACGTCGCCCCGGGAACACTGCCCAGGCCGTAGTCGATGGCATGTTCCAGTCGCCGAGCACTTGCTGTAGCTCACCGGTCTCGACAAATTTGGCCGCAAAATGTTCATTGGTCATGACGATGCCCAAGCCTTGCAGTGCCAGATGCAGCAGCGTATCGGGGGAGTTGGCGCAGGCGCGTAATGGCGGTGAACCCTGCCAGCTTTGCTCTCCGGTCTGGCCGGCGCTGGCACGTGTCAGCGACCATAGCGCCGGTTCGCCGCTGCGCGTGAGTATGCGCAGGCTATCGTGTTCCATCAACGCTTCCGGCTCATAGGGGATGCCGTGCTTTTTCAGGTAGGACGGGGCGGCATACAGACCGGCCGAGAACACCGCCAGACGGCGTGCCGCCAGCGTTGCGTCGTCGGGCAAATTTCCCATGCGTATCGCGACGTCAAAGTTTTCACCGATCAGGTCGACCCGTCGGGCCGACAGATCCAGCTCTAAAGAAATGGATGGATATCTGGCGATGAAATCAGCCAGCAATTGCCTTAAGATCTCGTTGGCAAAATCATTTGGCATGGAAACCCGCAAGCGTCCGCTGGGCTCGGCCTGGCGGTGCTGCGCCAGCGCCATAGTGGCCTCGACTTCGGCGGTGAGCTGATGCGCGTGCAATAGCACCGCATGGCCAAAATCGGTGACAGTCAGTTTGCGCGTGGTGCGTAACAGCAGACGTTCACCCAATTGCGCTTCCAGTCCGCTGATGCGGCGTGATAGCGTCGATTTGGGCAAGCCCAGGCGTTCAGCGGCGCGGCTGAAACTACCTTCATCAACCACGCGGGCAAACAGCAGCAGGTCATTGGCTTTGAGGTTCATCGTATTCTCTTCATCTACGTTGTAATCACATTGTCTCACCAGTGGAATAATTATATCCATATTATGGGCTTCTGCATTGTTTATGGAACGTCTAAAGTACACCCATACCAACCCGATCAGAAAAGACCCCATCATGAATATCTTGCAAATCAACTCTAGCGTACGTGCCGATGCTTCCCACTCCAGCCGTCTGGCCAATGAAGTGGTACAGCGCTTGCTGGTGGCTAATCCGGATGCCAGCCTTAAGCTGCGCGACTTGGGCCGCACGCCGCAGCCTATGCTTGACGAGGCCGCTTTACAGGCGCTGTTTACGCCGGCAGAGCAACGCAGCGCCGAACAAGCGGCACGCGTCGCCCTCGATGATGCCCTGATCGCCGAGATTCAGGCGGCCGATACCCTGGTGTTGGCTGCGCCCATGTATAACTTTGCGATACCGGTGCAATTGAAAAACTGGATTGATGCGATTTCGCGCGCTCAGGTCACTTTCCGCTACACTGCCAACGGCCCGGAAGGTTTGCTGACCGGTAAAAAAGCTTATGTCGTTTTGACGCGCGGCGGGGTTCACCTGAATATGCCTAGCGATACGCAGACACCGTATCTGCAGACCTTTCTTGCTTTTTTGGGAATCAGCGATGTCGAGTTTGTCTATGCTGAAGGTCTGGCGATGGGGGCAGATGCTGAACAAGCCGCGTTTGCCGCAGCGACCCGCCAGATACAGCAATTGATAGCGGCCTGATGCAATAAAATTGCGATCAAAGTGCATAACACAGTCGCCAATACGCAGTACCGAATAGCCGTAAGCAGTATCCATTAAGGAGCATGACATCATGAAAGATCAAGCACAAATTCACGCAACGACAAGCCTGACAGCAGAACGCGTGACGCAGCCTCGCAGCGTGGAGCAACTGGTGACAGGCCAGGCCACGACGGACGGCGATGGCGTTAAGCTGACGCGGGTACTGACTCAGGGTTTGCAGAAGCGGCTCGATCCCTACCTGATGCTGGACGCTTTTGGCGCAGACGATCCGCAGGACTATATCGGTGGCTTTCCCGATCATCCGCACCGCGGCTTTGAGACCATTACCTACATGCTGACCGGGCGCATGCGGCATCACGACAGCGCCGGTAATTCGGGCTTGCTGCAAAACGGCGGGGTGCAGTGGATGACCGCCGGCCGTGGCGTGATTCATTCTGAATTACCCGAGCAGGAAGAAGGCCGCATGGAGGGTTTTCAGCTGTGGCTCAATCTACCGGCCAAAGACAAGATGATGGCGCCCTGGTACAAGGATTTTCAGAGTGATGCCATTCCTGAGTTTGTCACCAGCGAGGGTGTCACGGTGCGCGTGATCGCCGGTACTAGCCACGGTGTGGCAGGCGCCGTGCAGCGTGAAGTGACCACGCCCTTATATCTGGATCTGCATTTGCCGGACGGTGCCGGATTTTCGCAAAGTCTGGCGGCCTCTATGAATGCCTTTGTCTATGTGTATCGCGGCGCGCTGCAAATCGCCGATACGCTGGTGCCGCAGCAGCGCATGGCGATCTTGCGCAATGAGCCGGACAGTGATCAGCTTACGCGCCCGGGGCGATAGCGTGTCTTGCGATTGCCGGTCAGCCGCTGCGTGAACCTATTGCAATACGGGCCGTTTGTGATGAATACCCAGGCCGAAATCATGGCGACCATCAACGATTACCGTGCCGGGAAATCGGGAAGTGGCAGGTTTACGATGCGCAGGCGTGCATTACGGTTGCAGTGCTGACGTGGCACACATGGGGGCAAACGGTAGTTTTGATCTGATGCTCGCCAGGGTACAGACCCGCTCCGCCAAGAATTTTTGCCGCGCGTATTGGCAGGCGTGTTTTGCGTATGGATGCTGGGCGCGTCAGTTGCCTCATGACATTGCCACCTATCTGAGCATCTATGGCGCTTTGGGCTCTGCCGGGGTATAAAATATGGCCAGGTTTTTAACTCGGCCGTGACCATGATACTGATGCTTAAAATATTTCTTTTTAGCCTGGCGGTATCGTTTATCCCTATGGCTTCAAGCAGATGCGCTTAGGCAAACGCAGGCTAGGCGGATCAATCTGGCCACTGGTTTGGCTGCCATGGTGCGGCTGTTTACGGTTGTTCTCATGATTGAACTGGCTCTCTGATGGGCAGCAGCCGGCGTCGTTTTATTCCACACGCATATCGTTGCGCCGATTCCTTATGTTGATCAATTCAAGGCGCTGCAGCCTCAAGCGCAATTGCAGCATCGGCAGCATCGGCAGCATCTGCCGTTGCGCCGATTCCTTATGTTGAATTCATTGATGGTGGCACTGGTTTCCGCCACGGTAATTTACCTGATGTATGCGCGTGGCGCATTCGAGTCTAGTCAAAAACTTGTGTTGCTGGCCAATGATTCCGAGGGCGTGGTGATAGGAATGGATGTGACGTTTTCCGGATTCCCGATTGGCCGCGTCAGCCGCATTGAATTGAGCGACCAGGGCAAGGCCAGAATGATCGTCGAGGTAGCGCAAAAGGATGCTCACTGGCTACGCAGCTCCAGCATTTTTACGATGGAGCGCGGCTTGGTGGGGGCGACACGGCTGCGTGCCTTCAGCGGCATACTCACTGACCCACCGCTAGAGGATGGTGCGGTACGCAATCTACTGGTAGGTGATGTGGCGGCAGAGATTCCGCAGATGGTCGCGGCGATCAAGGATTTGGTACAGAATCTGAATAATCTCACCGCTACCGATTCATCACTTGATTTGAGCTTACGTCATCTCCATACCGCCACTGAAAAATTGGCCGGAAAGGTGGTGCATTGAGCCTGCTTACCGGCAATGATAAGGACGCGCAAAAATAATTAGCCTGATAGACCGCAGCAATAAATTGCTTGCTAGCGTAGACCGTCTGGCCTTGAATGCCGACCGGCAGATGTTTGGCGAAAGCGGTGCCGTGCCTGAAGCCAGGCTGGCTTTATCTGAGCTCAACCGCTTGCTTAGCGACGCCAGGGCAAGTTTGAAAAAAGTCGATGCAGTGCTGCTTGAGGCGCAAGCGGTGGGGCGAACGTCAAAGTGGCAACTGCCGACCTTGGCCCTTTGCGCGCTGATGTCGAGAGCAACTTGCGCAAGCTAGAACAGCTTGTGAATGAAAATCAATCGTAAATGGCCATTCAAACGCGAAGCGGAGATCAAACTACCATGAGATTACAGTCCTTGTTTGTGGCTCGCCTGCTTACCGCATTCAGTCTGACGCTCAGCGCCTGCGTCAGCGGCCCCGCGCTACCGGATTGGCAGATGAATGCGAAGGTGCCATGGACCGCAGTATTGCCGCCTACTTGTCCGGTAACGACAGGGTCGCTGAACGCGAGTTTTCCAAAGCGCGTAGCGAATTGGCAGGCACCGGTCAGGCCAATCTGGTGGCACGCGCCGAGTTGCTACGTTGCGCGAGTCGTGTGGCTAGCCTGGTGCTGGATGATTGCCCCGGGTTTTGCGCCTTTAAGGCAAGATGCCGCCGCCGCTGAGCAGGCTTACGCGCGCTATCTGGCGGGCCAGGTGCAGCGGCAGGATATTGCCTTGCTACCGGAGTCGCAAGCTAGCGTAGTAGCAAGCTCCGCCGAAGCGCTTACGGCGACGGTCGCCGCTATCAAAGACCCGTTTTCGCGCTTAGTGGCGGCCGAGTGCTATTGCGTACCGGTAACGCCAATCCGGCAGTGCTCGCGCTGGCGGTTGATACGGCATCGAGCCAAGGCTGGCGCCGTCCTTTACTGGCATGTTGGGCGTACAGGCGATGCGCGCAGAACAGTCGGGCGAAACGGCAGAAGCGCAGCGCCTGCAGCGCCGCATTGCCGATTCAAACCTTGATCGGGATTTGCACGTCGGGCTATAAAATTTAACAGGAATACGGCATCGAGCGCAAGGCTGGCATTGCCTTACCGGAGTCGCAAGCTTTGGGCTAGTAGTAGCAGCTCCGCCGAAGCGCTTACGGCGACGGTCGGCGCTACAAAGACCCGTTTTCGCGCTTAGTGGCGGGATGCATGAATTTGCGCAACTACAAACCGACCTGAATACTTCGAATACCGATTGGCAAACCTTGAGTGCACTGTGGTGGCGGGTATAAAATTTAATCAGGCAGTGAGCGCAAATCTCACTGCTTAAGTTCATTGCGCGGATTTGAATCAAAACTAAGTACAGCTAGCTGAATTTTCGGCTAGCTGTACGTTCATTTTTATTCAGCTAGGATTTAGAATTGTTGCCCCGTCAGCGCGCATATCCCATGCGCTTCTTCAAGCACATGTGCGCAGTGGCTTGGTGGTGTTTTTATTTTTGTGTTGCCTGGTCTTTTTTCTTCTGGTCGTTGTTGTCCGATTGCCGGCGGTGGTAGACCGGCGGCTAGGTCACCTTTTTTGCTTCGCCAAAAAAAGGTGACCCAAAAAGCGACGCAAAGTTCGCTGCCTGCGGGGACCCAATTGTGGCGAACAGAAATGGGAAGTGCAAGCAAACTCGCTGCGTCAGGACAGCTTCATTTTGATTCCATTTTCCGCCCCGCACAATTGGCAGCGCCACATGCGAATTCGATTCAAAAGCCACGTCAAAAAGCAGATGCAAAACCCAATTCAAAACCCAATTCCAAAACCCAGGTTCAAAGCAGTAGATTTTCGCTAGTTCGAATGCTGTGACTTGTGCTTGCCAGTGAGCGTAGCGCACTACGATGTGTTTGACGTTCGTTTTCGCACTGTGGCGCTGCCGCTTGTGCTGGGCAGAAATGGATCAGAATGAAGCTGTCTGAGCGAAGCGATTTGCTTCTTCCCCATTTTTTGACTTGCACAGGCGGGCACCCGAAGGGCAGCGACTTTGCGTCGCCTTCTTTTGCATACTCTTCTTGCGAAGCAAGAAAGTTAAGTAGCTGCCGTCTAACCACCCGGCCGGCAATCGCACAAAACAACGACAGAGCGAAAACAAGACCAAGCCAGACAAGCAAAAGCAGAAAGACAGCAGCCGCCAACAACGCATTTGCCATGCGGCCGCAGCCAAGTGTGCTGAAGAGCGCATGGAATAATGCCGCAGTGGCGCTGCCTGTTGAGATACCATGCGGCGCAATAGATGAAGTCGATTACGCCTTACCTAGTTGAGTTAGAATGGAATGCATCAACGCTATACCCAACCTTAATACCGCAATACCGTACCAGCACTTTCCCGCACTTGACGATGCATGGTCGCATGTCAAATTATTAGCGATATGGCGAACTCATCGCTTACAATCCCCATTGTGAACGCCACACAGGTGGTTCAGCCTGGTAGGGTGGGCACGTTTTTGTGCCCACGCAGAGATGAACCGACAGCTATGCATGAAGGTTTTGGTTTGATGGGCTTAAGCTGATGTGTTGGTGCTTGGCCTTAAGCGTGGGCACGATGATGCTGTGCCCACCCTACGCACTGATCCATTTTCGCGCCCCGCACAATTGGCAGCGCCTGCGAATGTCGATCAAAAGCCAACGTCAAAAGCAGATTCAAAAACCAATTCAAACCCATTCAAAACCCAGGTCAAAAAGCAGTAGATTGTCGTAGTTCGAAGTGCTGTGATGTTGCCCCTGCGCAGTGGAGCGGTAAGTCCACTACGGATGTGTTGACTTTCCGTTTTTTCCGCATGTGGCGCTGCAATTGTGCTTGGAGAAGGGATCAGGAATTAAGCTTGTCTGAGCCGTAGCGAGTTTTGCTTGTTCCCATTTTTTGCCCTGCATAATTGGGCACCCGAAGGGCAGCGACTTTGCGTCGCCTTTTTTTGCTTCCGTTTCCCTCCATGTCAGGATAGATGTCGCCTCACTTAATATGATAAAAAGATGGAGGGCGGAAGTCAGGGTAAGATGAAACGTATTCGATATACAGCAGAACAAAGGGAATGGGCGGTTCAACAAATGATGCCCCCGTTAAACCGAGCAGTGGTGGAATTAGCAAAGGCCACGGGAATTACTACAGTGACGCTACGTGTTTGGCAGAACGTGGCGCGTGAGGAAGGAAGAATTGTGCCTGGAGATGGTAAACAAAGTGATCGCTGGTCCAGCACGGACAAATTTCGCATCGTGCTAGAGGCTGCAGCACTAAGTGAAGTAGAGCTATCGGCGTATTGCAGAACCAAAGGCGTCTATCCAGAACAAGTGACGCAATGGCGTTTAGCCTGCGAGCAGGCCAATGGACAATTGGTGCAGACTAAACCAGATGCCTCACAGACAAAACGCATTGGCGAACTGGAACGCGCCTTAAAAAAGAAAGATGCTGAGTTGGCAGAGTCGGCGGCGCTGCTTGTTTTAAGAAAAAAAGCCGAGGCGATCTGGGGGAGGGAAAAGGACGAATGATCAAAGCCCCAGATCGCCTTGAAGCCCTGACATTGATTAATGAAGCGGTTGCCGCTGGCGCGCGCCAAGACCTTGCTTGCGACATGCTGGGGTTGAGTGTGCGCACCCTACAGCGGTGGCGGCATTCACCACAAGATCGGCGGCCTGATACCATGCATCAGTGTCCTGCAAATAAGCTCAATCAAGCAGAACGTGAGGCATTGTTGGCAGCAGCTAACTGCGCCGAATACGCCAGCATGACGCCGCATCAGATTGTTCCCAAGTTGGCCGACAAAGGAATTTATCTGGCATCGGAATCGACATTTTACCGCGTCATGAAAGCAGCTAATCAAGGACAGCGAAGGGGGCGAAGTAAGAGCCCGCAGAAACGGCCATTGACAACGCATCAAGCAGATGGACCTAACCAAGTGTGGTGCTGGGATATCACCTGGCTACCAAGCACGGTCAAGGGTAGATTCTTTTATTGGTACATGATGAAAGACATCTACAGCCGTAAGCTGGTGGTCAATGAAGTGCATGAAAACGAATCGTCAGAACATGCCAGTCACTTGTTGTGGCGCGGTTGTTTGCGTGAACAAATAGCCGGCAAACCACTGGTGCTGCATTCCGACAATGGCACGGCTATGAAAGGGGCGAACATGCTCTCCGCCATGTACGATCTTGGTGTGGTTCCGTCTTTTAGCCGACCACGTGTCAGCAACGATAACGCCTACGCCGAAGCATTATTTCGTACTGCGAAGTATTGCCCGCAGTGGCCAGAACGGCCATTCGACACCTTGGAAGAAGCGCGTCTCTGGGTACATGAATTCGTCAAATGGTATAACGAAGAACATTGCCATAGCGGCTTGAAATACGTCACTCCAGATCAGCGCCATCGTGGGCAAGCAAGTGTGTTACTTCAGCAGCGTGCACAGGTCTATCAACTAGCCCGTAAAAAAAATCCTCGACGCTGGTCTGGAGAAACGAGAGATTGGACATTAGGCAGTACTGTCTACTTGAATCCTGAACGAGCTCAGATGCAAGAGAAAGATTATATGAAAGCAGCTTAATTTTAAACATTAAAGCGACAACTAGCTTGACACACACCGGTTTCTTGGCGAAGCAAGAAAAGGGAGTAGCCGCCGGTCTACCACCGGCCAGCAATCGCACAACAACCACAGAAGTACAAACACCACCAAGCCACCGCGCATATCCCATGCGCCCCGCAGGCCAGCATGCTTGAAGAAGCGCATGGGATATGCGTAGTGGCAGGCTCGTGTTTTAAAACCGCTACGGCACCGCGACGTGTGTGCGATTACGCCTTGCTAATCGCACCTACCGGGTTAGCACGGCAGCGCAGCCTTACAACAGTTCAATACCAAAACGCCGGGCGATCAGCGCAAACAGACCGAAGCTGACGATAGAGATCACCGCACTAGCCAGCAAGGTCAGCCAAAATCCCAGACGTGGCAGCAACCAAGGGAAGACCAGAAACATAGGCAAAGTCGGCACCACATACCAAAACGTGTACCAGGCATGATTGGCGATCTTCTGCTCGGACTGATGCTCCAGATGCAGCCAGATCAGGGTGAGAATGGTCACCAAAGGCAGCGCCGCGATCAAGCCGCCTAGCCGGTCACTCCGTTTGGCCAGCTCAGAAACGAGCACCACCACACCGGCCGTGATTAGATATTTAGTGATGATCCAGAGCATGGTTTTCCTGTGAACTAGCGCTTCAAATGCGAAGAGTAACGCAGTTAGCAAGGCAAAGATAGGCGTAGGACTTACGCAAAACCGCCCCAGCGTCGTTGTATCCGCCTTGCCGTACTGGTGTAATGTCTGCGGCGGCACGCCTAGCTGGAACAATTTTTCGTCAGCCTGGTAGGGTGGGCACGTTTTTGTGCCCACGCAGAGATGAACCGATAGCTATGCATCGAAATTTTGGTTTGATGGGCTTAAGCTGAGTGTTGTTGCTGGCCTAGGGTGGGCAGATGATGCTGTGTACACCTTACGCACTGCCCTTCACGCAAATGATCCTCGCCTAGCCAAGCCTGGTAGGGTGGGCACGTTTTTGTGCCCACGCAGAGATGAACCGATAGCTATGCATCGAAATTTTGGTTTGATGGGCTTAAGCTGAGTGTTGTTGCTGGCCTTGGGCAGATGATTGTGCCCACGCACTGCCCTTCACGCAAATGATCCTCGCCTACCGATAGCTATGCCGAAATTTTGGTGGTTTCCAGTCTAAGCAGGCATCGATCACCGAGCAGGCATATTAGTTTGGATCTTCCCGGTATCTTTTGTCCGGCCATCAGATTCGACTCTATCATCAGTCCTACCAGCGAGGTATTGCCGTTGACGACCTGATTGATGACATCCGCCATGACCAGCGTTTGTAGTTCCGGTTTCTTGTAGCTATTCGCATGCGAGCAATCGACCACGATATTGGCGGGAAGTTTTTGCCTTGATCAGCGCTTGCTCAGCCATCGCCACCGATACCGTATCGTAATTAGGACGGCCATCGCCGCCGCGCAAGACCACATGACCATGCTGGTTGCCGCGGGTGCGCACGATAGATAGTTCAACCCCAAAAATGTATTGATCCGTTGTTCTTAAAACCTACGATAAGCCGGACGACACCTGATGTCCAGGCGATCATGAGGAATACAAGTTGCGCAAGAATCCTGAGTTCGCCTCTATGCTAGGCGATAAGCGTTATAACGATAAGCTCAGTGACTATTCTCAAGCGGCGATTGATGCGGAAGCACGTGCCGAAGCCGTATTCTTAAAGCGTTTTCTTGCGATAGACAGCAAGGGTTTTAACGCTCAGGAATTGTTGAATAAAGACCTGATGGTGCGCCAACTCAGTGTCGACGTCGAAGAAAGACGCTTTAAAGAATGGCAGATGCCGGTGCTGCAAAATTCAGGTCTCCATCTGGAGTCGGCTGAAATGGTGCCGCGTCTATCGTTTGATACCGTTAAAGATTATCAGGACTACCTGACCAGGCTAAAAGCCCTGCCGCTGGCTTTTGATCAGATTACCGTGCAAATGCACAATGGCATCAAAAATAAGCTGATGCCGCCGCAATTCTTAATCGAAAAAATTGCACGTCAGTGTGAGGATATTGCCGCGCTAAGTCTGGATAGTTCGCCGTTTACTTTGCCGTTGCAAAAATTCCCAGCCAGTTTTTCTGAAGCCGAGAAGCAAAACCTGAGCGCCGCGATCCGTGCCGCAGTGGTGCAGCACGTGGCGCCTGCGTATCAGAAATTTGCCGTTTTTGTGGCCCGCGACTATGCGCCGCATGGCCGTCAGGATGTCGGGGTTTGGTCTTTGCCGGATGGTGCGGAACGTTATAAATTCCAGGTAAAAACCTCGACGACTACTGATATGGATGCGGAGCAAATCCATCAGTTAGGTTTGCGTGAAGTGGCGCGGATAGAAGCGCAGATGCTGGCAACGGCACAGAAGCTGGGTTTTACCGATCTGAAGAGCTTTAATGCCAGTGTCTTGGTTAACCCGGATCTGCATCCTAAATCGCGTCAGGAAATTCTCGATAAATACATCAAATACACTGAACAGATGGAGGCTAAATTGCCGCAGCTATTCGGCCGTTTGCCGAAAGCAAAAATGGTGGTGATGGCTGTGCCGGAGTTCAGCGAGAAAGAGGCGTCCGGCGCTTCCTACAATAACGGTACGCCGGATGGTTCGCGCCCTGGTCAGGTGATGGTCAATACCAGTGATTTTGCCGAACGTCTGACCTTGCCTATAGAGAGCACGGCTTTGCACGAAGGTTTGCCTGGCCATCACATGCAAATTTCTATCGCACAGGAATTAGAGGGTTTGCCGGAGTTCCGTAAGCAAGGCGGATATAACGCCTATGTGGAAGGCTGGGCGCTGTATTCGGAGCGTCTGGGTGAAGAGCTGGGTTTCTTTCAAGATCCGTATAGCTACTACGGGCATTTGCAGGATGAAATGCTGCGCGCGATACGTCTGGTGGTCGACACCGGCCTGCATTATAAAAAGTGGAACCGTCAGCAAGTGGTCGACTTCTTTCATGACCATTCCGGCATAGAGGAAGTCGATGTACAGAGCGAAACCGATCGCTACATAGTCTGGCCAGGGCAGGCGCTGGGCTACAAGATAGGTCAGCTCAAGATCGTCGAACTACGCGAATACGCGACTCAAAAGCTGGGCAAAAAATTTGATTTGCGCGCCTTCCATGACGAGGTGCTGGGTGCCGGTGCATTACCGCTGGATGTGCTGGAACAGCGCATCCATGCCTGGGTAAATACGCAAATATAAGCCGCCTGAAATAAGCAGTCAGAATTTTTAATGGAATTTGATTGCCGTACAGAATGGTCATGCCTGGGTAAAGCAGGCGTGGCCATTTTTTTTCCGACAAAGCGTGAAAATATTTGAGTCAGGCTATTTTTTTATAGCAAATAGTTTTAATTCCCGAGTAGAATTGATCGGATCAACCCCTCTCGGAGGCAACATGAGCGCATTTGCAATGCCGGTTTATATGGTCGATTTCACTCCCAAGACTATCGCTGCCGTGCTGTCTCCGGCTGCCATAGAGGGTTCCGAGGTAGAACTGGATGTGTATGATCGCAAGGATGTGAGCCTGAAACTGGTCGCCATAGGCCAAAGACTCAAGGATGCCGATGATAATTTCCGTATCATTGTCACTGCCGATGGCATCAGCAATCAGCATGACTGGAACTTTACCATCTTGCGCGATTCAGCTGACCGTGGCCGCAAGAAGCGCTAGCCAGTCTTTTTTACCCGCATACTCCTGAGATTATTACCGCAGGACAGGCGGTAATGCTGTTCAGTTAAGCTCCAATCCGTCTAGGTGTCATCCCTGCGTAGGCAGGGATCCAGTGTCTTTAGGCTTTTACGCCGCTGGATTCCCGCTTTTGCGGGAATGACGATACGTAGGACAAGGTTTAACTGAACGGCATTACGGACAGGCGTAATACTTCTTGCATGGCAGCGTTTAGCCTTTCCACTTCCTTTGTAGTCCGGTATCGGTATGGATCCAGCCGCCCTTGGCGCTTGGGCGATAATAAAAACCGACACCGCCCTGCCTGAAGCTTTGTATTAGTTCACCCAGCACTTCTTCGTGTAACTGTGAGATGCGGATGTCGGCAGCGCGGCCTTCCAGGTGCAGCGATTTACGCGCTGCCGGAATGCCTTCCTCAATCAGGCGTTGGTTCGATGCTGCCGTGCGATAGCCGGACAAGATTTCCAAGGGCTTGGTCATGCCAAAGCGTGCGATAAAGGCCTGGGTCGCCCACAGGGTTTCCAGCAATTTTGGATCAATCGCGGCGGCTTGTTTGCCATTGACGTCACGCAGTAAATGACAGACTTGCTGGTAGGCGGAATCGAGCATTTCGCCGTCTTTCCAGTATAGTAACTGTACGCGTTCGCCGCTGGCGGGGCGCACCAGATCGAGGGTGCGCGGTTTTAGCCAGAAATCTAGGTCTAACGCCTGAGAGTCAAATAAGTCTGGCGGCGGAGTCAGTTGGCTAGATTTGGCGGCGCTCTCTTTTAACGCCCCGCCTTCTTGTGTCGCTTGCGCCAGAGTTGCCGGGGCGCGTAGCCCCATGAACAGCCCGGAGGCGGTGAGTAGCAGGGATTTTTTCAGTATGCTACGGCGTGATGGCATGGAGTAAACCTCAGATTTAATGCTAAATATTACACAATATTGGACTATTTTGCTGGCGTTCGCCAGTTGTGCCAAGCTATATCCGTTTTAGTACTTTTTCTACCGGGCTAAAGCGCAGGCGAAACGCATCGGGCATGCCTGATCCCAGCAGCGGACGCAGATACAGTCGGAATGCATCGGTGACATCGGTACCGCTGGCGCTGATGAACTCGTCTTCCATGGTGCGGGTTTTTCCGGCTACCGCTTCCAGCGGCAGTAAATCGTAATCGACTGAGTAAAAGCCGGTGCGCCGGATCGCCACCGAACCGTTTTGATTTCCCCACATGGCAAACTGCACGGCTTTCTCGCCGACCTCGCGCGCCTCACGCTGATCGACATCCGATACGCAACCGATGAACGAGCGTTGCAGGTATCCAAAGGTATCGCCGCGCACGCGCTTGATGCCGAGTTTTGCCTTGATTTCTTCACACAGCAAATCGGCTAGCGCACCGGTGCCTGAGAGTTGTACATTGCCATGCGCGTCATGCTCGAGATCCTTGGCCAGTAAACTCAGGATAGGCGTGCCGCGGGCATCATGAATGCCTTCCGATACCGCTACCACGCAGCGGCCATAGCGTGCATAAGTTGCCTTGACGTCGGCAAGGAAATTTTCCAGCACAAAATTGCGTTCCGGCATATAGATCAGGTGCGGCCCGTCTTCCGGAAATTTTTTGCCTAGCGCGGAGGCTGCGGTTAAAAAACCGGCATGGCGCCCCATCACGACGCCGACATACACACCCGGCAGGGCGGCGTTATCCAGATTGGCACCGGCAAACGCCTGCGCCACGAAGCGTGCGGCGGACGGGAACCCTGGCGTGTGGTCATTGCCGACCAAGTCGTTATCGATGGTCTTGGGGATGTGGATACAGCGCAGCGGATAGTTGGCTTTTTGCGCTTCCAGGCTGACGATGCGCACGGTGTCGGAGGAGTCGTTACCGCCGATGTAAAAGAAATGTTCTATCTCGTGAGCGCGCAAGACCTTGAAGATTTCCTGGCAATATTTTTCATCCGGCTTGTCGCGGGTAGAGCCTAAGGCGGAAGAGGGCGTATTGGCGACCAGTTCCAGATTGTGGCTGGTCTCTTGCGTCAGATCGACGAAGTCTTCATCGACGATGCCGCGCACTCCATGGCGTGCACCGTAGATGCGCTCAATCTGGCGAAAACGCCGCGCTTCCATTGCTACGCCGGCCAGCGACTGATTGATGACCGCAGTCGGACCGCCACCTTGCGCTACCAAAATTTTCCCAGATGCCATAATGCTCTCCCCGGATGGTGTGTGTGTTATGTATCTTGCCATTTGATTCTGTGCCGGGCAAGTGGTTTTACGGCGGCGGAGCACAGCTTCTGTTATGGTCGTTTTTTCTATAACTGTATCTGTTTGCCAGGTCACGCGACATGTCACAATGAGGTATAGACATTTATCAAGTTTTTGACATGCTCACACCTGAACAATTGCAAGAGTTTCGTATTAACGGTTATCTGGTTTTGCCTGGTATGACCGATGCCGCTTATTGCGAATCCGTACTCGCTTTCGCCGCGCAGGAATTACTGGCGGATGCGGCACCGATAGAGTACGAAGCCGATACCCGTTATCCGGGGGCACCGGCATCGCGCGATGCCGAAGGCGGCCGCACGGCACGGCGCTTATTGCAGGCGGTGGCACGCAGTCCCTTACTGGCAGACTGGGCGCGTGGCGAGCAACTGACAGCGGCCTTGCGCCAGCTATTGGGCGCAGGTGCCTGTTTGTCGCAAGTGCATCACAACTGCATCATGACCAAGCAACCGCGTTTCTCCAGCATTACCGGATGGCATCGCGATAGCCGTTACTGGCAGTTTCAACGTGCCGAGTTGGTGTCGGCCTGGCTGGCCTTACGTAACGAGACCGTAGAGAATGGTTGTCTGCTGGTGATGCCGGGTTCGCATTTGTGGACTATTCAGCCGGATCAACTCGATGCGGCGCAATTTTTGCGCGCTGATCTGGCGCAGAATCAAGCGTTATTGCAACAGGCAATCGCGGTGCCTTTGCAGCAGGGTGACACCTTGTTATTTCACAGCAATTTGTTTCATGCAGCAGGCTGCAACCAGACTGCGCACAGCAAATTCTCTATGGTGTTTACTTATCGTGCGGCAGATAACCCACCGCAGGCGGGAACGCGTTCGGCTAGTCTGCCTGAGATAGAAATTTAATCGTCATTTAGGTGTCATTTAGGCGAAATGGAAATGCGAATTTCCAGAAAACGATACGCTTATTCCATGCGCCTTGCAGCCGTAAAATGGCTGGCAAGGCGCACCGATATTGCGTTTACGATTTGTGATTTCCTGTCCGGCCTATCAGCAACGCCAATACACGGCATTGTCACGCGCCATCAATTTGCAAGCGATAAATTCACGCCTTAAGGTCGCGAAATCTTCGTGAAATTGCAGTAAGAACGTATTGATTTCTTTTTCCTCATAACGCCGTCCGCGTTCTAGCTGAGCCACCAGCCATTGCAGTACTACCAGGCGCTTTTTACGCATCTGAGGGATTTTATTCAGACGGCCGTTTTCTACGAAAGTATCGAGTACGCGGCGCGAAAATTCAGGCTCGCTAATGTCCTCTGCATGAGCGTCGGTCTGGCTATCGGCAGGCGTTGGCAAGATTTCGGTACGGGTCGCCTTGAAGCGCAACTCGCATAGCGCATACCAGGCGGCAGTTCCATAAGTTGCCACCAGGTCATGCGAAATCGCTTGCCATAAGGCTGGCTGCGCGCCCAGACCTAGTTGTTCTATGCAGGGTAGCTCAGCGATAAAGAATTGGTTTTTGTAGGGCAGCAGATAGCTGTCAGGATGCAGGCGCAATTGCGCCGTGGCTTCGGTATAACTGGCGAACCAGTGATTGGTAAAACCATGCGCCTGTTTGTCGTACCAGAATGTGCCCATGTCCTGCGGCGCTGGCGCATTGCCTTCCAGCATCTGTCGTGCATGTTCCCAATGAGTGAAACCGGCTTCACTGGCCACTATGTTGAGGGCGTGGCGTAAGCTCCACTCGTCCGGCAAAGACCAGCCTTGTTGCTTGGCGATACGGGTGCTACGCAAGATGACGGCGGGAGAATTGCTGCGCAAGGAATTTAACAGCAGGCGGGCGCGGGTTTTTAATTCTGAGACAGGTGAAAACATAAAAGGCTCCTAGTTTCGTTATTGTGGCAATCCCGCTGATGCCAAACGAATTAAGTTCCTAAGTCAGTTTTCATTTCATCAAATCTGATGACACTGATAAAGAATCCGGGGTGAGAGCCTCTTGTGCGGGCAGGCGTCCCCTGACACCTGTGCGGCGATTCTAAGGGATGGGCGCAATGGCGTCAATGCCTGACTGATTCAGCCTGGATTTGCCAGCGGTAATGTGAACCAGAACGTGGTGCCGCATCCTGGCTCGGTATCGAAACCGATTTCTCCTTGCATGGCAATAATCAGGGCTTTGCTGATTTTCAGCCCCAGACCGGTACCGCCTTGCTGACGGGTGTTGCCATTGTTTGCCTGTGCGAAAGCGCGAAATATCTGATCCTGAAAATCGACCGGTATACCCGCGCCGTGATCTTCCACCTCGACCCGCGCCACCTGTTGATCAAGCATAATCCTCACGTCGACCTGACGATCTTCACCGGCAAATTTAGCCGAATTCGACAATAGATTAGCCATGACCTGCGGCACCCTGGCGGCGTCGGCCAGCACCACACACTGCTCCGGATGTGTGCCCAATACATATTGCACATTGAGCGTCAGTCCGTAACCTCCATTGTCCAGAATTGATTGTTTGACGATGCCGGTTAAGTCGACCGCGCTGACGTTGATGGGCATCTTTCCTGCCGCCAGCTTCTCCATGTCGAGTAAGTCGTTGATCAGTAAAATCAGTCGCTGGCTGTTTTTTTGCGCCAGATTGACCAATTTGACGGCCGCCGCAGGTAATGCTCCGGTTACCCCGCCCTCTATCAGTTTCAGCGAGCCATAGATGGAGGTCAGCGGTGTGCGCAATTCGTGGCTGACGGTAGAGACAAACTCGGATTTCAGTCGATCCAGCCTATGTCGCTCACTGATGTCGCGCACTATGCCGATGAAGATCACTTCGCCATGATCGATGCTGCGCGTGACCGCCAGATCCATGGGGAATGTTGTGCCATCCTTGCGCAAGCCTTCTACCTCCCGGCCTATGCCTATGATCTTTGGTTTACCGCCATCAGCATAATTTTGCAGATATGAGTCATGTTTGCTTTGGTCTGGCTCCGGCATCAGCATACGGATATTGCGTGCCATCACTTCGTCAAAGGGATAGCCGAAAATTTGACTGGCAGCGAGGTTGAATGAACGTATGGTGCCGATGGTATCGATGGTGATGATGCCATCGGCGAGATTGTCTAGTATGGACTGATTGTGAGCCATGTGATCGACCAGCTCTTGCTGTTGATACTTAAGTTGTCGTGACAGGCTGTTGAGCGAGGCGTTGAGCTCGGCAATCTCTTTGGTGCCATCGTAGTTTGCCAGTTGTTCGCCTATCGCATTGCCTAAGTGCTTGGCAAATGCGGTCGTGCTGCGCAAGGCGCGCATAGGGGCGCGCAGCAAAAGCACGAGCAAAAAAAAGACGCTCAATATCGATACGCCGGCATATAGGAAAGTGCGCTGCCATTGCGCCAAAATCGTCGTGCGTATATGTGCCAGACTGTATCTGACCCGTACCGAACCGAGTAGCGATCCGGCATTGATCGGTTGCCATATTTCTAGTAAAGCGGAGCGCGGAAGCAGGTCATCGAATAAGAGGGCTTCTGACATTTTCCCGCTGGCGACGTCAATCGGAAATTCGCTTGAGCCCGGCGTGATGATATCAGTGCTAAACCTGACGCTAGGCAGCTCATTATTTTTCACTACTTCACTGAGGGTTTTTCCTTTGTTATCGACGATAAGTATGGATGCGACGGCAGGATGTCTGGCTTTTAGCAGTAAGTCGCTTTCCAGTGTTGCCAGATCTTTGGTGATGAGGGGATTGCCGCTGGCCGAAGCAATCTGGATGGCCAGTGATCGTATATCTTGCTTGACTTGCTCACGAGAACTTTTTGCTGATTCATAGGTGAGTATGCCGCCGAACACGATGATGACGGGGGCTACCGTAATCGTGATAAACAGGAATAGCTGCGACGAAAGGCGATGCGGAACTAAGCGTCGCCAATCAGACAGGGCAGTGATCCAGTCCGGCATTATTTACTCTTTCTCCAGAATCACGAATTTTTCTATACCTAATTTTTCCAGTGGTAAATAGTCGCTCTCATAGTTGCTGGCAAGCGGTTGCGGTACCCTGATTTCCTTGAGCAAGGCGAGCCCGGCCGGATCTTTTTGCATCGATAAAAAGGCTGCCTTGACTGCCTGGCGAACCGCATCCGGTACCCGCGGATGCGCGATCACCGGATGTGATGCGCTAGTTGGCGTCTGGAACAAGATGCGCAGTTGTTCGCGGATCTCTGGTTTTTCGTCATTGTAGGTATTGTTGACGGCACCGCCGGCGGCTACGCTGCCATTGAGTATGCTGCGAAACACATTGCCATGATTATTGAGTATCTGTGGCTGAAATTTTATTTTCCTTTCAGCCAACAGCGCTCGCATGTACAGCGATGCGCCAAATGCGTTCGGTGCCGGAAATCCTATATCTAAACCTGCCAGGTCTTGCGGGCTTTTATACGGACTATCCTTACGTACCAGTAAGATGCCGCTCAGGGGTTTGCTGTCTCGCAAGAGTGGCAGGTAAGCTTGCGCTTTTTTTGCCATCACCGCGTGATATGGGTTGGCATAGGCAAAATCGGGCTCGCCCTTGAGTACGGCTTGTTCAAATTTGGGGATAGAAGATTGCAATGCCAGTTCCAGCGTGATGCCGGTTTCGCGTGAGATGCGTTCCAGTACCGGTTGCCATTCGGTATGTAATTGCACCACGTTGTATTGCGGCACCACCGCGAAGCTATAACTAGTCGCGGCCAGTGCCGTGTGGCAAGCTGTGCTGAAAGCGAGACCAATTGCCCAGACAGAAAATATCTTGAAGTAGTGCAAACGCATTTCTATACTCCCCGGAAGAATAGATAACTGCAAGCAATCGTACTATTTCAAGAATCATAGCATGCCGGCCATTGCCGCCACTCACAATTCTTCGTGGTAACCGGCAGGGGCGCCTAGAGTTCCAGCGCGATCAATTCCTGTACGGTCTGACGGCGGCGTATCTGTCTGATGGTTTCACCGTCTATCAGGATTTCGGGGATTAGCGGGCGCGAGTTGTAATTCGACGACATGCTGGCACCGTAAGCGCCGGTATCGTGGAAGACGAACAGATCGCCGATTTCACAGGCGGGTAGATTTTGGGTAGTGACCACACCGCCGTCTTCCTGGGTGAATACGTCACCGGATTCGCATAGCGGCCCCGCCACCACGGTAGGGCGTGCTGCGCTAGTGCGCGGCGTGCCATCCGGCGCATGGGTGCTGATGCGGTGATAGCTGCCGTACATGGCTGGACGGGCCAGATCGTTAAAGCCGGCGTCGACCATCGCAAAGAAATTGTTGCCTACCTGTTTTTGCGCACGCAGTTCGGAAATCAGGATACCCGACTGTGCTACCAGAAAGCGGCCAGGCTCGATTTCCATACTGATGGCATGACCGAGATGCGCTTCGATCTCTTTGCGCGCCTTGTCCCAGATCTGGAAGTAATGATCGGTATCGACTACCGCTTCATCACCGTAGTAAGGAATCGACAAGCCGCCGCCTATCGAGATTGCCTGTAAGTCGCGGCCGCAGGTTTTTACTTGCTGGATCATGGCGTCGCATACGCTTTGCAGATGGTCGTAATCGACGCCTGAGCCTATGTGCATGTGTAATCCGACCAGATTGAGGCCATATTGATCGATGATAGCCAGTGATGCCTGCAGATGTTCGAACCAGATGCCGTGCTTGCTTTGTTCGCCGCCGGTATTGGTCTTGCGGCTATGGCCATGACCGAAGCCTGGATTAATGCGCAGCCAGACCGGATGGCCGGGATGGGCTTGCCCCAGTTGCTCCAGCATTTGCGGTGAGCCGCAATTGACCGGGATATTCAATTCCACCACGCGCTGTAAGGCATTTTTGTCGAGCAGATCGGCGGTGAACACGATAGGTGCGTGTTCGGCGCCGTTGACTTGTGCATTCGGTGCGTAGCCGGCCGCCAGCGCGCGTTCCACTTCGCCCAGCGAGACCGAGTCCACCATTACGCCTTCTTCGCGCATCAGCTCGAGCAAATGGATATTGCTCGAGGCTTTCTGGGCAAAACGTATCACGTCAAACTGGCGCAGGCGCGCGATTTGCTGGCGGATGACATTGGCGTCATACACCCAGCACGGAGTGGAGAATTGGGTGGCGATCCGGGCGATCTGGGATGGCGTGATAGCGTTGCTCATGGCGGTGTCGACTCTTCTGATGGCAAGGTTAATGGGGACGTTGTTGATGCATTATTCTGTGCTGCCGCTGAATTTCTTACCCTATACTGTAGCAAGGCTAAAGCGTGAAATGAATCGGATACGATAGGTAATAAAGTGCTTTTCTCGTGAATTGAATTGAAATTTTGGATAAATGCTTATGAATCAAAAAATTGATCAATTCGATCAAAAAATCCTGCAGCTATTGCAACAAGATGCGCGCATTTCGCACGCCGAAATCGGCCGTCAGGTCCATCTGAGCCAGCCCGCGGTTTCCGAGCGTATCAAGCGCCTCGAAGCTGGCGGGGTGATACGCGCTTATCGAGCCGATATCAGCCCCAGGGCGCTAGGCTACCAGATTACGGCCATGATACGCATCTCTACCCAGCAGGGACGGCCGTATGCCGAGTATGTCGCCGCTTGCCCTGAAATCATAGACTGTTATACGGTGACTGGTGAAGACGGCGCAGTAATGCGGGTGCTGGCCACCGATGTCGAACATTTGCAGCGTATCATTAATGAACTCAATGCTTTCGGCTCCACTTCGACTGCGATTGTGCTTACCACCCATGTGGCGGGTAAGCCTATCTCGGTACCGGCAGTGGCCGCGTAAGCGATAAAGATAAAAAGCGATCAGGGAATCATATGCGCACTTTACTTTCCGTTTCTGGTTTTGCTCTGGGCATGCTGCTCGCTGCGCCATTTGTGTTTGCCGATGACAGCGACGATGCGATTACTCCGTATCGCCCTTCGGTATCGAGTCCGGCGCAATTGCCGTTGGCCGGACAACTGGAACTGGAATTGGGCGGTCTTAGCGCACGTAGCGATCAGGAACGCCGCCATAGCATGCCGTATCAGCTAAAACTGGCGTTTTCCAAAGACTGGGGCGTGTTGCTGGGTGGTGAAATGCTGGTGCTGGCTAACGATGGCGCCGGGCAAGTTGATCGCGGTTTTGGCGATACTACGCTGGTACTGAAACGTGCTTTCATTGTGGATGAGGATAACGCATTTGGCCTGGAGCTTGCGGCAAAAGTGCCGACTGCCGCCAGGGCGATAGGCTCGGGTAGTGCCGACTATACGGTCAATGGTATTTTCAGTAAGGATATGGGACCCGTGCATATGGACCTAAACCTTAATCTGACTCGTTTGGGGGCGCCGGAATTGGATAGCTCCCGCATGCAAACCGGTTTGTCTTCCTCGTTCTCTACCGCGCTCAGTGAGCGCTGGGGCATTACCGGCGAATGGTCGGGCTCGCGTCGTAATGGTACAAAGTCGCAAGGCCAGGCGCTATTTGCGCTCAGCTATAGCCCGGATAAGCGTATGACGATGGACCTGGGCTTGAGTAAAGGACTGACCGCTAGCGCACCGGATTGGACGATATTCGCCGGCTTGGTGATTCCTGTCGCTAAACTGTGGTGAGGCAGCGTCAGGCTTGTTTGGCCTGAGTGGACGAACCGAGTAAGGCAAGCAGGGTGATGAGGCAAAAGCCGGCGCTGGCGTAGAAGGTGAAACTAGCGCCCAGGCTATCCCACAGCAATCCGGCCAGGCTACTGGAAATCAGCAGCGCGATGCCGCTTATCAGATAAAACAAGCCGAAAGCGGTGCCGCGCAGATCTTCGGGGGCGCTGGCCGCCACCATCGCCGCCAGCAAACCCTGTGTCATCCCCATGTGCACGCCCCATAGCAGCACGCCGAGTAGCAGGCAGATCCAGCCATCGTTATATGCCAGCACCAGGTCGGCGGCGATCAGCACTAGCAGACCGGCGGCCAGCAGATGCACGCGATTGAACTGGTCCGACAGTTTGCCAAACGGATAGGCACAGCCCGCATAGACCAGATTCATCGCCACCATCACCAGCGGTACCATGGCGGTAGGCACGCCGACCTGATGGGCGCGCAGGATCAGGAAGGCATCGCTAAAACGCGCCAAGGTAAACACCGCGCCCACCGCCACTACCCACCAGTAAGCTTTATCCAGACGCTTTAAATTGATTTTGCTGATAGGGTTGCCCGGTTTTTTCTTTTGCTGCTGATCCGGTTCGACTACGCCAAACGCCAGCAATACCACTGCCAGCATCGCCGGTATCACGGCGATCCAGAAAATTTTACGAAAATCATTGGCCCATAACAGCATCAGCGCCACCGCCAGCAGTGGTCCGATAAAGGCGCCGAGGGTGTCGAGTGACTGGCGCAAACCAAATGCCGCACCGCGTATTTCCGCCGGAGTAATATCTGCGATTAAGGCGTCGCGCGGTGCGCCGCGTATGCCTTTGCCGATACGGTCGGTCAGGCGGGCACTGAGGATGAAGCCGACATCCGGTGCCAGCGCGAACCAGGGTTTGCTCAACGCGCTGAGGCTGTAGCCAATGAGCGCCAGCCATTTGCGCTTACCCAGATAATCGCTCAGGCTACCGGAAAATACCTTGGCGGCCATGGCAGTCGCTTCCGCCAGACCTTCCATCCAGCCAAGGGTAAATGTCGATGCGCCTAGCGTGCCGACCATGAACAGCGGCAGCAGGCTGTGTATCATTTCCGATGAGATATCCATGAGCATACTGACCAGGCCCAGGATCCAGATGCTTTTCGGAAGTTGTTTCAGGGTGCCGCTCATAGGCTGATTTTTTAAGGTATCCACAGATCAGGAAGCAGCTTTCATCGCCGTTTGGCATTCTGCTTGTATTGGGCTTGCATCGGCTTTGTATCGGGCTTGTACTGGGCCTTGTATTGCACATCCATCGTATAATAGCGCACTAAATTTTGTATTGATATCATCATGCTGGCACCTAACGCACCTCGCAAATTTTTACTGTTTTCCGTTCTGGCGGCTAGTTTTCTGATTGTGCTGGCAGTTTTGTTTTATCAATCGCTGTCCGGCAAGCAAGCTGCTCCTGATGTCACTTATGTCAACTTGAAGGGCGAAAAAATTAGCTCGGAGAGTTTGCGTGGCAAGGTCGTGATGGTCAATTTCTGGGCCACTTCCTGCGCTTCCTGTGTGGCCGAGATGCCGGAGATGGTCGCTACCTATAATAAGTTTCATTCGCAAGGTCTGGAATTTGTCGCCGTTGCGATGAGTTACGATCCGCCAAATTACGTGCTGAACTATGTCGAAACACGCAAACTGCCTTTCCACGTAGCGCTCGATGTACAGGGTAAATTGGCGCAGGCTTTCGGTGACGTCAAGCTGACCCCGACTACCTATGTGATCGACAAGCAAGGGAAAATCCTTAAGCGCTATGTCGGCCAGCCTTCTTTTGCTGAGCTGCATAGCTTGCTGGAACAAGCCCTGGCAACTTAATTGTCAGTGCGCTGTTGAGCCGGACGCGCCGCCAGATGCGTCCTGACTGCCGCCAGCGCCTACGCAGATCGGCCGCAATGGCCGTATGCGCCACGATACCGTCTTCATCGAGTCGCGCACCGACTATCGCTAGCGTGATTGATGCCTGGCTAATGATGTCGGCCGACATCATCGTGATAATTTCCCTCAGCGCTGCATCCGTATGGGAAGCGCGTGGCGAGGCATTCCAGATCACCACCGGTTTATTCACAAAGACCTCACAAGAGACCATCCAGTCCAGCGCGTTTTTCATCACAGTAAGGGCGCTGATGTGCCGCATGATAATTTCATACATTTAGTCTGCGTTTTATCAAATTTGGTACGGCTTAGTGTAACAATCGCGTCACAAATGCTTGGTATCTTGTTATCCAATAGGCGTTAGAATACGGAGTATATTTTCTGGCAATTGGATAGCTTTGAACCGATCTGCAAAATGCATTTTTTGTCTTGATTAACACGAACACCAGTTTGTACTTTTCTGAGAGTAAATTATGTATCAACGTTCCAACCAGCACGCGCACAACACGGCAGGACTAGATCAGCTGATGACGGCGGCACCCATGGATAGAGAAGTTCATGCACAAATTTTACGCAAGCAAATCAAGCTCAGACGCGCCATAGAAGATGCCCGTGAAGCGGCACTCTACAATCGCCTTGATATGTACGGAGCGCAATAATGAAGTTTTCCGCAGCCGGCCTTTTTTAGGCCAGCAGCGGAAAACGCGCATGGCAGTTTTCCGGTCACTCTGCTGCTCAGCTTATCGGCCTTTTGAATACATTTCTCAATGAAACGAGATGCTTGCCTGTCGGCATTGCACCAAAGCATAGACTCAAAGCATTAACTCACAGTGTTGACTCATAGTATTACTTTGCTCGATTGCCGCGTTTAGCGGGCTTTTTTCAGCGCAGTGCAACACTTCCATTTCCTCCGTAAAAACTCCGTCAAGCTAATTTTTTTGCCGCAACTGCAGCAAAAACTAGCAGTCTGTGCTTGTTTATTTCTGCCAAAAAGCACGTATTTTGATTGCCGCCCTGGCGCCATTTTGCTTGGATTTATGCAAAACATACGCCTATACTTTAAGCAGGCTTTTCATAATTCCATTTAAAAATGCCAACAAAAGTGCGCGCCGTTGTGCAACAAAAACTGCTTGAGTCCGGCTCGTAGATAATGACATACAGGAGATCTGGCCATGTACCAACTCAGAACTAAGTCTGTTAAGTCCTCTCAGTCCCTTAAGTTTGTTATGGCGGCTGTGGTGTCGGTGTGCTCAATGCTGCTGGCAATGGCCCAGGGAAATTCCGCTATGGCAGCCGGACATGAGAAAGCGGAAGTGATTTACGCTACTCATCACGATCACACTTTTGTCTTGCGCGATACGGCAGGCAAGCCGGTAGATACGAGTTTCCGTAAAGAGGCGAAGGAAAAGCGCCGCGTCCCCTATGTCGATTCCCCCAATTTTGATACGGACAAAGCCGCACAGCTTGAGCACAGCAGCACGCTGGCCGCGCCTACCACTGCCGGTCAGGGATTTGATGGCATGGGCAATGGCTTTAGCGGGCCTAACGGAGCGTTCACGGTGCAATATGCACCACCAGATACCACAGGTGCCGTCGGTGCCAGCCAGTTTGTCCAATGGGTCAATGCGTCTTTGACGGTGTTTAGCAAGAGCACCGGGGCAGCCGTGTATGGTCCGGTAAAAGGCAATACCCTGTTTACCGGTTTTGGCGGAGCCTGTGAAACCTCCAATGATGGCGACCCCGTGGTGCTGTATGACAAGATTTCAGATCGCTGGGTCTTGATGCAGTTCGCCGTACCTAGCGGCGGGCCGTATTTCCAGTGCATCGCGGTATCCAAGACTGCTGATGCGACCGGTGGCTATAACCGTTATGCCTTCCAGTATTCCGGCTTTAATGATTATCCGAAAGCCGGAGTTTGGCCGGATGCCTATTACGTCACCTACAATATGTTTGTCCCCAATACCTTCGGCGGTGCCAAAGTCTGTGCGATGGACAGGGCTGCGATGGTAGCCGGGTCTGCCACTGCCAGTCAGCAATGTTTTCAGTTAAGCACCAGTTATGGTGGCTTGTTGCCGGCGGATCTGGATGGCAAGAATTTGCCGGCCACGGGTACGCCGAATTTTGTGATGAATCTTGGGACTAATTCGCTCAATCTATGGAAGTTTCATGTCGACTGGACGACGGTCGCCAATACCACTTTTAGCGGACCTGTTGCTATTCCCGTAACGGCGTTTAATGCAGCCTGTGGCGGCGGTACCTGTATTCCCCAGGCCGGAACCAACCGCACCCTGGACTCTTTGGCAGACCGCGCCATGTATCGCCTGGCCTATCGTAAATTTGCCGATGGTCACGAGGCCCTGGTGGTCAACCATGCGGTTAAGGTGGGGACCGTCAAACGCACTTCGTATAGCGCCACGCGCTGGTACGAAATCCGCAATCCGTCCGGCACGCCACAGGTGTATCAACAATCGACGTATGCACCGGATGCCACATCGCGCTGGATGGGAAGTATCGCCATGGATAAGATGGGTAATATTGCCTTGGGCTATAGCGCATCAAGCGGCAGCATTAAGCCGGCCTTGCGCTATGCCACCCGTCTGGCAGGTGATGCGCTCAATACGCTGAGCAACGAAACCACTATCGTGCAAGGTACGGGCGCGCAAACCGGCACCCTCAGCCGCTGGGGTGATTACAGCCACATGAGTGTCGATCCGGTGGATGACTGCACTTTCTGGTATACGTCGGAATACCTGAAAGCCAATGGTACTTTCAACTGGAGTACCCGGGTGGCATCGTTCAAGATCAATGGCTGCATGTAATGGCGGTATCTAGTATTGGGCTACCCCGGCTAAGTCCCTGGGTTGAGCTCTGCTTATGAAAGCAAAATCTCTGGCCTTGCTGCTTGGGGCGGCGTGCCTGCTGCCGGTGCTGCTCTACCTTGTGTTTGCCCGGTACGATGGGCCGCAAGCTCCCGCTCTTTCGCTTAATGACTCCTATCATCCGGTAATCGCCTCAGCACCGCTGATAACTCGCAGTGCTCCTCTGGTAAGTGCTACGGTATCCGCGCTGCCCCAGAATATGACGCAAACCAGCGCCAACCCGCTAGAGCGTAGCGAGGATTTGCGGGCGATTTACCAACAGTTCAAGGATAGTGCGAATGCCAGCGAAAGGCACATCGCCTGGCGTGCCTGGTCAGCTTGTTTTCCTACCTTCATAGGCGCGCAAGGGCAGAGCGCCACAATCGAGAATCTGACTGCCGCACTGCCTGCGCATGATACTAAGCGTAGCGCGCGGGTTGATGCCTATCGGGCTTTGCAGGGACGTTGCAAAGCCTACTCCGATATGCGACGCGAGGAAATGCTGGCGACCACGCGGCAATTGCAGCAGGCATATGACAGCGGCACTAACCTCAGCCCGGGCGAGGCCGCCGCCAAACTTCTGGCGGAAGGAAAAACCGCCGAGGCTGTGCAGATGGCGCGAGCGATTGTGCTCTCGCAGGACCCGTTTGCGATTCATTCGCTGCGCGACTTTATACAGCCCTATGTAGTGCAGCAAGTGGATGCGCAAATGGCGGCTAGTCGCGAGCGGCCAGACCTGCGCGGGCTGGCTTTCTCATTGGCAGCCTGCCAGATGGGGCTGGAGTGCGGTCCGGGCTCGTTAAGCGCTTTGCAGCTGTGTGCCAGTATCGGTGCTTGCAGCGGTAGCGTCAGCGAGCGTTATTTGCAGGCGTTGCCGGATCAGGCTGACCGCGATGCGCTACAACAGGAAAGCCGGCGCGTGCTCGATGCGCTACGTTCCGCCGATTTTGCCGCACTGGGCTTGCTGGCGCCATGACCGTGGTTTGTCTGGTGCATGTTGCTGATCGTCGTTGATTGTGATTAATCTCAGCTGATAATTCCCCTTCATCTTTAACGCAAATAGCCGCGTGATTTCACCACTGCAATCAAAATGAGACACGATACCGCTACGGCTGCGCTGATGGCGATATGCAACGGTGCCGGGTTGCCAAAACAGTGCACTGAGCGATGGCAGGAAAAGTCCTGCGCCAAGAATTAGTAAAGCGCTAGCCACCACCCACCACAGCGTCGGGTTGGGCAGGGTAATGCTCTTGAGCAAGTTAGGCGAGAGCGAACGGTTGATGAAAATCAGGCCGATATTGCCCAGCACCATCACGCTGAAAGCCAGCGCCCTGGCTTGTTCGCTATCCAGGCCTTGCCGTAATGCCAGAGCAAAGCTGGCCAGTACGCTCACTAGCAAAGCCATGCCCTGCAATGCGCCCTTGAACAGGATACGCGGATCAAAAACGCTGGCGTCATTCGGGCGCGGACCGCGCTGCATGACATCGTCCTCTTCTTGTTCCGCCTCGAATACCAGCGAGCAGGTCGGGTCTATGATCAGCTGCAACACCAGTATATGCACCGGCATTAAAAAGATCGGCCAGCCCAGCATGACAGGAATCAGTGACATACCTATCACCGGGATATGCACGGCGACGATGAAGGCGATGGTTTTTCTGAGGTTGTCAAAAATGCGCCGGCCGAGTTTGACCGCTGCCACAATCGAGGAGAAATCATCGTCCAGCAATACCAGCGCGGCCGATTCGCGCGCCACATCGCTGCCGCGCTTACCCATGGCTATGCCGATATGCGCAGCCTTAAGCGCCGGTGCGTCATTGACGCCGTCACCGGTCATGGCGACAATTTCCTTGTTGCTCTTGAGTACGTTTACCAGCCGTAGTTTTTGTTCCGGCACTACGCGGCAAAAGATATTGATATCCGCGATTTTCTGGCGCAATTGTGCGTCATCGATTTGTGCCAGATCCGCCCCCGTCATGATGCCGCCGGGCGAACTTAAGCCGCATTGCGCCGCGATGCTGTGGGCGGTGGCAGGATAGTCGCCGGTAATCATGATGACGCGGATGCCGGCGCTCTGGCATTCCTTGATCGCGGCTGGCACGGCTGGTCGTATCGGGTCGGCCAATGCAATCAGGCCGACTAATTCGAAATCAAAATCGTGCTGGATTTCCGGTAGCAGTGATGCCGGGTCGGCCGCTGAGTCTGGCGAAGTGGCTGGTGCCAAAGCGCCTGGCTCGGCCGTCCTGAAGATTGCCTTGGCCACGCCCAGCACCCTTAAGCCTTGTCCTGCCATGCGATTGACCTCGGCGGTCAGGGCACTGATCTGATCGGGTGTTAGATGGCATAAGTCGGCAATCGCTTCCGGTGCGCCCTTGGTGGCGATCACGTAATGTTGATTGTCCTTCGCTTCCCAGACGCGCGACATGGCCAGCAACTCTTTCGAGAGCGGATACTCGTTGACCAGATTCCAGCTTTCATGCAGATGTTCGGTCTGACCCAGTGTCGCAATACCCGCTTCGAGTATCGCCACTTCCATAGGGTCGAATGGATCACGGTGGCTGGCCAGAATCGCGTATTCGAGCACCTCATGAAAATGTTCCGGCAGGCTCTGGTCGGCCGCATTCACGTGATGGTATTGGTCGGCGCAAAATACCTGGGCCACCGCCATCTTGTTCTGGGTCAGGGTGCCGGTCTTGTCTACGCACAGCACGGTTGCCGCCCCCAGCATTTCGATAGCCGGCACGCGCCGCGTCAGGACGTTTTTTTTCTAGCGATACGCCATGCGCCTATGCCTAAAAACAAGGTTAGCACGACCGGTAATTCTTCCGGAATCAGCGCCATCGCAAAGGTGATGCCCACCAGTAAACCGGCCAGCCAGTCAGAGCGCGTATAGCCGTACCAGAGCGCCAGAAACAGGGCGATGCTAATGCTGACTACCGCGACATATTTGACTACCCGTGCGGTTTCACGCTGGACCCGGGTCGGTTCTTGCTCTACCGCAAACAGCGCCTTGCCGATCTGGCCTATGGCGCTATGGCTGCCGGTCGCGATCACGCGTGCCATGCCTTTGCCCTGCACCACCAGCGAGCCGGAAAACAAGAAGGGTAGATCGTCACCGCCGGCTTGCCCCATTTGCTCAGGCGCAGGTTCTAGTACGGCTTTGCTGACCGGCACCGATTCGCCGGTCAGCAGCGATTCGTCCACCGTCATGTTCAGGCAAGACAACAGGATCGCATCAGCCGGTACCCGGTCGCCCTCGGATAGCATGATCAGGTCGCCGCGCACTACGTCGCGGCCGGCAATTCTTTGCTGTACGCCGTCGCGTAGCACCAGTGCGCGCGGGCTGGAGAGTTCGCGCAGGGCTTCCAGCGCCCGTTCGGTTTTATGTTCCTGAAAGAAGGTGATGGCGATGATGACAAACACAAAGCCTAGCAAGACCAGGGCTTCATTGGTGTCGCCCAGCGTCAGGTAGATCGCGCCGCAGGCAATCAGCAGCAACAGCATAGGCTCGGTCACCACGCTAAAGGCAATTGCCCAGATCTGCCGTGGCTTGGCTGACGGCAATTCATTGTAGCCTTCGCTGCGCTGCAGTTCGGCGGCAGTTTACTGATGCGGCAAAATCTGAGAAATGGTTAGCGTTACGTGCTTTTGATGATCGCATGGTTACTCTAAAGGTCCGTCATGAACACATTCACTGATCACATCCGTTAGCCATACTGAAGTGTCTGGCTCAGTGCTTTGGCTTTATAACGGCAGCCCTGCTATTGCTAGGCTTTTATGGGGCATGTGACTGATCGCCAACTCGCCTGTTCATCATGGGCACCTGGTGTCTGTGTTGCGAACGTAGCGTTATTGATGATATCTATGGTTGCAGCCAAGGAACCTGTGATAGAGATATTATTGTGACTGATCGAACCGCCTGTAGCATCAGTGTCTGTGTAGACAGGTTAGCAGGTTAGGCAATCGAAACGCCGTCTTGACCGCTGACTTGGCTCAGATCGCTGTCATCGATTGTTGACATGGCGGAAGCGGCCATTGCGCAAGAGGACAGGGCAGCTGCGAGTGCGAGTTTTTTGATCAGTTTCATGTTGAGTCTCCAGTGGTTTTATGAATTATGTTTTTGATCCGGACGGACAGTTTGTGTGCGGCTTAAACATGTGTTGCAAAGCCTCAGTGATAGTTTTCCCCGTAGGCCCGGTCCGGTAATACAGAGGTTTTGAACTGATTCAAGATCGCTGCATCACGCAACAAAGATTAATGGAAATTGTTTTTTGGATCACAGAATTTATTTAGAATCTTTATTCACAGTTTCCCCTTGAACATGGATTCCCAGCGTTTTCCTCGCTGAGCCAGATCTACGCAAGTGCCATACCCATATCCTGGTTTGTCTATGAAAACCGGGTGGGATTTCGTGAATTTTTGTGACGAAAATCTGGCAACAATCGCGAGAGTAAAAAAAACAACAAATGGAAAGAAGCGCCATACGGCAAATTTTCCTAAGGAATTTTTCCTGATATCTGAGAGGGAGTTCTAATTGCGGCGGCAAATAGCGCTGGCCAAATGTGGAGCTCCTAAGCAAGTGTTAAAGTAGTGTCTCTTTTGAAATTAATGGCAAGGGCATCGCTCAACATGACACAACATATTATTGAAAATCCGGAATTTCAGACCTTGCTCAAGCATGTGATGGAAGAGAAAATTCCGTTTTGCCAGTTGCTGGGAATTAAGCTGGCCAGCTTTGATCCTGAAAATCCACAGATCAGTTTTGAGATGCGCGAGCAATTGCTGGGTAATTTTTCAAAAGGGATGTTGCACGGAGGCGTGATTGCCTCGGTACTCGATAGCGTGGCCGGTTTTGCGATTTTGCTCAAAATGGCACAACATAGCCCCAAGGATGACGCGATGTCGCAATTGAGAGAGTTTTCGCGCATGAGTACGATAGATTTGCGTATCGATTATCTGCAACCGGGATTGGGCAAGACCTTTACCGCCAGCGCCGAAGTGACGCGCCTGGGCAAGCGTATCGCCAATGTAGTGATGAATCTCAGGAACGAAAAAAATGAGCGCATCGCGACCGGTGCCGCAGCGTTTATGCTGCACGAAAAAATATAAATGAATCAGAGGTGGCGCTCTGGATATGTTTAAGCAGCGTTTAAGCAGCGTTTAAGCAGCACAGATCAGGAAAATTTACGGAAATTGGAAAATATGATGAAATCAAACACCATGAACACCAGCGCCGGCTTGGTGTTTGATAATAGCTATGCGCGAGAACTTGGCGGATTGTACGCAACGTGGCAAGCGGCGCAGGTGCCGCAGGCGAGCATGGTGAAATTTAATCGTTCGCTGGCCGCAGAATTAGGCTTGGATGTGACAGCACTGGAAACTGAGCTAGGCACTGCGATATTTTCCGGCAATCAGGTGCCAGAAGGCGCGACACCTTTGGCGCAAGCGTATTCCGGACATCAGTTCGGTAGGTTTTCGCCGCAGTTGGGCGATGGTCGTGCGCTGTTGCTGGGCGAAGTGATAGACCCATTAGGGCGGCGCCGTGATATCGCCTTCAAGGGTTCCGGCCGCACGCCGTTTTCACGTGGCGGTGACGGCAAGGCCACGCTAGGGCCTATGCTACGTGAGTATCTGATAGGCGAAGCCATGCACGCACTTGGCATTCCTACTACCCGCGCTTTAGCGGTGGTCAATACCGGAGAAGCGGTGTTGCGTGAAGGCGTATTGCCGGGCGCGATACTGACGCGGGTAGCCAGCAGCCATCTGCGGGTAGGCACTTTTCAGTTTGTCGCGGCAAAAGATCAGGATGATGTATTGCGGCAGTTCGCCGATTACGTGATTGCGCGTCATGATCCCGCTCTGGCTGGCGAAACGAATCCGTATCTGAGCCTGCTGCAGGCGGTGAGCGAGCGTCAGGCGGCATTGATCGCGCAATGGATGCTCAATGGTTTTATCCATGGCGTGATGAATACCGACAATATGACGATCTCCGGCGAGACCATCGATTACGGTCCTTGCGCCTTCATGGATAGCTATGATCCCGATACGGTTTTTAGCTCTATTGACAGTCAGGGCCGCTATGCGTATAGCAATCAGCCGCGCATCGCGCAATGGAATCTGGCGCGCTTGGCTGAAACCTTATTAACGCTGATAGACCCCGAGCCTGCACGGGCGGTAACATTGGCGACTGCGGTATTGGACGATTTTCCGCAACGCTATCAACAGCATTGGCTGACCGGCATGCGGCGTAAACTGGGCCTGAGCGGTGAGCAAGCGGGCGACCTGGAGTTAGCTGAGGATTTTCTGGAAAGCATGGCAGGGCAGGATGTCGATTTCACGCTGGCGTTTCGCCGTCTGGCCGATTCTGCTATGTGCCAGCATGCGATGGCGCAGCGCAAGTCGGAATGGCAGGGGGCTCTCATGGGAAAGATCGCATAGGATTTAGCCTGCCCAATCTGCGTTATGCGCTACGCTGGAGCGCGCGCGAGGTTCTGCATTACCTGCGGCAGCGCGTGCTGGCCGATCTGGCCAGGCTGGATGCGGCCGTCTCTGCGCAGGATTTCTTGCTGCCGTCCGGTCCCAGTATTGCCGACCTCAGTTGTTCTGCGTATTTGTTTTGGTTAGATCAAGTCGGGATAGACGAAAGCGCCTACCCGCATCTGCAGCGCTGGCTGGCGCGTCTGCGCGCACTACCGCACTGGCAGCATCCGGATCTGGCGATGCAAGCTGTCGCGCCAGATACTTCCCTTGCCAGAGATGAGTAGATCTAGCGGCTGCGGCCAATCAGGATTTTTTTGATGCAAGGCCCAGCGCGCATATTCCATGCGCCTCGCCAGCCTGCCTGCCCGCAAAGCCGCATGGAATATGCGCGAGCGGGCAGGGGTGTTTTTTATTACACTAACTTGTTACTGTTCCGCCAGCATGAAAACTCCCTCGCCCAGCCCGGCGGGAGAGGGCCGGGGGCGGAACAGGGGAATTTGAATGGCATGCCATCCACCTTTGGAGCCATATTCGCTAGTAGCGGAATTATGCGCCCTGCAAGGAGGGTGATTGAAAAAAGTAACGCTTGCCTTCAATAGCTGATACGCTTAACCCATGAAAAATCAATATGCGCTTATTTCGGACCCACCCTCATCCCAACCCTTCTCCCGTGACGGCTGAGAAGGGTTTGATATAACGGGCTGAACAGTAACTTAACTTGCTGACACTAGCGATTTACTTGGCAACGCCCAAATGCTGGAGGAAGAAGCTTTCGTATTTCTTGTGGCGACCCTTGGCTTTGACGACGCCATCGAGGCCATGTTCGCCGTCTGGATCTAGGAACAGATCGACTAGACCTTCCTTGCCGTTCTCCAATAAGGCACGATACACGTTGACGGTATCCTGATACAGCACATTCGGATCTTGCATACCATGTACCAGCATCAGTGGTTTTTTTAGTCCTGTGGTGAGCGGTAATAAGGAGTAGCGGCGCAGCGTGGGTTTGCTGCGTTCGGTCTTGCCTATGGTGCGGCCGCTGTACCAGCTATTATAGTTTTCCCATTCGGTGGGGCCGGCTCCGGCGATGCCAGCGGCAAAAGTGTCGGGGCTGGTGTACATGGTGTATTGGGTTTGGAAGCCACCGAAACTCCATCCTGTTAAACCTATGCGCTGGGCATCGACGCCTAGATTTTTTTGCATATAACTGGCCAGGTCTTGCAGGTCTTCGGTTTGTGGTTTGCCGACTTGTTCCCAGTTGGCGTCACTGAATTTTCGCCCGTAATTGGAGTGTCCGCGCGGATCGACGGCAACCATCACATAACCATGTTTGGCCGCCATATACATGCCGAATAAATAGGCAGTCGCTTGAAAACTGTCGGTCTCGACGATATGCCTGTCATTGAGCGGGCCACCGTAGGTGTACACCACCGCAGGGCGCAGATCGCTGGCTTGCCAGTTGGCCGGTTTGAAGACATACGCCTCGATCGCATCACCGTGCCGGTTCGCAAAATGATATTGCTTCAATAATTTGAAATCTGCGCCAGGCGACTCTTCGCAAAACAGCGCGATACCCTTGATCCACATGGTCTCGTTGATCTGAAAATGCTTGACGGCGGCGTCGCGCAACGCGGTAGTGAGTGCGTCGTCGCAATAGTTCATTGCATCGCTCAAAGTCAGGTGGAAGCGATATTCTTCTTCAGTATAAGGATAGCCCCATCGCTGCATCAATTCTTGCTGGCGCGGACTCAGCGCCTGGCTGTTGCGTCTGGCCATTTCATTACTGTTGAGCGCGGTGCTGAACGGTGCAAAATGGCGTACGCAGCGCATTGCCAGTGCATCGAGTGGCGGACATTCGCTATTCGGGCGCAAGGCCAGGCAATGCCCCAGCCATAGCACTTGCGGTGATGGTACGATCAGCGCGCGTTGCTGGCTGCAAAACGTATGCAGTGCCTGTTCCAGATCCCTTAGCTGATAGCCTTCGGCAAGACGGAATGGCGCTTTGAGCGTCGCATGAAAGCCATAACGGCGCGCATCTCGGGTGACTTTGGCTTGCACGGTTGTCGTTATTCCCGCTATGCGAGGTTGCGCCAGCGCGTGCGCCGAGGCGGTGTCGCGTCCCAGCCATTGGCTGCCGGCCAGCCACCACTGGCTGTCGGTTTCAGGGGCAAAATAAAGTGCATAGCGTGTCATGTCTGGATCTTTCTGCGGAAAGAGTGCTGCACTATTTTCTGGGAGCAATAGGAATACGGCTGCGAAATTGTGATACTGTGAATGGATACCGTATATTGTCTATTTTTCACTATGAAATCAAGTTGCAGCGACGTTTTTGTGCACAATGCCCGTATCGTAAGCGCCGATGCGGTGTTCTCCGGATCTTTGTTAGTGCAGCAAGGCATGATCGCTGAAGTCTCATCCCTGGCACCATCTGCTCCGGGTTTGTCCGGGCAAGACTGGCAAGGCGATTACCTGTTGCCAGGCCTGGTCGAATTGCACACCGATAATCTGGAAAAGCATCTGATGCCGCGCCCCAAGGTGAACTGGCCGGTATTGCCGGCGATTATCGCCCATGATGCAGAGATCGCCGCCGCCGGCATTACCACCGTACTCGATGCGGTGTCGGTCGGCGATCTGGATGCCGACAGCGTACGCCTGCAAACCCTGGACAGTTGCGCGCAAGGCTTGCAGCAAGCCGCCGATGCCGGGCTGTTGCGCGCCGATCATTTTTTGCACATGCGCCTTGAGTTGGCTGAGCCTCAATTGCTGGCGCTGTTTGCGCCTTTCCTGCACGATGCGCGAGTGAAACTGGTATCCCTGATGGATCACACACCGGGACAGCGTCAATGGACGGATTTGGCACATTACCGCACTTATGTCGGCGGCAAGCGTGGCTGGAGTATCGCAAAAGTCGATGCGATGCTCGATCATATGCTGGAGCGTCAGCACTTGCATGCGGCTGAAAACCGCAAGAAAATTATCGCCTGCTGCGCCAGCCATACTCAGGTGATACCGCTGGCAACGCATGATGATACGACGGTGGCGCATGTCAGCGAAGGGCATGCTGATGGCGTGACGATTTCCGAATTCCCGACTACGCTGGCAGCGGCCCTGGCGGCGCGTGCACATGGCCTGAGCATCGTCATGGGTGCCCCGAACCGGGTGCGCGGTGGTTCTCACTCCGGTAATGTGGCTGCCAGCGAACTGGCCCGCGCCGGTTTGCTCGACATACTGTCGTCCGATTATGTGCCGGCCAGCTTGCTGCATGCGGCATTCATGTTGCAGGATGATGGCTTTAGCTTGCCTAAGGCGATCGCTACCGTCAGCCGTAATCCGGCGCGCATTATAGGTCTTCTCGACCGCGGTGAAATTGCCCGTGGTTTGCGTGGAGACTTCATCCGGGTCAGGATGCATGGGCAGATGCCGGTGGTGATGGGGGTCTGGAAAATGGGGCAAAAGATTGCCTAGACTTGCTTCGTATAAAACAGCCCAGACTTAGTAGGAGGGCTGTTTACACGGATGCATTCCACGTTCATTCCCCCCTTGGTAATAACACTATTTAGCCATCCGCGTTGATGCGTGAAATCAGGGTAGTCAGCACGACTTCGGCATCGTTGTTCTCTACCTGGCAAGTCCCGGCGTTTTCATGTCCGCCGCCACCGTATTCCAGCATCAAGGGTCCGATATTGGTTTTTGAGCTGCGGTTGAGTATGGATTTTCCGGTAGCAAATACGGTGTTTTGATTCTTCAATCCCCACAATACGTGGATGGAGATATTGGTGTCAGGGAATAACGCGTAGATCAGGAAACGGTTACCGGCGTAGATGATCTCTTCCTTGCGCAAATCGAGCACAACCAGGTTTTTATGCACGGTAGCGCAGCGCAATATCTGTTCCTTGCATTTTGCCTCGTGCTCGAAATATAGGTCTACCCTTTCCTTGACATCAGGAATTTGCATGATCTCGTCTATGCCGTGATTCTTGCAAAATTCGATCAGATCCATCATCAGGTTGTAGTTGGAAATCCGAAATTCGCGGAAACGACCCAGGCCGGTTCTGGCATCCATCAGGAAATTCAAGAGGTCCCAGCGCTGCGGATGCAATACCTCATCGCGGTTGAATTGAGCCGAGTCACCTTTGTCGACCGCCGCCATCATCTCGTCCCAGGAAGCGGGAAAAGCCTTGAGACCACCGTAATAGTTATATACGACTCTGGCAGCTGATGGTACGTCGGGTTGTATCACATGGTTTTTGCGTTCGCCGCTATTGCGCAGGGTCTCAGACAGATGGTGATCGAAGGCCAGATGCACGCCCTCCACATAGGGCAGATTGGTTGATATGTCATTTTCGGTGACGGTGATCTTGCCATCCTGCATATCTTTAGGATGCACGAACTGTATTTCATCGATGAGATTGAGGTGCTTGAGCAACACCGCGCAGACTAAACCATCAAAATCGCTGCGTGTGATGAGTCGGAATTTTTTTGCATTTGCTGACATCATTGCTCCCGTGTAATTGATGATACTTGTTAAACGATAGAGATGCTCGGCAGGCTTCTATGCATTTTATTTTTCTTGCTGCCTTGCCAAAACTCACTGTAGCCATTTTTTTGCCGAATGTCCATGAGTGTGTGTAGCTGTCTGCCAATGGAAGGGCCAGGATAAATTTTCCGTGACGCCAGTCAATTGACGCGCACTGTAAGGTAGGGACGGATTCGAATTCCAATATGCAAAATAGCAATGTTAAAATGCAATGAAAATTCTGGGGTGTGTGTTTAAATGTCGTCAGTCATGAATAGAAAGAGAAAATGAAGAACTTACTTTGTAGCGCAGGCTTATTCTTACTCGTGACTCAGGCGATGGCGCTTGAGAGCGACTGTAAAAAACTGCTCAATGACAGCGAACGATTGGCTTGTTATGACCTCGCCAACGGACGTAGTGCTCCTGAAGTAGCCGCGGCATTACCTGCTGCTGTGGCTGGCCAGGCCTCTGTAGCCGAGGCGGAAAAGCAGGCGCAATACGAAAAAATTCGTAAAGAGCGGATCGGCTCAAATATGGTCGACCGCTGGGAGCTCGATTCGGGCAAGTCAACCGGCAGTTTCCTGCCGCGCGCGTATAAGCCTATGTATGTGCTGCCGATTACCTATACTACTGACATCAATAACAATCCTAGTTCGCCCGCGCCCAATCATACTGCAACCAATATCGGGTCTATTTTGAATCCGCTGGAAGCAAAATTTCAGATTAGCCTGAAAGCCAAACTGTGGGAAAATCCTTTGGGGCTCGATGCCAATCTGTGGGCGGGTTACACCCAATCTTCGCGTTGGCAGGTGTATACGCCAGAGTTGTCGCGGCCGTTCCGCGAAACTAATTACGAGCCGGAAGTGATGGCGGTGTTTCATACGCCTTATGAAATTTTTGGTTGGCAAGGCCGGATCGCAGGATTGAGCCTGACCCATCAATCGAATGGCAGAGCGCAACCGCTGTCGCGTAGCTGGAACCGCGTGATAGGTGAAATCGGCATGGAGAAAGGCGACTGGAGTTTGAGCCCAGCATCCGGGTATCGAGAATTACCGTGGCGAAATTCTGTTGACCCGTGCCATTGGAAATCATGTCGTCACTTTGCGTGGCCGTCATAGCCTCAAACCGGCATGCGGCGAGGCATCGTCGCCAGGTGATACAGCAAGACACCGAGAGAAAACAAATCGCTGCGCGGTTCATTGCGTACGCCCAGCACCTGTTCCGGTGAGATATAGGGGCCGGTTCCCATCGGCAGGCGGAACTCTTCGTCCAGCAGATCCGGTAATTTGTCATGCCGCGATAAACCAAAATCGATCAGTACGGCATTGCCGTCCGGGCGAAACATGATGTTGCTGGGCTTGATGTCGAGATGGATTACGTGCTGGCGGTGCAGGTCTTGCAGCGCATGGGCGATCTTGATGCCTGTGCTGACCACTTCCGCCACCGGCAGCGGGGAGGCATCGAAACGGCTGCGCAGGGACGTACCGGCGATCTGTTCCATCACGATATACGCCTGGGCGTCAAAATCGCCGGCGCCAAAATAACGCGGAACATGCGTGCCCTTGAGTTTGGGCATGATCATTTGCTCAACTTCAAACGCCACGATCGCCGTCGGATCTTCGCTGGAGAACAGCAAAGGCACTTTCATGATTAAAGGCGGAATCGCCGCTTCGCCTTCTTTTTGGTGGCGGTTCCTTAAATCGGTGACGCTCCACAAGGCAGCCATACCGCCGGTATGTAATTTCTCTTCCAACCGGTAACCGTCAAACTCCATGCCTGCTTGCAGGCTGTGATGCTTGCCTTGGCTCATCTTAATTTCCCGTGATTAGACGTTGTCCCAGACTTGCGGGCAAGCCGCAGGTGATGATTTTGGCGGAGGCGGTTTCGGCATCGTAGGGGATGCGGTAATAGGTCAGTTCCAGCGTCACGGTATCAAAGGTGGCGTAGCAGGCGGCGGGATTGCCGTCGCGCGGTTGCCCTACCGAGCCGGGGATCACCAGCCAGCGTCTTTGCTTGCTGAGAGGGATGCTGTTTTCCGGAGCAGGCAAAAATTCACCGGTCTTGCCAGTGAGTGTCATGTGATACAGGGTAGGCATGTGGACATGGCCGCAGAACGTGATGTGCGCCTTGGTGGCGTGCATGCTGCGGGTGGCCTCCATGGTGCCTTCTACGTATTCCCATTTTTCCGGGGCCCAGGCATTGGCGTGTACCAACAGCATGTCCTGCACTTCAATCCGGTATGGCAGATTGCGGATGAATGCTAGATGCTCTTCATTGAGTTGTGAGCGGGTCCATTCGACCACCTGAAAGGCGATAGGATTCATCCCTTTACGGTCTTCCTGTATCAGCGCGATGTCATGGTTACCCATCAGCACATAGGCGCCGCGGCTGGCGTAATCCATCACGGTGTCGAGTACCCAGGCCGGATCAGCGCCATAGCCGACCAGATCACCGAGGAAAGCGTATTGGCTGACGTTTTGCTCTTGCGCATGCGCCAGGCAGGCACTCACGGCTTCGCGGTTGGCATGTAGGTCAGTTAGCAAAGCGATGAGCATAGTGGGATCAGGTAAGTAAATAAACAGGTGGGCCGGAAAATACGGCAGATCGATTGAGTGTAGACCGCGAAACTAACGGCAGGCTTACAAGTTCAGCCTAAAGTCCGGCAGCATATTCCTGATAGCCACGTGCTCTTAGGGCGCAGGCCGGGCAAGTGCCGCAGCCATGGCCCCAGTCATGCAGGGTGCCGCGTTCGCCCAGATAGCAGGTATGGGTGTCGGCACGGATCAGATCGACTAACTTGGTGCCGCCGAGTCGCTCGGCCAGTTGCCAGGTTTCGGCCTTATTGATCCACATCAGCGGCGTTTCCAGTTTCAGGCGGGTTGCCATGCCCAGATTGAGCGCTACCTGTAATGCCTTCATGCTGTCGTCACGGCAATCGGGGTAGCCGGAAAAATCAGTTTCACACATGCCACCAACCAGCACGTTGATGCCGCGCCGGTATGCCAGCGTGGCCGCTACCATCATGAACATCAGGTTCCGACCCGGCACAAAGGTGTTGGGCAGGCCGTTTTCCTGCATGGTGATTTCTATGTCTTCGGTCATCGCGGTGTGCGATAGCTGTGAGATCAGGCCGAGATCTATCATGTGATCTTCGCCGAGACGGTCTTTCCAGTCGCTGGAAAAGCCGCGCATTTTTTCCAGCAGGCTGGGACGCATGCTCAATTCTATGGAATGGCGCTGGCCGTAATCGTAGCCTATGGTTTCTACGCGTTGATAGCGTGCCAATGCCCATGCCAGACATGTGGTGGAATCTTGGCCGCCGCTAAACAAAACCAGGGCGCTGTCGTTGGATCTAGTCATTTAATATGTGCTCTCAGATACTGGGAATGAGTATAAGTATTATTTTCTATCTTCGGCAATAAACACAAGCGTTATCAGAACATTGATAACGATACTCCCCTTCCTCCTATGTTGGTGATGGTATGGGAAGTGAGGTGTTTGATGCTGGGTTGAGAGCATGGTAAGCCATTCTGCGATCGTCTGAGCGAGTTTTTGTCGTCAGGCTAAAGTTCTGGCGCCACCTCACAATACAGGGGGATGATAAGTTTCATAGGAACTAATTATTGATGCATATCAATATACTGGGCATAATTCAAACGGTATCACCGATTATTACCAATTGATTCACGAACGATCAATGATCTTGCACGGGTGGTTTTAAGTCATCCTTAAAATCCTATTGAATCGCGATAATTTATAACGAGACGAAAATGACTAAGCACAATCGCATTTCCTCAGAGCCAACGCTTGGCAATCCTTCCCGCCGCCATCTTCTTACCGGTAGTGCCGTGGCACTGGCTGCGGGTGGACTGGCGGGATTAAGCAGGACAACATTCGCCGGAGAGGTCGAGCCTGCTGCCAAAGCTGTCGCAGGAAAACCTTTGCCAGCCTATGTGGCATGGAAAGATCCTGCATCCATGATAGTACACACTTCCAGTACGCTGGAAACCAAACGCAGCGCTTTCGGCACCAGTGTGATCACACCAGCTGAGCAGCTGTATATCCGGAATAATTTACCGGCTCCGGATGCCTCCATCATTGCCGACCGTGATGCCTGGGAAGTGCGTATCGAGGGTGTGGCAAAACCAAGCACACTGAGCCTGAAGCAGCTCAAGGGCATAGGGCTGGAAACCACCGCCATGGTTTTGCAGTGTTCCGGCAATGGTCGTGGTTTGTTTCCTACCAAAGCCAGCGGCACCGCATGGGCAGTCGGCGCGGCCGGGTGTGTGGTGTGGAGCGGTGTACCGGTGCGTGATCTGGTGGCGGCCTTGGGTGGCGTCACCGATGGCATGGTATATATGACAGGCAGCGGCGGCGAGAAAATTCCGGAAGGACTGGACCCGAAAAGCGTCATGGTAGAGCGTTCGGTACCGCTCAAAGCCATGGGCGATGCCCTGCTGGCATGGGAAATGAACGGCGCGCCGATACCGCTGGCACATGGCGGTCCGCTGCGTTTGATCGTGCCTGGCTATACCGGCGTCAACAATATTAAGTACATCAAGCGATTGGCATTTACGCTGGAACAGACCGATGCGGCGATCCAGAAGACCGGCTATCGCCTGTCGCCACCTGGCCAGAAGGGCGATCCTAGCCAGCCTTCCGTGTGGGAGATGGCAGCCAAGTCCTGGATTAATTCCCCGGCGCCGGAAGCTGGTGTGGTAGCGGCTGGCCAGACTCTGATCAAGGGTGTTGCCTTTGGTGGTGTCAATGCGGTGAAGGGGGTGGAGGTTTCGATAGATGGCGGCGAGTCCTGGCAGGCGGCAAAATTTGTCGGCCCTGATCTTGGCCGTTATGCCTGGCGCCAGTTCGTACTGAGCGTGAAACTCGCGCCCGGTAGCTACACGATTGCCAGCCGTGTGACAGATGTCCTGGGTAATCAGCAAGCTGAACGCAGCGTGGAAAATACCGGCGGCTATAACAATGCCAGTTGGCGCGATCATGCGCTGAAAATTACCGTCGCTTAAGGAAAATACGATGAGTATGATATTCAAAAACATAGGAAAAGCGGCCTTGCTGGCGGCGATGACGGGCGTGTTGGGTAATGTTGTCATGGCGCAGGATGCACAGCAAATCGCTGCCGGCAAAAAATTGTTTACCCAGACCGCGGTACCGGCCTGTGCCGTTTGCCATACCTTGAAGCATGCTGGTGCTGAGGGGGAGGTTGGCCCGATTCTTGACGAACTCAAGCCTGATGCAGCCAGAGTTGAAAAAGCCATCCGTAATGGCATAGGCCTGATGCCAGCGTTTACGACGCTGACTGAAGAGCAAGTCAAGTTGCTGGCAAAATATGTCTCTGGCGTGGCTGGCAAGTAGGCTGCCGCTCACCTAGAACCAGAGGGAATGAAAAACGGGGTTATGGGGCTATCTAAGTCCCATAACCCCGGTTTTTTTATCTCTTGATGTTGCGAGCGTTATTTTGTCGCGAGCGGTAAGGATTTCTCGCGCCATTCCGGCATGCCATTGCGATACCAATAGATTTTCTTGACACCTTTGGCTTTTGCCGCGATCGAAGCCTTGTAAGATTTCCAGCACTCCGGACCATTGCAATAAAAAATCAACGCTTTTTCCAGCGGCAGGTTTGATAGTGCCGAGAAATCATCCATCGTTGCATCATATTCGCGATCTTTCAGGCTTTTTTCCAGATAAGGCGCATGAATCGCCGCGATGATGTGTTCCTGTTCATATTCCTTGGCACTGCGGGTGTCGACAGCTACTGCACCGTCCGTCAGTAATTTGGCGACCTGCTCGGCTGTCACCTTGGTAACGCCGGGAATGCTATCGGGCGTCAGTATCCCTAAAGAGGCGATGTAGCGGTATTGCTCTTCATCGGCGCTATTGGTGGTTTGCAGTTTGCCAAATCCGCTGGAGTCCGGGGAAGCTATCCATTTCAGCAGTTTTTTTCTATCACTGTCGGCCATGTTCTTGCGCACCATTACGGCGACACCGGACGGCACCGAGCGTGTCGCTTTAAGTATTCTGGCGATATCCGGATTTTTTTTCATCCAGATTTTCGCCTCTTCCTGCTCGGCTATCGTTACGTCCGCCAGATTGGCGGAAAGCGCCAGTAAGCCGGCACCGCTGGTCTTACCAAATGAGGTTTTTTGAAATGATTTCATGCTCAGGCCATCTTCTGCCAGTAAGCCTTTGGCCAGATAGGTACGGGCTGAATCTTGCTGCGGCAGGTAGAGACGTTTGCCCTTCATTTGCTCGGCGCGTTCAATTTCCTTACGCACTATCAGTACAAATTGGGTATTTTGTTTGTTGCGCGCCAATAAGTCATAGCTATGGCTGATCGCCGACGCGGTTGCGTGCGGTGGGACGATCAGGATATCGTTTTCCTGGGTACGTGAGGCGCGCATCACTTCGGTCAGATCGGTCGTTTGTTTCAACACTACCTGTGATCCTAGTGCCGCAGTCAGTGATGGCGTCGGTGATGCGGCAAGAGCTTGCGGCTTACTTTCATCTGCCGGGTCATTGCCTATCAATACTTTAATTTGGGCGTGGCTATGCAAGGGTAAGGCAAAGGCTAGTGCCAGGCTAAATAGCCGGAAATTTTGAGATATGCTCATAATCGCTGAATCAATCAGTATGGGAGTGAGAAAAAATATCGTTGCAAAGTGTCGGTGAAATTTCTGCGGGATTGATGATAATGGAATTAATCATCCGGGAGAGCATATTATAAATATATTTACAACTTATCTTCCGGGAAATATTTACTTCGTCATGCTGCTGATGGTTTGATCGACGGTGTCACCATCGGCATCGGTGAATTTCAGACGTACCGGATACCATTCCAGTTTGGGTGCCAGCCAGATTTCCAGCTGCTGGTCTTTCGAGTCCGGTGGCGGTGCCTTGATGATGTGGAACGTAGAAAATTCACCGAGTGCAGTAGTCAGTGTCGTTACACCGCTTACCTTAAATGACCATGGTTCGGCATCGCGCCTGCCGGCGACAAACATTTTCCATTCGCTGCCGACTTTAAACTTGTCGCCGGCCGCTCGCGCCAGCGCGACCAGTTGCCAGGTGGCGCTGCTGCGGTCTTGTTCACCGCCCTTGATAGGGTAAGTGACGCTCGCTTCGGTAAACCGTATCAGATGGGCGGCTCTGTCAAAGCTGGTGGTAGTGGCTGGTTTTCCGAAGCGTTTTTCTACATATTTATCCGGTGCCACACCGAATTCGTCTATGTTGCCAAAACTATTGGCCTCTAGAATTTTTTCCGAACAGCATGACCCGCGTTTCGGTCAGCAGCGTATAGCCGGGCTTGCTTTTTTGTTCGCCTACTTGCCATTTGACGAGCGCCTCACCGCTGACGGACAGACCTTTCTGACTGGCCTTGATGGAATATAACAAATCCACCGAAGGAGGGATGTTGAAGCTATTATCGGCTCGCGCGACCAAGCTCAGCGCCATGCCGCTTATCAGAGCCAGAGGGGGGAGCCAGTATTTTATAGCGCGCATTCTATTTATCCACATTCATTTTTGAGATTATCTTGGTCACGCTCTGGGTGGTGACGATACCACTGCTTTCGGTGTTCATAATCTGTACCGGATACCATCCCAGTGATGGGGCCAGCCAGATATCGAGACGGGAATTATAGGCTCCGGCGCGTGGTGCCCGTATCAGGTGCCAGGCTTTGATGGTGCCGAGTTTGGTAGTGATTTCTTCCAGTTCGCCGATTTCAAATACAAACAAGCTGGCATCCCTGTCTTCCGCGACCTGCATGCTGATAATCGTCCCTGTCTTAAATTGATTCTCATCGGCATTGCCTATCGCCGCCAGTTGCATCAGGACGCTCGCTTTGTCTTGCGCACCATTGCTCATAGGAACAATGGCAGTGGAAGACGAGAAACTGATGGTGTTGTCAGTGTAGTTGAAATGGGTGGCAGTCTGGGCGCGGGTGCGGCGGGCTTCCGTGCTCAATTCTGGCGCAATGCCAAATTGACCTATGCTGCCTTCGCTGCTGAGCTTGTAAAGATTGATCGAGGTAATCAACATATCGATCCCGGCTTCTATGCTCATGCGGTATTTGTTGCCGCTTGCTTCCCAGTTGATCGTGCCTACTCCATACATGGGGTTGCGATTGGGATCGCTACGCACCAGCGACATGCTTAGCTCGACCGAGCCCGGAACCGCTGTCGCATAGGCCGCCTGGGCTGGCGCTGCTGCCTGGACTGGTTCTGCCGTGGTTTCTGCGATGCTTTCTGCGCTGTTTGCTGGTGCGGGGCTTGGCTCCTCAGCCGGGGCGACGGTGGTGGCGGGCTCTACGGCTTTGCTGCTGTCAGTCAATGCCAGTTCACTGTCTTTAGCTGGATTGCGCATGCTTTTGGCTGCGGGTTTGTGTGCCGGCATCGCGATTTTTTCAGTGGGCGGCTCAGCGGCCTGCATCGCTTGCGGTTTCTGTTCCTGTTCCGGGGGCGCTGTTGTCAGGCTGACCTGTACGCTGGTTTCATTTCTGCTATGCCGGACCGGCGATTGCCAGCCTTGCCATACGCTCGATTGCAGTAATGCCAGATGCAGCAATAGCGCGGCAGCCGCAAAGCTTAGGCTTTTGCGGTTGATGTGGAGGTTTTTTAACAAGGCAAGGAGAGGGCGTAATGTCATGGCTGTAGTGTAAACGTTCTGCTGACTGCTTGCGATGACCGCTTAGCGTAAACCGAGGTAAATGGAGGTAGGTGCTGTAGCGAGTACAATGCGCGGCATGATTTTGTCTAAAGGCGATACGATGCATACAGCACTTGCTAGCGTGATTACCGTGCTCATGAGTTTACTGATCAATCCGGTGTTCAGCGCAGCAGCCATTGCGACTGAGAGCGTCGCTGAGAAAAAACCAGCGATACGGATAGGCATGATAGATGGCTTGAGCGGCACATTTGGCAATGCCGGTGTAGCGGTGCAAAAAAATCTGCAATTTGCCATCGAGAACATCAATGCACGCGGGGGCGTACGTCTGGCAGATGGTCGCCATCCTTTGTTATTGTCGACATTTGACAACAAGCAAGGGGTGGAAGATTCTTTGACCGCATTGAGGCAACTGACCGACCAGCGGATTCCTTTCGTGGTACAGGGAAATAGTTCTGCCGTGGCGCTGGCGCTGATAGCTGCCGTCAATAAGCATAATCAAAGGGTACCGGAGAATCGCGTACTGTTTTTGAATTACTCGGCGGTTGACCCTGCCTTAAGCAATGAAAACTGTAGTTACTGGCATTTCCGTTTTGATGCCCATGCCGATATGCGCATGCAGGTACTGACCGAGGTGATACGTGATGATAGCGCCGCCAGAAAAGTCTATCTGATAGGACAGGATTATAGTTTTGGCCGGCAGGTGGCAAAAAACTGCCAGAACCATGCTGAACCAGAAGCGCGCGGATATCCAGATCGTCGGCGATGATTTGCATCCTATCGGCAAGGTCAAGGATTTCGCACCGTATGCCGCCAAAATCAAGGCCAGTGGCGCCGATACCGTCATTACCGGCAACTGGGGTAATGATTTGACGCTATTGATCAAGGCTGTCAAAGAGGCCGGGATGAACCTCAAATTCTATACATTTTATGCCAATAGTCTGGGCGCGCCTGCCGCGATTGGCGACGCAGGTATCGGTCGCGTAAGGGCGGTGGCGGAGTGGCATCCAAATGTGGGCACTCAGGATAGCGAGGTTTTTTACCAGCGCTTTCGTCAGCGCTATGCCGATTCTAAGGACGATTACCTGCATCTGCGTATACAAGTGATGATGGAAATGCTGGTGAACGCGATAGAAAAAGCCGGTACGACGGAAGCTGCCGCTGTGGCAAAGGCGCTGGAGGGAGCGAGTTTTTCTAACGGTTTTCACGATGCCAACATGCGCGCCGCCGATCATCAGTTGATACAGCCCTTGTATGTCTCGGTGATGCAAAAACGGCTTGATGCCGGACTGCGATTTGATAATGAGGGGAGCGGCTATGGATTTAAGACTGAGCGGCGTTTTGAATCCGGTTTGACGGCATTGCCAAGCTCATGCAAGATGCTCAGGGTGAATTAATTTTTTATTAATCTTGAGCTCAAGCTACACTGAGATTTATTTGTTTATTATTTGAAGGGTGAACAGCATGAATTCCTTTTTTCAAGGCAGTGATAATTCCGCGATGGGTGCGATCAATGACCCTTTGAATTTCGTCAAAAATTTGTGGGGCGGCATGCATGTTCCCGGTATGGTGACCCCCACCGTTTCCATTGATGAGCTGGATAAGAAAATTCAGGATTTAAAAACGGTAGAGTCTTGGCTGAACGTTAATATGACTATGCTTAAGGGAACCATACAGGCATTGGAAGTGCAACGCGCAACCATCAGTACCTTGCAGGCGATGGGCGAGAGCTTTGCCCAGCAAATGAATCAGGCCGGCGCGGCAGAGGCTAAGCCTGATTCCAAGCCTGATTCCAAGCCTGATTCTAAGGCTGATAATACGCATGTCAATGCCAGCTGGCCTATGCCGGAGGCTGGTTCAGTCAAAAAGCCAGTTGCCGAAGCGGCGGCTCCTGCCGAGCCTGAAGCGCCCAAGACAGCCGATACGGCGCAAGCTAAGCAGAAGGCCGACAGCGCTGCCGGCAGCCAAGCCGAAGCGATGTCGCCATTTGCCAACACCGCGAATCTATGGGGCATGTTGCAAGATCAGTTTAAGCAAGCGGTGAGCAAGGCAATGGCGACAGAGTCGATTCCCGCTAATGGCAAACCAGCTACTGCCAGTGCTTCGAAGAATACTCCTGCCAAGAGCGCTGCCGACGAAAAGCCGGTGAAGACTCCAGCCAAGACAGCCGCTAAAGCACAGCCAAAAGCGCTTGCCAAAGCGGTAGGCAAGGCGCCACCGAAAGCCAGCGCCAAAGCCGGCACAACAACACGCGCCAAAGTGCCGCTAAAGAAGACCGCGGCTCCTAAGGCGGCTAAGCCCTAAAACTTTGGTCGCGCTTAGTTGCCAGGCTCCTGGGGTGTACTAAGGTGTACTAAGTCTGGCGCAGGGTGGCTAATGCATCCTGCGACCAGGCAATCCTGCCTTCTTCGAAGCTGATCCCTGCCTTGAGTATCAGGTAGCGGATTTGCGCCTCTCTGGGCAGGGGTGTTGCGCTAAAATCACGCGCCTCAATTTCCTTGTAGACCAGTAATTTTTCCTTGTGTAGTTGCAAGCGACGGGAAATTTCATCGGCCAGGTCTAGCGGACCCAGTACTGCGTCGGCGCGTAGCTTGAGCATCATTTCATCGCGCAATTCACCCGGCTCACTGGCTTGGCTGGCCCAGCGCAGCAATTCTTCCCGCCCTTGCGGACACACTTCAAATAGTCGCTTGCCGGCACGCCCACCGTCGACTTCGGTCGATGTGACCCAGCCCTGTTGTTCCATGCGCGACAATTCACGATAGATCTGTTGATGCGTGGCATGCCAGAAATAAGCGATGGATTTATCGAAGCGTCGTGCCAGATCGTAACCCGACGAGGGTTTTTCTAACAGGGAGGTCAATAAGGCATGTTGCAGGGACATAATGGGGATGCGTTGTTTCGCGTTGTCGTTTTCTTGTATTTTATATGCAACTGGTTGCATAAATAAAGACAATTCGTTATGCTCTTATGCACCTAGTTGCATATCTGGTTGCATATCTAGTTGCACATGTTAGCGATATTTGTGATTTAAATTTCTAGTCTAATTGTTATTGTTGAATTTCCATCCTTCTTGAATAAGGAAATGCCATGTCATCTTATCCTCATCTGACTAAGCCTCTCGATCTAGGCTTTACCACTTTGCCTAACCGCTTACTGATGGGCTCCATGCATGTCGGACTGGAGGAAGTTGAAAATGGTTTTGAAAGGATGGCGGCTTTCTATGCCGAGCGTGCCCGTGGCGGTGTCGCGCTGATCGTGACCGGTGGTATTGCGCCCAATGAAAGAGCGCGCCCGATGAAGGGCGGTGCCATGCTGACGACCGAAGCGGAAGCCGAGCATCATAAGATTGTTACCGAGGCCGTACATAAGGAGGGCGGTAAGATCGCCATGCAGATCCTGCATTTTGGCCGCTATTCATATCAGCCATCGCTAGTGGCACCGAGTGCCTTGCAGGCTCCTATCAATCCATTCGTGCCGCATGCCTTGAGCACTGAAGAAGTTGAGCAAACTATCTGCGATTTCGTACGTTGCGCATCGCTGGCGCAATCGGCCGGTTATGACGGCGTTGAAATCATGGGGTCGGAAGGCTATCTGATCAATGAATTCATCGCCGCGCGCACCAACCAACGTGAAGATGAATGGGGTGGCGCGTATGAAAACCGCATCCGTTTTCCGCTTGAAATCGTACGCCGTACCCGGGAAGCAGTAGGCAAAAACTTTATCCTGATTTATCGCCTCTCCATGCTTGATCTGGTTGAAGGCGGCTCTACCCTCGAGGAAGTGATACAACTGGCCAAGGCGGTTGAGGCGGCTGGTGCCACCATCATCAACACCGGCATAGGCTGGCATGAGGCACGCATCCCTACTATCGCCACCAAAGTACCGCGTGCCGCCTACGCCTGGGTGACGCAAAAGCTCAAGGGACATGTCTCGATTCCGTTGGTGGCCACCAACCGTATCAATACACCGGAGGTGGCGGAGCAATTATTGGCTGAAGATTTCTGCGATATGGTTTCGATGGCGCGCCCATTGCTGGCTGATCCGCAGTTTTTACGTAAGGCCGAGCAAGGCCGCGCCGATGAAATCAATACCTGCATAGGCTGTAACCAGGCCTGCCTTGACCATACGTTCGCTGGCAAAGTTACCTCTTGTCTGGTCAATCCGCGCGCCTGTCATGAGACTGAGTTGGTGTATGCGCCGCTGGTAAGCGCGAAGCGGATTGCGGTGGTCGGTGCTGGTCCGGCCGGGCTCAGTTTTGCGACGGTAGCGGCGAGCCGTGGCCACCAGGTGACTCTGTTTGATGCCGCAGCAGAAATTGGCGGGCAATTTAATATCGCCAAACAAGTACCGGGCAAGGAAGAGTTCTACGAGACGCTCAGATATTTTGGCAAGCAGTTAGGCATGACTGGCGTGAATCTGAAACTCCATACTTTGGTCAGTGCGCAAGACTTGGCAGATTTTGATGAGGTGATACTGGCAACTGGTATTACGCCACGTATGCCGCAGATTCCAGGCATAGAGCACGCTAAAGTACTTAGCTATCTGGACGTATTGCGTGATAAAAAGCCGGTAGGTAAAACGGTGGCCATCATAGGCGCCGGTGGTATAGGTTTTGATGTGGCCGAGTACCTGAGCCATAGCGGCAGCAGTCCTAGTCTCGATAGCAAAAAATTCTTCGCCGAATGGGGTGTCGATACTAGCTATAAAACAGTAGGTGGACTGTGCAAACCTGAGGTGGAAGCGCCAGCGCGCCAGATTTTCCTGTTACAGCGCAAAGCCTCCAAGGTCGGCGACAATCTGGGTAAAACGACAGGCTGGATCCACAGAACCGGTTTGAAAAACCGCCGCGTACAGATGATCGCCGGCGTCAGTTACGACAAGATTGACGATGCCGGTTTGCATATTACAGTCGCTGGCGAGCAAAAAACCATACCCGTCGATAACGTCGTGTTATGTGCAGGCCAGGATCCTAAACGCGATTTGCTAGCCGCACTCAGCGCTGCAGGCAAACCCGTACATCTGATCGGTGGCGCAGACATAGCCAGCGAGTTAGATGCCAAGCGGGCGATAGATCAGGGCGCTCGTCTGGCTGCCACTATTTAACTTATCAGGAGCAAGCTATGCCTCAATTGCATCCCAAGGTCGTCAGCTCGCTTGCGAACTGGCATAAGATGATTGCCGATAAAAATTTATCAGACTTGCCGGCGATGGTCCATGCCGATGCGGTGTTTCGTTCGCCTATGGCGTTTCAGCCTTATGCCAGTTCACAGGCTGTGGTGTTGATCTTGAGTACGGTCGTGAATGTGTTTGAAAATTTTGCCTATCATCGTGAACTGGCTTCGGAAGACGGCTTGAATGTGGTGCTGGAGTTTAGCGCCACAGTCGGTGATAAGCAGCTCAAGGGCATAGATCTGATACGCTTTGACGAGGATGGCAAGATCGTCGAATTCGAAGTCATGGTACGGCCTATGAGCGGACTGCAGGCTTTAGGGCAAGAGATGGGCGCGCGTCTGGCGCAGTATCTGCCCGCTTTTAAAAAATCCTGACTTAAGTAAGTAAGTAAGCAAGCGGGCAAGCCAGTCACGCCGGTCTGTCCGTTTATTTTGCCAATGCTTTTTCAATATCGGCGACGAACCCCTTGTCTTCCGGTGTAGTTACGCTGGAATAGGATTCCACTACCTTGCCGTTACGGTCTATCAGGTATTTATAAAAATTCCATTTCGGTGTGGTGCCGCTGGCCTTGATCAATTGCGCGTATAAGGGATTGACATCCTTGCCCTTGACCGAAGACTTGGAAAACATCGGGAACTTGACGCCGTAAGTGTTGAAACAAAAATCGGCAATTTGTTTATCGTTACCTGGCTCTTGCTTGCCAAAGTCGTTGGATGGAAATCCCAGTACGACCAGACCTTTGCCCTGATACTTGGCATAAATTTTTTCCAAGCCCTCGTACTGGCTGGTGAAGCCGCAATAACTTGCGGTATTCACGACCAACACCACCTTGCCGCTATATTGGCAAAGATCCTGAGGCGCCTCGTCTTGCAACCGGTTAAAACTGTGCTTGAGTATCTCAGGGCAGTCCAAGGTCGAAATCGCCAAAGAAAATTTTTGAATACCGATCATTCTCTGAGAAACGAGAATATCTTGCATATCCTTGAACCTATCGAGGCCAGTGTTCGTATTCCCTTGATGACTATGCTTTAGTCCAATGGTAGCTCAAAGAAAAATACCGAAGCTTACTGTCGGCTTGGGCAAATTTTTGAAAAATCCGGGCTTCTGAATTCCTCGAAATTCCTATGCCATCATCTTTCACTTCGATGCGCACAAAGCCGGGTTTCAATAAAAGAGATACTCTGACCTTGCTGTTTTTCGGGAGAATTTCGCAGCATTGGAGATTAAATATTCAATACCTGTTCAATTCGTCCCTTGTCTATGTTGATCAAGGTTTTTGGTAGCTCGCTGTAGAGTTCCAGACCTACATGTAATTGTGCGGCATAACTCATATTTGCCTCAATCGCTTGTTGCAGCAATTGCCCGATATCCTGTGACTCCAGATGTAAACGGAACTTGCCTGACGCAAGTTTTTTCCATATCCAGAATATCGTTGATCAGGTTATTTAGCGTCTGGCAATTGTGTAAGGCGGTCACCATTAAGCCATGCATTTTTTCTGGCATGGTACCAAATACGCCTCCTACAACCAATCCCAGTGCGCCCTTGACGGAAGTGAGCGGGGTCCGCAATTCGTGCGAGACGGTGGAAATGAATTCCGATTTAAGCTGTTCCAGTTTACCCGGAAGTCATGTCAAACATGGTTCCTATGTATCGGTCCTGACTGCTTTCCTGTTCGGAAAAACGCACGATGGTTCCTGAAATCCACATCACGCAGTCTCCTGAATTACGCGAAACTCTTGCTGGAATCCATTGCCGCCTGAGATCGCCTGTTGCCATGCTTCCCTTACAGCTTTTAGGTCATCGGGATGTATGCATTGCAGCCAATCTAAACCTATAAGTTTGAAATTGTCGTCGAACAACTTACGTAGACTGTTGTTGCTATATGTACATATTCCATCGCCATTGAGAAGGAATAAGCCTATAGTGCAAACTCGATAAGTCGGCGGAATTTGTCTTCGCTGATCGTCAGTGCATTCGCAATTTTCTTTTCGTTCGGTAAATCACTGATCGAGCCAACCATTTCTATCGCTTTGCCATTTCCATCAAAACTGGCTTGTCCTTTAATCTGGAAATACCGATATCCTGCCGATTTGCTGGCAAAGCGTAATTCCAGATCATATTTTCCCCGTGTTTAAAATGTGCCAGAAGTTTTTGTTTGAGCAGCGCTCTGTCGTCAGGATGCAAGAGACGCTCAACGCTCTGGTATACCGCTGGCAATTCATCTTTTGTGTAACCTAGCATTTGAATAAAACGTGTTGAGAAATAAGTGTGACCAGAACGGATATCCCATTCCCAAATCCATCGTTGGTGGCTTCGATGACTTGCTCATAGCGTTTCTCGCTTTTTCTCAGATTGTAGGTGATCCGGTCTGCAAGCCTGAGTGCGCGTGTTCTGCCGGAGAGCAGCAATAGCAATACGCCAAGTAATAGTGAGCTGGTCAATATGCCGCTGACTAAAACGACCGAGGGACTGGTATGATCGATATTTTTTTCAAAAGAAGGTGTGGTTTTAAAATTGAGCGTCCAGGTTCTGCCGGAAATTTGCAACTGTCGGGTATGACTATATAGAGGATGAGTGATGCGTGCCTCGTCGAAATCGAAGAGTTCGGTTTTTTGGCTCATCTCAGTACCATCAAAAATTTCCATGTCAGTTGCAAGTTTTCGCCGGACAATATCCCTTCCATCAGGTCGTTCATCCTGAACGGACTGTAGACGTAGCCGATTAACTCTTCCCGTCTTTGTTCGAGAAATTCAATGTCAGCGCTATGCCGGTATCGGTACATACAGCAGTATCCCGGCTTGTACTTTGTCATCATTTTCCTGAACTAATTTGAGCGAGAGCGTGGGCTACCGCTATCACGGGCTCCATCCATGGCCGCTCTGCGTATTGCTTCGGAATACATATCATCCGAACGCACGCAAGTTCCGGTCTAAATTGCTTCGAGATCATATCAGTATCCATCAACGCAAATTTCCATGTCCAGTTGATAAAAGTTTTCGCACGATCACCAGGTGGTCGCACTTTCCTTGATTGGCGTTTGTTGTTCAAACGGGGCGATCCGGTGTCAGACTATGCTGTAGCCCATACCTTGTATTCCAGCTTTTCGAGAGCTGCAGGCTCTTGACATAATCATGCCATTTTTCACGGCTGATTTCGCCTCCTCCTGCAAACACGCCGTCCCCGGCCGATTCGTAGTTTCTCTGTAAGACGGCATCGCTAGCTTTTTGAGTATCCGTACGAATAGCTCATGGGATTCTGTGCTAATTTTTCTTCAGCCCATTCCATATATAGAAGGTCGCAGAGATAGCGATCATCAATAGCGATATCAGGGCGTAATACCATGAGTTATCGTATGCGGCTGTCGATAGGCGTTTCTATTTTCATGTTTTTTAATGAAAAAAAAGTTTACTTCAAATCGAATGCAAACACGTCCCTGCTATACATCAGGAAAATCTTGCAGCTACAACTTTTGATTAATCTTGCAAAAGGTATTTTTATGTTGTTCTTTAAATAGTTTAAGAACAGGTCTCACAATTAAATTCTGCAGTGAAGGCAACATGCATTTATATGTTTTTCTCTCTCCTTGCAATATGCGCCTTTGGTGGATTACCGGAGGATTCTGCCTGTGAATAAGGATAGGCAATTGGATCGGCGCAGAGCGCAGTTTCACTTAAAATTTCGAGAGCTGCAGGCTCTTGCCAAACTTCGAAAACATGTCCAATTGCGCTAGCTTGCAAGAGCGGCTGATTTAGCTAAACCCGTAGTGAACATGGTGTCTTCATTTTGCACCGCGGGCACGTAACGTCCGCACAGGCCAGGCGCTAGGCGATCATTAGCGTAATACCGACGCATCGGTTCTCTGTAAAAGGCGATGACCGTCGCGTTAATGTGTGCGCGATAGAATGGCGGTATGGCGGCACTGGAGTCAGTAAGTTTGGTGGTCATTTTGATAATGATACAGCTTTGCAGATTCCTCATCCCGACATCTATGTGAAGGGCGGTGATTACGAGATGAATTCAATTCCCGAGGGGCAAGCGGTGTCGCTTATGGCGGGCAGGCAGTTGTATCGATTCGAGCATGAGTTACCAGTAAACATATTGGAGAAGGTAAGATAGGTGAGATTTTTGATTTTCATTTTTTAATGCCAATGAATACAAGAATATTTGCTTAGAGAAATCCACGAAGGGATAAATATCGCAATGTCTTCCATAATCGAAAATTTTACTCAGTATACGAACTGGGTTAACTAAATTAATCTAAATTAATATTTCATTATATAGTCTTAGTCGCGAAGAGAATAGTCATTGAGGATAAACAGTAATTTCACAATCTAACCATTCAAATCTAGTGAAGATATCGCAAGATGCATTTATATCTTTCTCTCTCCAGGATGCAAAAATGAGGAAGATGCCGCTTTGCAGGTAAAATATGCTGATTTGCCTTCTTATATAGATGGAAGAACAGTTATTGCTTGAACTGGAACGAAGCGGATAGAGCCTGAACTTTGCCGTGAATTATATCGGCGCATACATAGTCAGGGAGTGGCGGTACTTATGTTTGCATATGTGTCGATATATGCCACCCCTTAGAAGACCTGTTATCAATCTATTGGAACAACAGAGGTGTTTCAGAATGGGTTTACTGAACTTGGTTTGAAATAGAGCTGCTGCGCAAAGCAAATTATTTATAGCGGGGAGGGAGCCCGACCTGAAGTCAAGCAATGCACCAATAGAAAAGATGCATCGATATATTCCGCGCTGATCGTAGAAAGCTCCGATGTCGTGATTGCTACTTAAGCAAATTTTCCGAGATGCACTTTAGGGTAGAGGTAGTCAACGACGGTTATCTTGCTTTGGGGAGATTGCTTGCGGAACCCTTGATATATTGATTACCAATCTTGAAACTAAGCGTTTAAATGGTTTGGCACTGATCAGTGCGTACAAAAATCTGGGGGAGACAAGTAAAACAAAACTGTCTAGTCACGGCAACTCAGTTGACAGTGCAGAAGGGCGGACCAGATTTTATTATAGAAAAGATGCTAGAAAATGTTAAAGCGATCGTAACGGATATAGATGAAATCAACGCACACTAAATGAGCACGATAAAGATAGCTGCGCTGTTCCGCAGCATATGATGAATCCTTTAGATACTACCTATAGCAATTCCGGAATTTTATCTCATCCGTGTTTTCTTCCATACGCTTCTATCAATCCGGCGATATTCGTAAGCGGAGTGATTTTATCCACGGCACCGAGTTTTACCGCTTCCTTCGGCATTCCATAGACCACGCAGGTTTTTTCGTCTTGTGCGATAGTTTCGGCACCTGCATCGTGCATTTCACGCATGCCTAGCGCACCATCATCACCCATTCCGGTCATGATAATCCCCAGCACATTTCTACCTGCGCATTTGGCGACTGAGCGGAACAATACATCGACAGAAGGGCGATGCCGGTTGACAGGCGGAGCGTCAATGACTTCTACATGATATTGGGCGCCACTGCGTTTTACCTGCATATGACGACCACCTGGGGCTACCAATGCCCGACCGGGTATGACACGATCGCCATTTTTTGCTTCGAGCACCTCAATTTGGCAAATACTATTAAGTCTGTCGGCAAAAGCAGCGGTAAATTTTTCTGGCATATGTTGCACTATCACAATGCCGGGAACCGTGCGGGATAATTGTGTCAGGACTAATTCAAGTGCCTGAGTGCCACCAGTCGATGTGCCGATAGCCACTAATTTATCGGTAGTGACGGACATTGCCGATAAGGAGGTTTGAGCACCATCGCTGGACGGCATGGCTTGATCAATGGTCAGTTTCTGCGTCGGATTAAACGGTGCCATGGTCATCGCTTTTACGTGCCGCATATTCGAAGCTGCAGCCGCCTTTACCGCCTGAACAATATCGCCTTCATCAAGCTCCAAAAAATTCCTCAGACCTGCCTTCGGTTTGGTTACTATCGCAATTGCCCCTGCAGCCATCGCTTGCATTGAAGTCGCAGCCCCTTTTTCTGTGAGCGTAGAGCAAATGACGACTGGGGTTGGACGTATCGACATAATTTTTTTTAGAAAAGTAATGCCATCCATTCTTGGCATCTCCACATCTAACACAATCACGTCTGGCCATTGGACATTCATTTTATCCATGGCGAAGATGGGATCTGGTGCCGATGCAATCACTTCTATGCCGCCATCCTTGCCCAGTAAGGCGGCAAGAACTTGCCTGACGACGGCGGAATCATCGACCAGCATAACTTTAATTTTCCCACTCATGGCATCATCACTTTCTCTACGTGCTTAACCCAGACGTCGCCCGACCAAAGGTCGAACATGATATTCCGATGGCCATTGCCCCCCATATGCTCTGATTTGATTTTAAAACCATGCTGTGCCAGCAAGCGGCGTCCGACTTCAACGTTTTGATCGGACACCGAAAATACCCGTTTGTCTTGATCCGGAAACTGGTTGCCACCGCCGAAAATTTTCACTTCATAATCATGTGGATGAGTGCGGGATTTTTTAATTTCATGCATGAATAGGTGTATGGTGTCTTCCGCATAGCGACCATCGAGTTCAGCATTGTGACCGTGGCGTTTATTTTTTGGAAGCATATAGTGGCACATGCCTCCTATATGTTTTTTTGGATGCCAGAGAGTAATCGATACACAGGAGCCAAGTATCGTGCGGATGCGGGTCTCCCTGTCACCGAAGTAAAATTCCCCGGGCTGTAGAAAAATATCAATGTAAAAACCAGGCTCGTCCATATGATTCCTTTAGACGCTTAAGGGTCGCGTCGATAGATGGATGGTCCTACTAGTTTTAGTGCTGAATTGATCCCGTTCAAGGTTTCTGAATGACTGATAATAAAATATCCGCCAGGACGTAACTTCTCATATAGACGTTGTACTAATTTTTCCTTAGTGTCCATGTCAAAATAGATCATGACATTCCGTAAAAAAATTACTTCAAATAAACCTAGATCCGGTAAAGGCTCAATGAGATTTGCCATGCTGAAATGGACTTTTTTACGTAAATTTGCGTCCACTAGAAAAAAATCTTCGTATTCGTCCCGACCTCTTAAACAATATTTTTTCAGCACAGGGAGAGCAATTTTTTCTGCAGCCGACATCGGATACAAACCTCGTGTCGCCTTTTCAAGAACACGGGTAGAGATATCAGTGCCGACAACCTCCCATCCATCTCCCGGAAAGTGTTCCGCTAAGGTCATTGCAATCGTGTAGGCCTCTTCACCACTAGAACTGGCAGCGCTCCAGATACGTATCCCACGCAGACGTGCATATTGTGGAAATACTACTTTGTGTAAAAATTCGAAGTGCTTAGGTTCACGGAAAAAGTAGGTTTCGTTAGTTGTTAGCAAATCAATTGCTGCCGTAGTCTCATCTTCGTATCCAGGGCGGCCGAGTAACGCGAAATAGTCGCCATAGCTAGCCAGGTTACGACTGCGCAAACGCTTATCCAGCCGCCCCATCACCAGAGCTTGTTTTCCTTCATTGAGGGTAATGCCGGTACGCTGATACAGAAAACGAGATATCCACTCAAACTCCTCTTTCTTTAAGGTGACCGATGTAACGCCACGTCCTTGCTTAGCTTGCATTCTCCGACTCCGTCACAGAATTGCTTGTACCACTCATGGATTGACCTAGTGCGATCATTTCTTCCATCGACAATACCTGGTCGAGGTTGAGTACGATAATGAAGCGCCCGGTCTGCTTGGCCATTCCGCTGATAAAATCGGGACGGATTTTGGCGCCAAATGAGGGGGGCGGCTCAATCTCGGAAGCAGCGATATCCACCACTTCATTGACTGCGTCGACCATGATACCTATGCTCTGACCCTCGCTTTCCTCATTTTGCTCCATCTCGATAATCACAACGCTGGTACGGCGAGAGACGCTGGTTATGCCTCTGCCAAAACGGGCAGCAAGATCGACTACCGGCACCACCCTACCGCGCAAATTGATTACGCCACGGATAAAATTAGGCATCATCGGCACTTCTGTTAAATCGCCGTACTGGATGATTTCCTTGATCTTTAAAATACCGAGCGCGTAGACTTCACCGCCCAGCACAAAGGTCAGGTATTGCCCCGACTCTTGCGGGATTCTGGCATCATTTTTCACCAGAGCCCCGCCTTTACTTTCTGTCGCGATTGCTCCCATTGTTAGCTCCTAGAAACGCTCAAATTTAGCATCATCAAAGCCTGAACTGGCGACCGCTTTGCTGCGCTTCGGAGCTGCGTTCTGGCGTTTGTTCGATTTGGACTCGTGTGAACCCAGGCGACTGCCACCACTTGGCTGTCCTAGGTTGAAGAACCCTACCAATTCCATCAATTGCTCGGCCTGGCTAGTCATTTCTTCTGCCGTTGCCGCCAACTCTTCACTGGAAGAAGCATTTTGCTGCGTGATCTGGTTCATCTGATTCATTGCCGTATTAATCTGCCCTACTCCGGCAGATTGCTCTTGCGATGCGGCGGCAATCTCTTGTACCAGATCCGAGGTGCGCCCAATGCCGGGGACAATTTCATCGATTAACTCACCCGCACGCTCCGCGGTTTTAACGCTGCCACCCGCCAGGTCACCGATTTCTTTTGCCGCAATCTGGCTGCGTTCTGCCAGCTTACGTACTTCAGCTGCCACCACCGCAAAGCCTTTGCCGTGTTCTCCGGCGCGTGCCGCTTCTATCGCTGCGTTTAATGCCAGCATATTGGTCTGATAGGCGATGTCATCAATGATGCCGATTTTGGAAGCGATTTCTTTCATGGCTGAAACCGTGCGCTTGACTGCATCGCCGCCTTCTATCGCTTCTTTAGATGCCTTGCCGGCGATGCCGTCGGTGACTTTGGCGTTTTCGGCATTTTGGTTAATTCCAGCCGCCATTTGTTCTATGCTGGCACTGGTTTCTTCTACGCTGGCAGCTTGTTCACTGGCTGCTTGCGATAGAGCCTGGGAGGTCGATGATACTTGTTCTGATGCGTTGGATAGCGCATCAGTAGCGTTAATTACGTCGGTGACGATCTGCGAAAGTTTGTCGACCGTTTCATTGCTGGCGTCTTTGAGTGCACCGAAGGTACCACTGTAATCTTTGTCTATTGTTGCAGTGAGATCGCCTTTGGCTAAGGCTCCCAGCACACGTAAGACATCGTTGAGTCCGACATCGCTGGTTGCCATTAACAGATTAATGTCATTACTGAGTTTTGCGAAGAAGCCGGTCTTGCCTTCTTCATTAATGCGATTGGTAAAGTTGCCATTCACCGCACCCTCAACGATGTTGCCTACTTCTTTTTCTACTTCTACTTCGGCAGTGCGATCATTCCATTCCACTACGGTACCAACCCGTTCGCCTTTCACATCCGTAATAGGATTGGCAATCAGCCCAAAATACAAACTTCCGACTTGAATCTGGGTCCGATAAGTAGTTTTGAGTGCGGCCAGCATGCCGCGTTGATGAGCGGGGTTCTTGTGGAACACGTCAATATTTTCGCCTATGAGCTGGCGCGAGTTAAAGTTGGGCAGGCTCTTGCGTAATTCTGCCTCGTTGCGTTGCATCATGGCGGCTACTGTTTCATTCATGTAAATGATATTGTTGCCGGCATCTGCTATCATTACATTGGTGGTGCACTTGTCCAGTGCGTTTTTGATGCGGGTATTTTCTGCTGCGGCTTTAAGTTCGGCTTCACGGGCGGCAATTTCCACGGTGCGATCTGCCCATTCAACTACGGTGCCAACACGCTTTCCTTCAGCATCGTTAATAGGATTTGCAATCAATCCAAAAGCCAGGCTGCCTACCTGGATTTGTGTCCTGTAGGTGGTTGTCAGTGCCGATAGCATGCTGCGTTGGTGGGCTGGATTTTTGTGGAAAACATCGATGTTTTCACCAATAAGTTTGCGCGCATTAAAGTTAGGCAGGCTTTTCCGCAACTCGTTTTCATTACCCTGCATCATCGCCGCCACTGTCTCATTCATATAGATGATGTGGTTGTTGGCATCGGCAATCATGACGTTAGTGCTGCATTTGTCCAACGCATTTTTGATGCGGGTATTTTCTGCTGCGGCTTTGAGCTCGGCTTCACGAGCCGCGATTTCTACTGTTTTATCCGCCCATTCCACGACGGTACCCTGCCGTACGCCTGCCTTGTCCATGATAGGCGTAGCAACTAAACCAAATATACGGCCGCCCACCGTGATTTGCGTGCGGTAGGTATCACGTAACCTGGCCAGCATATCGCGTTGGTGAGCAGGGTTTTTGTGAAATATGTCGATGTTGGATCCCATGACCTTGCTGGTCGAGAAAGTGGGCAAATCTTTGCGAATGTCATTCTCGGCATTGGACAGCATGTTGTCCACCGATTTGTTCATGAATATCACGTTGTTATTTGCATCAGCGATCATGACGTTGCCAGTCACGACTTCCAGGGCATTTTTCAGTACATTAACCGCGCTCAGTTGTGCACGCATCTCCTGAGATTGATCCTGTAGCTCCGCGAGTTGCGCATCGCGTTCGGCGACTCTGCGTTGTAAACTGGCTATCTCCTCATCTTGTTGTTCCAACTGTTCTCCGCTGAACATTTTGGAGAGAAAGGACGGGGTCTTTTGGCTCATTGAATTGCTCCTCGGTTGTAGTTGTGATTTTGTTGCTTGGATCATAGTGTCTGACATGACTCCGTAAACTTCGGTCCAGGCGGCTTTCACCGATGGTGTAAAAGCGTCTCCCAAACCCTGTCCTAACGTCTTAAGCAGGGCTGCACCAACTGTCTGGTAGTGGCGGTCTTTCACGCCATATGCCGCATGACGTTGCCCCAGCGATTGAAGGATGGGGACCAGGCTGTTCAGATCGTTGAGTTTGCCTACCGCAGCACCTATCATCTGCATTAATTTTTTCCCCTGACTCTGCATATCACCCTTGAACAATCCTTGCAGGGAAGGGTCAGCCTCAAACAGATTCTTATAAAAAAGCTCTGCTGCTTGCAGCGCGATCTTTGCTACTTCTTTCCAAGAATCCTGGACTAGTTGGATCGTTGCTTGTTTCACGGATATTCTCCTTATTCTAAAGGCGCTATCGTGGTACCGCTTGGCATCTCAGCAATGATCAATTCGTGTAATGAATTGATTCGCCCTTGTCCTAGATGCTGGAGTCCGGGTAGCCGCGTAGCACGTCGAATATTAAACTGCGAGTGTTTTTGTTGAAATACGTATGAAGCGTTGAAAAAAATGTTCGATACATAGGTCTGCTACAGGCAGATTTCTCTCTGTCTATCCGGTTGCTGAGCTTGGTAATTGTAGATGTTGTTGATGTGCTTTACGCGTATATTGCTGCAACATGGCAGAAATACTTAGTATGAGTGCAACCTCACCGCTGCCTAATATTGTGGAGCCGCCTATGCCTTCAAGGTGAACGAATAATTTTCCTAGCGGCTTAATCACGGTTTGAAACTCGCCCATCAGCCTGTCTACTACCAGACCAGCTTTGGTACTGCCATAACCGACCACGACAATATTCTGGCGTCGGGGGAGATTTCCTTCGATATCGAATAAATTGCGTATCCGTATGAAAGGAAGAACTTCACCGCGTAAGTCCATAAAATCATTATCCCCACAACTTGCGGGTAATTCTAAGCATTCGATGACATTATCAAGCGGAACCACGAAGGATGAGGTACCAACGCCAACCAGGAACCCGTCTATGATGGCAAGCGTGAGAGGCATGCGGATGCGCATGGTGGCTCCAACCCCGATTTCACTGTCGATTTCTATCGTGCCACGAAGCGACGTGACATTGCGTTTTACGACATCCATGCCGACGCCACGCCCTGATAAATTCGAGACCTGATCTGCGGTAGAGAAACCAGGCTCGAAAATTAAGGCATAAATTTCTTTGTCGCTTAAACTGGCTCCGGTTGGGACTAGTCCACGTTCTATGGCTTTGGCCAAGATCTTGTCGCGATTGAGACCTCCGCCGTCATCGCTGACTTCGATCACGATGCTGCCTGACTCATGATAGGCATTCAGGCGTAGAATACCTTGGGCTGGTTTGCCGCGCGCCGCGCGCATGGCTGGCGCTTCTATGCCGTGATCCATAGAGTTGCGAACCAGATGCATCAAAGGGTCACCGATTTTATCTACGACCGACTTATCTACTTCGGTATCGCCGCCGCCTATTTCTAAGAGAATATCCTTGCCCAGTTCTATGCTGACATCCCGTACCACACGTTGGAAACGGCTGAATGTCGTACCTATTGGCACCATACGAAGCTGTAAGGCACTATCTCGCACTTCTTCGACCAGACGCATGACTTCGCTGGTGGATTCGAGTAGTCCAATATCATTCGACTTGCTGGCGCGTAGATTGGTGCCGGCACCGGCGATGACTAGTTCACCCACTAGATCGATCAATTTATCGAGGCGTTCTGCATCGACCCGGATATTTTGTTTTTCGCGTGCCTTGGTTTCTTTTACCTGTTGTTGCTTATTTAATGCCGCATTTAAGATCGGTTGTTGCAGCATTTCTTGCTTGACCAGAATTTCACCGATAGGCGCTTCTTTGGTTTGGCCGTCGTTGGAGCGATGTCGTTGCGCCTGAAGACGCAGGCACTCATCTAATTCGTGTTTTGTAAGAACGCCGCTCTTAATTAATATTTCGCCGAGTAATTCATTATCATCTGGCAGGGCATTGATAATCTCGATGTACTCGTCCATTTTGCTATTCGGCGGCACGATACGAATGACGCTGTCTTCCCGGACAAATTCAAAAACGTTTTCTATCGCTTCTTTAGTCGCACTACTTTTCAGAACTACTTCGAAACCCAAATAGCAGGTTTCCGCATCCATTTTGTCAATGGAGGGAATTTTATCCGTAACGGTAATAAGGTTGACTACATCACCTAATGTACTCAGGTAACGAATGAAGGATAAAGGATCCATGCCATTGCGCAGGCAATCAGGCCCAAAGCGCAAAGACAGATACCAATTGCCATTATCGATAGCGCCGCCGCCGGACGACTTCGGCGTTTCGGCGTGGTGGTGCGCGACTTCCGAACCTATTGCATCAGATGATTCGTGATTGAGAAATCGCCGCAAACGTACATGTAAGGCGGTCCCTATTGTCGTTTGCTCAGGGGTTTCATGAGTTACTCCCGCAGCGACTCCGTCAATCAGGGCGCTAATATGGTCTCTGCAAGGGAGTAAAACCGCAATGAGATCAGACGATACCGTAATTTCATCATTACGCAGCATATCAAGTACGCTCTCGACGACATGCGTAAATTGAACTATATGGTCTAAACCAAAAAGTCCGGATGAGCCTTTGATCGTATGAGCTGCACGGAATATGGCACCAATCGCATCGGCTGGATTATCGTCATGCTCCAATCCAAGCAAGCCATCTTCCATATCCTGCAATAACTCGCGACTTTCGACTACAAACGTGTCAAGCGCTGCCTTCATTTCTTCTTCGAAATTCATGCGTCCTCCCTGAGGGTGCGACTAAGTCAAAATTACCTGATCACCGAAACTGCTTGTCATGTTGGTTAATTCTAAGACTTCGAGTACTGCCTTACTGTGCATTGAATAGCGCAATTTTTTCTTTTGGCGACCTGCTTCTTGCTTTAATGCGATGAGCACTTGTAAACCGGCGCTATCCATCTCTGAAACCTGAGACAAATTGAGCTCCAGATCATCGCCTTTTTCTAAAAATGTTTGCAGATTATGTTTCTCGGTTGCTGCAGTGTAAATTGTCAATTCACCAGTTACCGCAAGCGTTTCCATGGCAGTCCTTGATTAGGGCAAAATGAGTTTTGATACGGCGGCGAGCATTTGAGCTGGTTGAAAAGGCTTGACCACCCAAGCCCTTGCTCCGGCCGCTTGGCCTTGAAGTTTTTTACCTTCTTGCGACTCTGTTGTCAGCATAATAACTGGGGTAAATTTGTACAGAGGAAGTTTTTTTACCTCTGTTACAAAGGTAATTCCATCCATATTGGGCATATTGACATCGGAAATAATCAAATGTATTTTTTGCCCTTTAAGTTTGGATAGGGCATCCATTCCATCCACGCCTTCAATTACGGTATAGCCGGCACCACGAAGCGCCAAGCCTACTACCTGTCTGACAGAAGCTGAGTCGTCTACTACCATAACTGTCTTGGACATGATTACCTCTTTCCTGGTATGTGTATTTTAGATTAATGCAAATCCACCGCTTAAAACAAAGAAAATAGCTAAACTGAACCTTATTTTACGTAGAGATTTTTCGGTAATTATTACAATTTTTGAAGAAAATAAATTGGCAAGAATTTCATTCTTATAAGAAATATTATTGCAATATATGTAATTTAATGTTTCTCTCTCTTTTTGTTCATCTATCGCTTGTATTGGTATGACTACATCATGTTATTCATCGTGCGATTTACTATAAAACGAGCTTAAAAAAACGTGACTTCAGTGTCTGTTGTCGCTGTTTGCACCGGCGCTCCCCGGGCTTGTACGTGGCTGCTATGCTGATCGTTCATGGTGTAATAAGTTTCAAGATCAGACATCCAATCGGCAGTGCTGGGTAAAGGCTGTTCATCTGCCAGATTTTTGATTAATTTACCAATGTTTCTATCCAGAACATCAAGTATTTGGCTGACTCTATCCTGATATTGCAGTGTGACTAATAAATTCTCCACATCATTTCGGATTACCTCACCTCGACTGCGCATTTCTTCCGCAGCATCGCCCAAGCTTTGTACGTGACCAAGAACTTCTTTGACGACTTTGCCAGATTGTTGCATGACCTTGCGATCGGCTTCGTTGGTTTTTTGTGCTGTTTGCAGCGTAGTCTTGACAACTTCAGTAATCTGATTGACTCGCTCAGCGATTGTTTTTCCTGTCTCACCTGACATCAAAGACAGTCTGCGTACTTCACCAGCGACCACTGCAAATCCTCTGCCATGGACTCCTGCCCTGGCAGCCTCAATGGACGCATTAATTGCGAGCAGATTGGTTTGTGCCGCAATGATCCCAACACTGTGAGCCATGTCTTTTAAGTCTGCTGTAGATGCAGCAAGGTTACGGATAGCATCAAGCAATTCACTTTTGCTATCGATCATCTGCTCAAGATGGGCTATTACCGGCTGCAAATCTTGCTGGCAAAGATTAATCAGATGTATTGTCGCTTGATGTTTGTCCGAATTTTCACCAGTTGATTTGCTGCTAAAACCAGCCTCATCAAATTGTTGTATTAAGGAGCCAAAACTTGTGATTAGTTGAATTACTGCATTTTCGGTTTGTGATTTAACCGAAACGACATGGTTTTGCCAGACTGGCAAAATTGAATTAAGTAATTCGCTTGAGTTGTCAGTGATAACTTCTTGAGTGCTGGCTTGGGGTGGTGCTTGCGTGTATGGATGGGTCTGCGTGCTGTTTGCTGCAACCGGAATGTCTTCTAATCCGGCATTTTCGTTCCTGTTTGAGCGAATCCATATCAGTATGAAGAACAAAATACCCGTAAAGGAGATGACTTCTAGCGCTCCCCTGTTGGAAAAAAGAGGCAAACTGGCAAGCACCAAGATCATTAAGGCGCATAAATAGACCAGTTTGATATTGCCTAATCGGTGAACGTGTGGCGAATTTCGAGATTCTTGTCGGTCGACTTGCATTTAATCTCCACGCAAAAACAAGTTTTTTGTGCCGCGAAAGGTTCATCAAATTTAAGGAAGCAAGTCACCAGATAAGAAATAAAATTTTACCTTGGTGCACATTTTGAGAATTAATAATATGCCAGAACAATGTTCCCGTAAAGATGCAGCTATGAATTGTTGTTGATGATTTAAAATTATTTTTTGCAAATGTTGTAAATAGGAAGATACTCCTTTGGTGCTTGAAAATGCAAGTCCATTTTTTAGGTGGAACCAGGATTGTTAAGATGTGGCATATGCAAATATAAATACCGCACGGGAATTTATTTTAATGGGTTTTTCGGGAGCATTTAATTGACAAGCCTGTTAAATGGGCGTAAATGTTATCAATATCGAGTTTGTGAAATTGGCTCATCGCAAGACGTTTTTATAGAGTACTCCGGTAATAATTTTCTTATTTGAAACTATATATGAAGACTGAAAATAAAATCAGGGTAGTAATTGTTGATGATTACGATATGACTAGAACCTTGTTAAAGATAATTCTGCGCGGAGAACAGTTTGATGTGATTGGTGAGGCAACGGACGGGCAATCCGGTGTCGAGATGTGTCTGAAGCTAAAGCCGGATATCATTTTGCTTGATGTCATCATGCCTATTATGAATGGCATTGATGCCTTGGAGAAAATCCGGGCGCACCTGCCGCAGACCTTGGTAATGATGGTGACCGGCAATGATGATGAGTCAGTGGTAAATGAGGCAATTAAAAAAGGTGCCAGTGGCTATATCGTTAAACCTTTTAATACCGCAAGCGTAATAGAAACGATGAATCAGGCTAGAGAGAAATTTATTCTGCGTAATCCAGCCAGTCTGCAAAACCAGGTTTGAAAGTATTGACGTGAAATAAATCGAACAAAAAAAAGCATGGATCACCCATGCTTTTTTGACTCTGGAATCAATAATTTTAAGCGCCTCCGGTAAATCCATTTTGGCGCCAAGCTTCGTACACAACAACCGCGACTGTATTAGATAAATTTAAGCTGCGGTTATCGGGGCGCATAGGTAGACGTATTCGCTGCGCTATCGGGAATGACTCTCGTAGTTCTTGCGCTAATCCACGGGTTTCTGCCCCGAATACAAAAAAATCTCCAGGCTGAAATGCCAAGGTGGAAAATGTACTCGAACCATGTGTCGTTAAGGCGAACATGCGTTCCGAATTTGGATTTTCGGAGCTTAAAAAAGTCTCCCAGTTTTTATGCACCTTCATTGTTGCATAGTCATGATAATCTAATCCGGCACGTTTCATCTTGCTGTCATCCAGCGGAAACCCTAGCGGTTCAATTAAATGGAGTTGTACACCGGTATTTGCGCATAGACGAATAATATTTCCGGTATTTGGCGGAATTTCCGGCTCAACTAAGACGACATGAAACAAAATATTTCCTTTTATTGGGATTATCTGTGATCGCGAATGATAGCGTAGTGGGCGATCGTAGCGGAATAAATAATTTGACGAAAGCAGGTAGCATGTCAGACGCTTGTTTGAGTTATTTTTTTATGTGAGAGGTTTAGTGCCGCGGGGTTCTTGCAAATACATAATTGCTTACCTTGGCAGCTCCGAATCGCTTCAAAAGCGTTGCTGTTTCTTGTAGTGTGGCACCAGTGGTCATCACATCATCAATAATACCTATATGCTTACCTTTGATGAGTTCCATTGCATGCGGATTGAGCATGAAGGATTTGCGTACATTTTTTTGTCTTTCATCCGGATGTAGACTACTTTGTTGTACGGTTTCTCGGGTTCGTTGTATTAATAGAGGATTAAGTGCTATGCCTAGGTGAGATGAAAGCGGTTTGGCGATCTCTAGTGACTGATTGAATCCGCGCTCGCTTAGCCTTCGCCTTCCAAGTGGTACCGCACACAGTAGTTCCGCTAAGTTCCGTCGTGGATCAAGTAATATTGCATCGCGTAACAATTCGGCAAATAAGTTAGCAAGCGCTAGCCTATGGCCAAATTTGAATGATAGGACGAGTTGATCGATAGGTGCGGCGTAATCACTGCTAACTATAGTGAAATCAAATTGCGGAGGTGTGCTTAAGCATTCTCCGCATATAAAATGCTTATCATGTACTTGCAATGGAATTGCGCATTGCTGGCAGCGCACAGGTTGTTGTCCAAAATACTGTTGACGGCAAGCGGCACAAAGTAGCGCGTCGTCAACGTCTTCGTGGCACAGTGAGCATGAGGACGGTAAAAGCAACGATATGCCTGAGGTGAAACCCTGCAAACAGAATTGCTTTAAGGATGGCATGTTTGTAATAGTGTGACAAACCTAGGTGGCAAACGTATAAACTCTTTTCATTATCACATTTCAGTGCGGCTTTTGTCGCTTGAACGTCTAACTTTCTAATCCAATTTTCTATTTATGCTCAGCGCTCCGATTGATTTGCAACGTGTCCACCAACTTTTTTCCGATGTCGAACAGATCCGTGAATCTGATTTTTTGCGGCGAGAAATTGCCAATCGTATGCGCGATAAACTTGAGCTTGTAAAGATACAGCCGGAGAGGGTGTTAGATGCCGGATGCGGTGAGGGCGCAGATTTGTTGCAATTACGAAAACGCTTTGTCAACGCGCAGGTTTTGGGGGTTGATGGCTCGATTGAGATGCTGGCTTCTGCCGCAAGGAGTCAGATGGGGGCAATGAGTTCGGTAGATCGTATGCTTAGCAAGTGGCTGCCATCGACATTTCGGTCTGAGCCTGAAGTTTCCCTTGTGTGCGGGGATTTCTCACGTTTGTCATTGGCTGGCGGTAGCGTTGATCTGGTTTGGTCAAATCTTGCCCTTCACTGGCATCCGCAACCCGACCTGGTTTTTGCTGAATGGCGTAGGGTGTTGCGTACCGACGGCTTACTGATGTTTTCTTGTTTTGGACCTGACACCTTGCTAGAGTTGCGGCAGGCTTTTGCGGTGATAGACGATGTCCCTCATACTTTGCCTTTTGTCGATATGCATGATTTTGGTGATATGCTGGTCAATGCCGGGTTCGCCACTCCGGTGATGGATATGGAAAAATTGACTCTTACTTATGAGAGCGTGGAAAAGCTCTTTGCGGATGTTCGTGCGCTCGGTGGCAATCCATTGTTGACGCGTCGACAGGGTTTAATCGGCAAGCGTGGCTATCAAGCCCTGTGTGACCAATTGGAAGCAATGCGCAACGCGGATGGCAGGATACCGCTCACTTTTGAGGTGATTTACGGGCATGCGTTCAAGCCTGTTCCGACACGGCTGGCATCGGGAGAATCTATCATACGTATGGATTTCCCGAATAAGCGACTTTAATCTACATCAACATTCATTTAATTAAGCTGCTTTTTGTCAAGTAAATTGATTGGTGCTTGCGCTAAATCATTGCTTGCAAGTGCACAATCTGCTTGTTTTCTGCTTGATATCAAAAGACTTTCCGTCTTATACTCTGGAAGATCTAGAAGTTGCTAATATGTATTTTGTAACTTCTAATAAAAAAATTTAAACAGGGTTTTTGGGGGAAACATGAAACATGCTAAGCGATTAAAGTCGTTAATGCTGGGAACTTCGCTCATGGCGGCAGGATTGCCAACTTGGGCGGTGGTAGATAGTCAGGGTGGTCCTGCTGTGCGCGAATTGAACTTGCAAACGCCAGTGACGCAAATCGCGGAGCAAATTTACTCCTTGCATAATTTGATGCTAGTAATTTGCATGGTGATCTTTGTCGCTGTGTTTAGTGTTATGTTTTACTCGATACTCAAACATCGCAAATCCTTGGGGCACAAGGCGGCTACTTTCCATGAAAGTACGACCGTAGAAATTTTGTGGACCATTGTTCCTTTCATCATCGTTATCGGTATGGCCTTGCCTGCCACAAAAACTCTGGTGTCAATGAAAGACACTTCAAACGCTGATATCACCATAAAAACCACAGGTATGCAGTGGAAATGGGGCTACGATTACCTCAAGGGTGAAGGCGAAGGAATTTCTTTCCTGTCTACGCTTAAAACACCAAGAACACAAATTGGTGCTCCGGGTGTTTTGCCTACGGAAGTGCGTGGCGACAATTATCTGATGGAAGTCGATAATGAGGTCTACGTACCAGTCAATAAGAAAATTCGCCTGATCACTACCGCCAATGACGTTATTCACTCCTGGTCAATTCCCGCTTTTGGCGTAAAGCAAGATGCCATTCCGGGGTTTGTTCGCGATACTTGGTTTAAGGCTGAAAAAATTGGCGTCTATCGTGGCCTTTGCTCAGAATTATGCGGTAAAGAACATGCTTTTATGCCTATCGTCGTTAATGTCGTTTCTGACGCTGACTATAAAAAATGGGTTGATACCAAGAAAAAAGAAATGGCCGCGAATGCCGACGACCCTAATAAGGTCTGGACTGTCGATGAACTTAAGCAGCGCGGAGAAAAAGTCTATGCCGCTAATTGCGTAGCTTGTCATCAGGCCAGCGGCAAAGGTATTCCCGGTGCTTTTCCTGCGTTGGATGGTTCTGCCATCGTTAACGGCGCAAAAGCCGGGCATATCACTATTTTGCTAAACGGAAAAGCAGGCATGCCTGCTTGGAAATCTACTTTGTCTGATACTGAGATTGCTGCGGTGATTACCTATACCCGTAACAACTGGACAAACAAAGCCGCAGAAAATATCGTTCAGCCAGCCGAAGTTTTGGCTGCACGTAAGTAATTGAACAGGAGATTGAGATGAGCAACACAGCAGTCGATCACGCACACGATCATTCTCATGGTCATGACGAGCATAGCCACGATGAGCCGCATGGCTGGAAACGGTATTTATTCGCTACTAACCATAAGGTGATCGGGAATCTTTACCTGATTTTTGCTTTCACCATGCTGATGGCCGGTGGCGTCATGGCATTGTTGATCCGTAGTGAATTGTTTCAACCGGGTCTGCAATTGATGCAACCAGAGTTTTTTAATCAACTCACGACCATGCATGGCTTGGTGATGGTTTTTGGCGCGATTATGCCAGCCTTCGTCGGTTTTGCTAACTGGATGATACCGCTGCAGATAGGCGCCTCTGATATGGCGTTTGCCCGTATGAATAATTTCTCGTTCTGGTTGATGCCACCGGCCGCTATTTTGCTGATGGCGTCCTTCTGGGTGCCAGGCGGAGCTACTGCTGCCGGTTGGACTTTGTACGCACCATTGTCGACTCAAATGGGCCCGGGTATGGATATGGCGATTTTTGCCGTGCATATTATGGGGGCGTCTTCCATCATGGGCTCTATCAATATCATCACTACCATTCTCAACATGCGCGCTCCAGGCATGACTTTGATGAAAATGCCGATGTTTTGCTGGACGTGGTTGATTACCGCGTATTTATTGATCGCCGTTATGCCAGTGTTGGCCGGTGCGATCACGATGACTTTGACAGATAGGCATTTTGGTACTTCGTTCTTTAATGCTGCAGGCGGCGGCGATCCTGTGATGTATCAGCACATCTTCTGGTTCTTCGGACATCCAGAGGTCTACATCATGATTTTGCCGGCTTTTGGTATCGTTTCCCAGATTGTTCCGGCATTCGCTCGTAAGCCTTTGTTCGGCTATGCATCAATGGTCTATGCCACTTCCTCGATCGCGATTTTGTCGTTTATCGTTTGGGCTCACCATATGTTCACTACTGGCATGCCGGTAACGGCGCAATTGTTCTTTATGTACGCAACCATGCTGATCTCGGTTCCTACCGGTGTAAAGGTCTTTAACTGGGTTGCGACCATGTGGAAAGGTTCGATGACTTTTGAGACCCCAATGTTGTTTGCGGTTGGTTTCATTTTCGTATTCACCATGGGCGGCTTTACAGGGCTGATCCTGGCAGTTACTCCTATCGATATCCAATTGCAGGATACTTACTATGTGGTTGCTCATTTTCACTATGTGTTGGTAGCGGGTTCCTTGTTTGCCTTGTTTGCCGGTTTTTATTACTGGAGTCCGAAATGGACCGGTTTTATGTATAACGAGACACGCGGCAAGATCCATTTCTGGGGTTCCTTGGTCTGGTTTAACATTACTTTCTTCCCTATGCACTTTTTGGGCTTGGCTGGTATGCCGCGTCGTTATGCCGATTATCCGGCCCAATTTACTGACTTCAATGTCATTGCCTCAGTCGGCGCATTTGGTTTCGGGTTGATGCAAGTGTACTTCTTGCTCTTCGTTGTTATCCCTTGCATTAAAGGTGGCAAGCCAGCGCCTGCTCAGCCTTGGGATGGCGCCGAAGGATTGGAATGGACAGTACCAAGTCCAGCGCCTTTCCATACATTTGAAGAACCGCCAGTAGTTAAATAAGCTTTAGGCAGGAGGTGCGATACAAGTCGCACTTCCTTTAAAAAATGAAAAATCAAAAAAAAACCGAATAATCTGAGAACAGCACTCATGTTGTTTTCTGTAGTCTTGGTGTTTTTTATTGGCGTGTTTGTTAAGCAAACCTGGTTACGTTGACAGGACATAGAGCCCATGTCCGAACAACCGAAAATCCAAGAATTAGCGCAACGCCAGTCTGGCACTAAGAAGCTTAATCTCACCATGCTCAGCAAGTTATCAGTGATTGCAGTGGTGATGTTTGGATTCGGTTATGCCTTGGTGCCTATCTATAAGCAAATTTGTGAATTGACAGGGGTAAATATCCTGACTCCAAAAGATATCTCGATAAAAGAAATATCTAATTCACAAATAGATAGAACGCGTGAAGTCACCGTGGAGTTTGATGCAAATACCCAAGGTCCATGGCGCTTTCGCCCTACGGTGTCGAGTTTGAAAGTACATCCGGGCGAAATGGCGCAGATTATGTACGAAGTGGTGAACAAGCAATCGTACAAGATGGAGGCGCAGGCTATACCTAGCTATGCTCCGCAACAGGCTGCGGCCTACTTTAAAAAGATGGATTGTTTTTGTTTTAAGCAGCAAACCCTGGAAGCGAACGAAGCTAGACAAATGCCGGTAGTCTTTTATATCGACCCTGATTTGCCGAAAGATGTGAAAACCATCACTTTGTCATATACGTTTTTTGAGGTTGGAATGAAGCCAAAATCTGCTCCTGAAGGTATATAACGGATGGACGAATTGAAACCGGCAAGTAAGCGTAATGTCTCTTTTGCGGCAACGGCAAAAGCCGTTTTTTGGTCGTTTCTAGGAATACGTAAAAAAAGTGATTACGAACAGGACGCGGCTCAGCTTAATCCTATTCATGTGATTATCGCGGGTGTGATCGGAGCATTGATTTTCATCGCGACACTCATATTGATTGTAAAAAGTGTAGTTGGAAAATAAAAAAAATTTAGATTAAAAATTGTAATCGGGAGATAGAAATGAGTTCTCACAATACTAAGGCACCTTATTATTTTGTACCGGGACCTTCTCAGTGGCCAGTACTTGGCGGCGTCACTTTATTGCTGACCATGCTAGGCGCATCTGCCTGGGTAAACGGCGCAACCTGGGGAGCTTACTTGAATTTCGCAGGTATTTTCCTGACGCTCATCGTATTGTATAAGTGGTTTGGTGATGCCATCGCGGAGTCTGAGGGCGGTCAATACAGTGCACGGGTTGATGTATCGTATCGCTGGAGCATGAGTTGGTTTATTTTTTCTGAAGTCATGTTCTTCGGTGCATTTTTCGGAGCCCTGTTTTATGCCCGCAGCATCACTATGCCATGGCTGGCAGATCTGGATCACAAATTGTTATGGCCTGATTTCTCCGCGCAATGGGGTAATCTCGGACCTGCCGGTACGGTAGAGGCCTTTAAGACTATGGGGCCGTTTCCCATCCCTACCATTAATACCGCCTTGTTGCTGACATCAGGCCTGACTTTGACGATTTCTCATCATGCGCTGCGTGCCGGTCATCGTGCCAAGACTGCATTCTGGTTAGCGGCAACGGTATTGCTCGGTGCGGTATTCATGGGCTTCCAGGTTTATGAATACATGCATGCGTACAGCGAACTGAATTTGAAACTGACCTCAGGTATTTACGGTTCTACGTTCTTCATGCTGACGGGTTTTCATGGCTTTCATGTGACTATGGGCGCCATCATGTTATCGGTGATTTTGTATCGCGTGATGAAGGGGCATTTTACGCCTGAGCAGCATTTCGCCTTCGAAGGAGCCGCCTGGTACTGGCACTTTGTTGACGTGGTCTGGCTTGGCTTGTATGTGGTTGTTTATTGGCTTTAATCAGTTGTAATCAGCCTGGATAATCTTGCCTATGACACGAAAAAGCCGCACTGTGTGCGGCTTTTTCGTGCTTATGCCTGAATGCCAAGTATGATGTGCTAACTCGCTACTGAAATCAGTGAATGCCGGTTGGCTGTATTAATCCAAAATGGTTAGCGACGAGAATCAGAATAAACAGACCGATAGAAAATCCTACCCGAAATGCTAAAGCTTTCACTGTACGGTTACTTTTTCCCTTATCTTTCATGAGATAGACCAGAGCTGAACCCAAGCTGAAAAAAATCAGCAAGAATGCGATAGCGACAAAAATTTTCATAGCTGATTATCCATACAGAAAACCTTAATTGTAATGCCTTTTTTCTTTCGTCTTCGCCTCATTCCCTTGTTTGCTACCATAGCCATGGTTGCGTTAGGCGTGAGCCTGGGCCAATGGCAAAGTCAACGTGCAGCCGAAAAGGAAAATATTGCATCGGCGATGCAGCAGCGTAGCAAAATGCCCGAACTCCAATCTTCTCAATTACTGACCACAGGTTCCGATAATGCCTTTCGTCGCGTAGTCTTGCATGGGCGCTTTGTGCACGGGTGGCCCTTGTATCTGGATAATCGCCCGTTGCATGGAGTGGCCGGATTTTATGTAATGATGCCGTTTAGCATTGGGGGTAGCGATCAGCATGTCTTAGTCTTGCGTGGCTGGCAGCCGAGAAACCCTGTTGATCGGCTCCGTATGCCGGAGTTAGTCACACCTAAAGGTGAGCTAGTGCTTGAGGGGGTGATCAGATCAGGCGTTGATAGGGTGATGCAATTAGGGCAGCCAGGGGTAATACTACCCGGGGCTATCGTACAGAATTTGTCGCTGGCCGATGTGTCGAAACAAACACATTTAAAGATGCTCGACTTCGTCGTTGAGCAAACCTCCGCTTCATCAGATCGCTTATTGCGTGATTGGCCGGTTCCGTCGGCAGGAGCTGATAAACACCGTGGCTATGCATTTCAGTGGTATGCCTTGGCACTGATGGCGGTCATTTTTTTCGTTGTAACAGGATTTCGTCGTGGAAAAAATAGATAAAAGAACTTTAGCGGGTCGTTGGAAATTGTTTGCGGTACTGGCGGTTTGCGCCGCGCCTATGGTGCTGTCGTACTTGACCTATTACGTGATTAAGCCTAGCGGTCGCACCAATTACGGCAACATACTTGATCCGCAGCTTTACCCTATGCCCAAATTGGGTGGCGCGCTGTTAGGCGGAGAGCCCAAAGAGTTAGACGCATACAGAGGCAAGTGGATTATGCTCCAGGTAGACAGTGGCACATGCGCTGAGAATTGCCAGAAAAAACTCTACGATATGCGGCAGTTACGCCTGATTCAAGGTAAAGAGATGGATCGCCTTGAGAGAGTCTGGCTAATTACCGATGATGCTCCGGTTGATACCGTACTGATACGCGCATTTGATGGCACCAGGATGATTAAAGTTGATCCTGCCGCTTTAAAAAAAAATGGCTGCCGCCAGAAGACAATACTCAACTTAGCGAACATATTTTCATGATAGATCCGCGCGGGAATCTGATGATGCGTTTCCCGAAAGACGGCGATCCGCAAAAAATGAAAAAAGATATCTCCAAGTTGCTACGCGCTTCCGCTATCGGTTAGGCGAACGCTTATGTGGATACAACTGGCTTTAACAGGCTTGCTGATCGCCTTGTTTCCTCTGATCTTGGTCTGGATATCGAGAGACACGGATAAATATCGGAAATTGATAGGGGTCACCTTATTTCTGACTTTAGACCTGATCATTTTCGGTGCCTTTACCCGCTTGACTGATTCAGGTCTGGGTTGCCCTGACTGGCCCGGTTGCTATGGTCAGGCGAACCCATTTCAGTCGCATGGCGCGATTAAGGCGGCGCAAGACTTGATGCCCGGCGGACCGGTGACTTTGCAGAAAGCCTGGATAGAAATGATTCATCGTTATCTGGCGATGTGCGTGGGGATGCTGATCGTGGTTCAGATGCTCGTGGCCTGGTGGCGTCGCGCCATGCTAAAACATAGCCCTTGGCTGGCAACTGGCTTATTCTTTTTCGTTTGTTTGCAAGGCGCCTTCGGAGCCTGGACCGTGACCCTGAAGTTGCAACCTGTTATCGTCACCATGCATCTGTTATTGGGAATGGGTTTATTAGGTTTATTGACCTGGGCTTGGGCACGTGAGGATACTGACGCAGTGGTCGCGGCAGTAATGCGACCGGGCTTGATCCGGGTAGCGAGTTTGGCGCTGATTTTGTTGATCGTGCAAATCGCTTTAGGTGGATGGGTAAGCACTAACTATGCCGCATTAGCTTGTCATGACTATCCGCTGTGCAATGGTGCGCTTATACCTGAACTCGATTTTGAGCATGGATATACGCTTTGGCGTCAGTTGGGTTTGACGGCCAATGGAGATTATTTGCCATTTTCTGCACTTGTTGCGATTCACTGGGTACATAGAAGCTTCGCTTGGCTGGTCATTGCCGTGGTTTTATGGGCGGCTTATCAGGCCAGAAAAATCCCAAAACTGAGTTGGTTGTCTAAGGCTCTGGGCTTAGTCATTTGCCTGCAATTTTTAAGTGGTGTCTCAACCGTATTTTTTTCATGGCCACTGTTGATCGCGGTGGTTCATAACGCTGGAGCGGCTTTGCTCATGCTTTTACTGTGCATGCTAAACTACCAAGTCCGGCATGCTGCAGCACCTTGATTGACATGACTACTTTAAGCCTTTCTACTAATCGTCTTGCCCAGTATCTGGCGCTGACCAAGCCGCGTGTGACTCAACTTGCGGTATTTTGTGCCGTTATAGGGATGTTTCTGGCAACCCCGGAGTTACCTGATTGGCGTTTGGTGGTGGCCGCAACGATAGGAATCTGGCTACTTGCCGGTGCAGCCTTTGCGGTCAATTGCCTGATTGAGCGTGAAGTAGACTCACGCATGGCACGTACCGCCCGTCGGGCTAGCGCCAGCGGTGAAATTACGGTGCCTCAAATTCTGCTGTTTTCAGGGGTTCTTGGTGGCCTAGGAATGTGGATACTGTACGCCTTGGTGAATCCCCTGACCATGTGGCTGACCTTCGCTACCTTTGTCGGTTACGCCGTCATCTACACCATCATTTTAAAGCCGGCAACACCGCAGAATATCGTCATCGGCGGTTTGTCCGGCGCAATGCCACCAGCGCTTGGCTGGGCAGCTATCGCTAACGATCTGCCTATGCAGGCATGGTTGCTGGTGTTGATCATTTTCATCTGGACCCCGCCGCATTTTTGGGCATTGGCGATGTATAGACGTGATGACTATGCCAGATCCGGTTTACCCATGTTGCCAATTACCCATGGCCCTGAATTTACCCGTTTTCACATCTGGTTGTATACCATCGCCTTGTTTGCGACTACCATGTTGCCGTATGCAGTGCATATGAGCGGCTTGATCTATCTGGCAAGTGCGGTAGTTCTTGGCCTGATGTTTCTCTGGTATGCATGGCGCATCTATCGTCATTACGACGATTTGCTGGCTCGTAAGACCTTTACATTTTCTATCGTCTACTTATCGCTGCTGTTTATCGCATTGCTGGTGGATCATTACATCAAACTATAAAAAAACATGTATAAATTGCAGCACTTCTTGAAACTAGCCTGTCTATCTTTATTACTGTGTTTGAGCGCTTGCTCTGATCTTAACGATAAATTTATCAATACGGATCTGACCGGCTTGGATTACGCAAAAGATTTTGCGCTTACCGATCACAATGGGAAAGCGCGCAGTTTGGCTGATTTTAAGGGCAAGGCGGTCGTCATTTTTTTTGGTTATACCCAATGTCCGGATGTCTGTCCGACTACCATGGCGGAAATGGCGAGCGTTATGAAGTTGCTTGGCAATGACGCTGAAAAAGTCCAGGTCTTGTTCGTCACGGTTGACCCTGAACGTGACACGCAAGCTTTGCTGTCAGCCTACGTACCGACATTTGATCCGCGTTTTCTAGGTTTATCCGGTGATCAGGCCGCGACCGTTAAGGTGGCCAAAGAATTTAAGGTGTATTACCAGAAAGCTGCCGGCAAGACCGCCGATAGTTACACTATGGATCATACCGCAGGCAGCTATGTATTTGATCCACAGGGTCGTATTCGTTTGTTCTTGAAGCACGGTCAAGGCGCAGAACCGATTGCGCATGATCTTAAAATCTTACTGAAATAAAAATGGCACTCAATGAGTGCCATTTTTATTATTGCCTACCGTTAAGCGAAGCTTGCTAAAGATCCCTTCATCTTTTTCAGGGCAGCGCTTTCTATCTGACGGATACGTTCGGCAGAAACGCCATACTCATCTGCCAGTTCATGTAGGGTAGAGCCTGAACCATCATCGTTTTTCAACCAGCGAGATTCAATGATGTGACGGGAACGCGCATCTAACTTAGATAATGCCGATTCCAGACCTTCGCTTTGCAATCGGTCATAGCGTTGCGCTTCGATGACCTGAGTCGGTTCATCGACTTCTGTCTTCAGATAGGCAATCGGCGCGAATTTATCGTCTTCGTCATCGCTTTGGGAATCCATAGCGATATCACGACCAGACAGGCGCATTTCCATCTCTATGACTTCTTCGCGCTTGACATCAAGTTTTTTTTCGCGAGAGCCTCAATCTGGGTCGGCGACATTGCATCCAGACCCTCTTTGTTGCTGCGCAGATTAAAGAACAGTTTACGCTGCGCTTTAGTTGTCGCTACCTTTACCAGGCGCCAGTTTTTCAGAATGTATTCATGCATTTCAGCCTTGATCCAGTGCATCGCATAGGAAACCAGACGTACGCCTTGGTCAGGGTCAAAACGTTTTACCGCTTTCATCAAACCAATATTGCCTTCTTGAATCAGATCGGCGTGCGGCAAACCGTAACCGAGATAACCGCGGGCAATAGACACTACCAGACGCAAATGTGACATAACCAATTGCTGCGCGGCATTAAGATCATTGCTTTGACGCAGTTGATTGGCTAAGTCCATTTCTTGTTCATGAGTCAGCATGGGCAGACGATTTACTGCAGAAATATAGGCATCTATATTGCCTAATGTACCGCTAAACCCCAAAGCCAATGCTGTGCTATTCGAAGATGGCATAATGGTTTGTGTCGCTGAATAAGTCATTCTTCCTCCTGATTTGCTGCCGGTCTGTGGCGATAAAATGATGAAAATTACATTAGACCAGTCACTTCAAGTTCTTATATTAGCACTCTCTGAGTTTGAGTGCTAATAACCTCTCATTATAAGAACAATGCGAACAATAATTGTTGTTGCATAATAATCAATTTCAATTAATTATAAAAGTTAGAGAGCAGAATGCTGGAAAAGTTGCAGAATTTTTTGAGTTTTCTCAAGGGAATGCTCAATTAATGCGCGATAGTTGTCGCCGTACCGAGAAAAAGGCACCACATAAGCCCAGGCTCATGCTCAAGGCGAGTAAGGCCATGCTTGGCAATACGCCAAGCGGGGTTAAATGGAATTCGGATGCGTATAGTTTCGCGAATTCAGCGATCGACTGATTTAATGGATGTAAAGAGAGCGCAATGAGTGCCAATGCCGAGCAGCCCGCCAAAAATCCTAATAGTGCGCCGGTGTAATAATAAGGTTTGTGGATGAAACTATTGGTGGCGCCCAATAAACGGGCGATAGAGATTTCTGCCTGATGGGAAATCACTTGTAAGCGGGTTGCGTTAAATATGACGACCACGACCACGACACTTAATGTTCCCGCCAAAAAGAGCAAGGACATTTGCAGTACTTGTACCAATGCAGAGAGCCGCTTTACCCAGGCTGAATCAACTTGTACCACATCCACATAGTCCAATGACCTAAGCTGCGTCACCAGGGCTTCGACTTTGTGCGCATCCGAATTTGACATTGACAATACATAGGCGTCTGGCAGCGGGTTGCCGCCCAGGGTGGCGAGAACTTCCGCCAGACTGGAGGTTTGCTCCATTGCTGCCAATGCCTTATCCTTCGTGACAAAATTGAGTTTGGCCGGGATGCCGGCTTCTTTCAGTATTTTTTTGATGGGAATCGACAGGGCTGTGGCATCAGCGCGGGCGGTGGCCGGATGCATGAAAATACTGATTTCAGGCTCTATCGACAACTGCGAGGAAACCGGGCGAATATTTTCGATCAGCGTCAGACCGGCGATCGGCAGGGCGAGCGCGATGGCAACCACCAGCACATTGAACAAAAAGTTACCGGGGCTGGCGCGCAGATGTGACAGGGCACTTTTAATGGCGAACAGATGTTGGCGAAACCAGATAGTCATGGGAGTTCCTAGTCAGGCAGCCAGCGAAGATGTCCAAGAGTCGCTGATACAGCCCTTGTTCAGGTAGATCACGCGAGTGGCATGATCAAACAGTTGTTCATCGTGGCTGGAAATAATGCAGGTAACACCGGCACTTTGAAATGCCTTTAAGGCGCTCAAGACCTTATTGGCGTTGTCTTTGTCGAGAAAGGCGGTTGGTTCATCGGCCAGGATGATTTGCGGACGGTTCACGATGGCACGGGCAATCGCAACGCGTTGTTGCTCGCCGCCCGAAAGACTTAGCGGAAGTGCCTCTGCCTTGTCGGATAAATTCACTTTTTCCAGCGCGGTTCTGGCGCGCATTTCAGCTTCTGAACCGGAGGCACCGGTGACAATCAAGGGCAGCATGACATTGGCCAACACGTTCCTGTCTAGCAGTAAACCTTGACCTTGCAGGATTAAGCCGAGTTTACGGCGTAAGTAGGGCAGGCTGCCGGTCTTGAGCGTGCCTATGTCTTGTCCATTGACGGTGACGGTGCCACTGGTCGGGCGTTCGACTCCTGCGATCATTTTCAACAGGGTAGATTTTCCCGCACCGGAAGGTCCGGCCAAAAAAACTAGTTCACCCTGAGTAATGGACAGCGAGATGTCGCGCAAGGCGAACACTTCGCGCGAGTACTCCTTGTTGACTTGCTGGAATTGAATCATGGTCGCAAATTGAGGGCGTTAATCAAACAGGGCGTCGACAAACTCTTGGGCATTAAAAGCCTGCAAGTCTTCGATCTGTTCACCAATTCCAATGAAGTACACCGGAATCGGGCGAATTTTAGCAATGGCCGCCAATACGCCGCCTTTGGCTGTGCCATCGAGCTTGGTGATGATCAGTCCGGTCAAATTCAGGGCCTCGTCAAATGCTTTTACTTGTGCCAATGCGTTCTGGCCGGTATTGCCGTCAATCACTAGCAAAATCTCCTGCGGTGCGCCATCCATACCCTTGGCAATCACACGCTTGATTTTTTTTAATTCTTCCATCAGGTGCAGTTGGGTTGGCAGACGGCCGGCGGTATCGACCATCACGACATTGGTGCCACGCGCCTTGGCAGAGGCTACCGCATCAAACGCCACCGCGGCAGGATCACCGGATTCCTGAGCGATGACGGTGACATTATTTCTTTGGCCCCAGATAGTGAGTTGCTCACGCGCGGCGGCACGGAAAGTATCGCCCGCGGCCAGTACCACCGATTGACCATGGCTTTGCAGATGCTTGGCAAGTTTGCCTATAGTCGTGGTTTTGCCGGCACCGTTGACACCGGAAATCATCATTACCAGAGGCTGATGGCGACCAAGCTCGAAGGGTTTTTGCAGAGGAGTGAGTAAATCACGCAACAGTGTCTTGAGTGCAGCCTTGACCTGCTCGGCTTCCGTCAGTTTTTCTTCCTTAACTTTTTTCTTCAGGCTATCGAGTAAAAATTGAGTCGCTTCGACACCGGCGTCTGACACCAGTAATGCCGTTTCCAGTTCGTCGTAGAGGTCGTCATCAATTTTCGCCCCGACAAACAGGGTGGTCAGGCTTGAGGATGTCTTGGCCAGGCCAGCTTTCAGGCGGCTCAGCCAGGAAGTCTTGGCGGGGGGCGTTGGTGCCGCCGACTCTAGCGCTACAGGCGCTACTGCAATCGGCGCTGCCGCTGCCGGTTCTGCAACCGGAGGCAAGGGAGCTGCTGTGATGGCGGGAATCGCTTCTGCGGGAGAAGCGGGCTCATCTTTGGGTTTTTTCTTGAAGAAGCTAAACATCGGGGATTTCAGTCGTTGCGGTAAGTACAGGTTAGAATGCTGCCATTCTAACAGACCCCTGTTGGTAAATTTGACTCACATTTCCAACTATATGCTACGCCCATGAAAGCCAACAACAAAAAAACACCAGTTCATAGCCGCCCGTCGCATCAGGTGCGGATTATTGGCGGGATCTGGAAACGTACTCCGCTGACGGTCATTGTCGCTGAAGGCTTGCGTCCCACCCCGGATCGGGTCCGGGAAACGGTATTCAATTGGCTAAATTTTTTACTGGCCGGCGGATGGCAGGAGCAGCGTTGTCTCGATTTGTTTGCCGGTAGTGGGGCGCTTGGCTTCGAAGCTGCCAGTCGCGGCGCTTCTGAACTTACCATGGTTGAGTATCACACCCCGGCGTTTAAACAACTCGAACAGGTTAAGCAAAAATTGGGGGCGGATACCGTCACTTTGCTGCGCGCCGATGCACTGACCGTCGTCACCGGTATGGCGACGCGCCAGCAAAAGGTCGATCTGATTTTTCTTGACCCGCCATTTGGCCAGGGGATATTGCAGAAAATTTTGCCGGTTTGCGCAAAACTGCTGAGCGCGAAAGGTTTGCTTTATGTTGAGGCGGAGCACTCTTTAATTATTGATGATAAAACGCAAGAGAAACCGGATTGGCTGGAGGGTTGGGAGATCATTCGTGCCGATCAGGCCGGCAGTGTGTACTTTCATATACTGCAACGCAGCAATTTGGTGCATGATATGCCAGAAATTCAGGCATAATGCCCGATCGTATTGATGCATATTCATATTTGAGAAGTGAATAAGGGAGCAAAGATGGTCACAGCCGTATATCCGGGAACATTCGATCCGTTGACTCGTGGTCACGAAGATTTGGTGCGTCGCGCCTCAGGTCTTTTTGATACCTTGGTCGTTGGTGTGGCAGACAGCAAGAATAAAAAGCCTTTTTTCTCGCTGGAAGAACGTCTGACTATCGCCAATGAAGTATTGGGGCATTACCCTAATGTTCGCGTGGAAAGTTTTTCAGGATTGCTGAAAGATTTTGTCCGTAAGAATGATGCTCGGGTGATTGTGCGTGGTTTACGTGCAGTATCTGATTTTGAGTATGAATTTCAGATGGCAGGTATGAACCGTTATCTGTTGCCGGATGTCGAGACCCTGTTTCTGACGCCTTCGGACCAATATCAGTTTATTTCCGGTACCATAGTGCGCGAAATCGCCATGTTTGGCGGAGATGTATCAAAATTTGTGTTTCCTTCCGTCGATAAATGGCTCAAGCAAAAAGTGGCGGCCGCGGAAGAAAATTAAGTGCCGTTCGTGGTCTGGTATCGGTGATGCCAGGCTGCTTTAATACAAGAAATGATCAGCAGTAGCAGGAGGAAGTGTGGCTTTACTAATTACGGACGATTGCATCAATTGCGATGTATGCGAACCCGAGTGTCCCAATGAAGCGATTTACATGGGGCCGGAGATTTACGAGATAGACCCGAATAAATGTACCGAATGCGTCGGTCATTACGCTGTGCCGCAATGTAAGGAAGTCTGCCCGGTCAGCTGTATTCCGTTTAACCCTGCATGGCGTGAAACGCCGGAGCAATTGCAGGCTAAGTATGAGCGTTTGCAGGCGGAAGCAAAAAAAACTGCCTGATCCGTCTCAATTAGTTTGCCAGACAGACCCGGTTGCGCCCTTGTTGTTTCGCTTCATACAGGGCGCGATCCGCATTCCATAGTAGTTCAGCGGCGATCATCTCCATATCTCCATGATTGCCGGATGCCACTAACGTCGCGATACCTATCGATATCGTGCTATTGCATACTCCCGTCATGCTGAGGAAAAATGGCTGGCCGGCGATACTCAGGCGTATCCGCTCGGCGACCTGCGCCGCAGCCTGCTGATCAGTATTCACCAGCAGTACGACAAACTCTTCTCCGCCGAAACGCCCCAGAGTATCGCTTAGGCGTAACTCAGCCTTGATTCTGCTGGCAACCTCTTTCAATACGTCATCCCCGCTTTGATGGCCATATTGGTCATTGACCTGCTTGAAAAAATCGATATCCAGATACATGCATGAAATACTGTATTGCTGACGGCGTGCGCGACCGATTTCTTCCAGCATCCTGCGTTCCACATTGCGCCGGTTGCTGACATTGGTGAGCGGATCGGTCAGGCCTATATAGGTCAGTCGTTCATGATTGATGACGTTTTCCAGGCAGGTAGCGATGATGAAACCCATTTGCTCGATAAAATCGGTCGCCATGTTGGCGGTGAAGCGGGAGGCATGAAAACTTCCCAGATTGAGACAGCCGATCAGGCGGTTCAGCCGTATTAGCGGGACGATGGCGACACTAACCGGCTTTTTGACGCAAGTCGAGAAAAACGAACCATGCTGCTTAGCGGAGTAGCGGCCGAGTACAGGTTTGTTTTTGGTATGCGGTGGCAAGGCCAGTTCGGTCTCATTGGCGACAAACATGAGCTGCGGGAAGTCGCTCAGGTCAAGGCTAAGATCTTGCAGGATGGAACGTAAATTACTTTGATGGTCAATCAGGGTCAGGCTGACTACATCCAGATCGGAACTGGTTGGCAGTGTACTAAAAATAGTGTCTATGAGTTCGCGAAAGCTGCTGGCACCTATCAGTTCCAGATTGAAACTCTGATGGCGCGACATGATGCGTTGATTGTGGTGCGCCTGTTTGAGGAACTCGTGCATTTGCTCGCGTAGCATGCGGTTTTCTTCGGCCAATTCCTGATTCGCCATAGCGAGTGCCGCTTCAGTAAGCGCTGGTGTGACTAGCGTATCCATTTTGCCTTTCATGTGCGATTCGCATTCCAAGCTAAACCCAGGCTTATATCGAAAACTGTCATAAATATCAAAAAGCCAGCTGTAATTCTAGCTCATCGCCAAGACTCATAGTTTGACCCAGACCCTGGACGATGATGGTATTCATGCCAAACGTGACCGCGCCATCTAGTAAGGGGTTGCTACGGTAGTGCTGCAGTATATCGACCGGGTTAGGGCCAACTTCTGCCGTACTTTGATCCACTGCCGGCACCGGACAGCGCGGGCAGGGCTTGACTGGCTTGAGACGGATATTCTGGCCACCAAGCCTGCTGCTGTCGATGAGCAGCACTTCGGCATAATCCTCTTCGAATGCCTCCACCCCAGAAATCACAAGATTTGGCCTGAAGCGATTCATGGGAATTGGATTACGCCCCTGCGCCTGCAATTTCTGGTTTAAGTCTGCCAGCGAGGCTTCGGAAATAAGCAGGATAGGATAACCATCAGAAAACAGCGCCGGCACTTTGATATCGCCCGTCCATTTCGGATTGGCATAGCGTTGCGCCGTCGGATGGCTGCGTACCAATCTGCAGTTCATGCCCAGGAAGCGGCTGATCCAGTCTGCTGCGGGCTCGCCGCATCTGGCATACGGTCATCCCGACTTTACTTGTATGCTGTTGGCGTTCGGGCGGCTTGCACCCTTGAAGTTCTCCCGCATGAATGATGTAGTCGTCAAACGCGATGGTCTGGGCGCGGATGAAACCGCGTTCGAAGTCGGTGTGGATCACGCCAGCCGCTTGCGGGCCGGTGTCGCCGATGTGGATGGTCCAGGCGCGTACTTCCTTGACGCAATCGGCACCAAGCTCAATGTGAGTCTTCGAGGTAGGTTTGACGCCATTTTTCTTGCTGGCTGATTCGCGGCGCACATCAGCAGCTTGTACTGCGGCTCCCCGGCGGTGAAGTAGGTTTGCAGACCGAGCAGCTTGTAGGCGGCGCGGATCAGGCGATCCAGGCCAGGCTCTTCCATGCCCATATCAGCCAAAAACTCGGCTTTGTCGGCATCTTCCAGATCGGCGATTTCGGACTCTATCGAAGCGCAGATGGCAACGATAGGCGCGTTTTGCGTGGCTGCGTAGGCGGTCAGCTGATCCAGCAATGGATTATTGGTGAAGCCGCTGTCAGAGACGTTGGCGACATACATGGCTGGCTTGGCGGTGATCAGGCACATAGGCTTGAGCAGAGCCATTTCATCGGCATCCAGACCCATAGCGCGTACCGGCTTGGCATCGTTCAGCGCTGGCAGGATACGTTCTAAAATCTCGACCAGTTTGGCCGCATCTTTATCGCCGGAACGGGATTTCTTGTTTTCGCGATGGATGGCTTTTTCTACCGCGCCCATATCGGCCAGGCACAATTCGGTCTGGATTACTTCGATATCGTCGAGCGGGCTGACCTTGCCGGCAACGTGGATCACGTTGTCGTCTTCAAAGCAGCGCACCACGTTGACGATCGCATCGGTTTCGCGGATGTGGGCCAAGAATTGGTTACCCAGGCCTTCGCCTTTGGAGGCACCGGCGACCAGGCCTGCGATATCGACGAATTCGACGATGGCGTTCTGGACACGCTCAGGCTTGACGATGGCAGACAGTTGCGCCAGACGCGGATCTGGTACTTCGACCACGCCGACGTTAGGTTCTATCGTGCAGAAAGGGTAGTTTTCTGCCGGAATGCCCGCTTTAGTCAGGGCATTGAAGAGGGTAGATTTGCCGACGTTAGGCAGGCCGACGATGCCGCATTGGAGACTCATGGTGATCTTTTTAAAAAGGAAACTGCAAGAAAATACGTAAATTAACCCGCTATTTTACCGGAACTGGCCGCAAAGCTGATCTTTCTTAATGAAAGCCTCTGTAAAAAAGCGACTAGCAGCAGTGCCGCCACGGTCAGACCGAACACCAGACCTATCCAGAAACCATCGGCTGCCATAGGTTGTTGCGGTCGCCATGGCATCCATTCCGGCAACATGCCCAAGCCCAGCGCACAGCCTATCGGTAAGGCAAAACCATAAAACGCCATCAGGTGGATCAGCATAGGCGTGCGGGTTACCTTGTAGCCGCGGATCGCGCATGAAGCCGATACCTGGGTGGCATCGGACAATTGGAAGATGGCGGCAAACAGCAATAAGCTGGCGGCCATTTCCTGTACTGCGGCATCCGAGGTGTAGGCGGCGGCAATCTGATAGCGGAAAATTGCGATAAAGACGGCAGAGAGCACCGCAAAGCCGAGCGACAGTCCGACCCCGACTAGTGAAACAAAGCGCGCTCTGATCACATCGCCTTCGCCCAGAGTTTGGCCGACCCGCGTGGTCAGCGCAATGCCCAGGCTAAGCGGCACCATGAATACCAGGGACGAGAAATTGAGCGCGATCTGATTGGCTGATACCGGCACGATGCCAAAGCGCGCCACCAGCAAGCCGACCGCGCAAAATGCCGAGACTTCGGCAAAATAGGTTACGCCTATCGGCAAACCTATGCGCAGCATCGAGCGGATCTCCGGCCAGTGCGGCGCTTCCTTGTGGGTAAACGGGAAGGTTTGCTGATACACGGGTGCCCGGTGTGTCCACCATAGCATGGCGCCTAGCATCAGCCATAGGCCCAGTCCGGTGGCCACCGCGCAACCGGTCGCGCCCAATTGCGGGAAACCCCAGTGACCATAGATCAGCAGCCAATTGACCACAATATTAAAACCAAGACCGAGCAGGGCGATCACCATCACCGGTTTGGTCTGGTTGATGCTGGTGGTGTAGCCGTACAGCGCGCGGTACATGGCAAAGGCTGGCATCCCTATGCTGATCACATGCACGAATTGCGCAGCCTTGGCATGTACGCCGGGATCAAGCTGCAGGTAGTCAAATACTAAGGTGGATAGATTGAGTAGCAGACAGGCGATCAGGCCGACCCCGGCCGCCATCCACATCGATTGCCGCATGATGTGCGGAATCCGTTCAAACTTGGCGGCACCGACTTCGTGCGCGACCACCGCGTTAATCGCGATCATGATGCCCATCACCGTGACCAAAACGATAGTCCATAGCGATGCGCCCAGCGCCACTGCCGCCAGATCTTCGGCGCTTAAGTGGCCGGTCATGGCGACGTCGGCGACTGACATGCCGACCGTGGCGAGCTGGCCGATCAGGACGGGCCAGGCGAGTTGCCACAATGCGGCGGCTTCGGTGCGGATTTTGGTTTTCATGCGAAGGTGCTGAGTTGACTTAAAGCTGGACATGCATCTTAACCGATATGCATCCATTTGGTGCATGAAGGCAAATCTACATAGGAACAAGATTTGCTTATGGGAAAGGAGATAGCAAACTACGCAGCAACTCACCAGTCGATTAAATAAGGAGTCAATATGCATTGCACAGCCAACCGCAGGACATTTTTGATACGCGGCAGCGTACTGATAGCCGGCACTTCGCTGATGTCACTGGCTTTCGCCAAAATCGAGGACATCAATGACGCCATCAATAAGTCGGGGCGGCAACGCATGTTGTCGCAGCGTTTAACCAAGGCTTATTTGCAAATGGGGCAGGGCGTCGCCCCGGAGGCTTCACGCAAGATACTGGCGGCATCAATCGTTACTTTTGAAAATCAGCTCACCGAACTGAGCGCCTTTGCGCCGACCGCCGAAAACAAGCAGGTGTTACAGACGATGGAAAAGAACTGGAGCACGTATAAAACCCTGTTGAGCACCACCGAGCCCAATCCGGGTGCAGCGCGCAACCTGATGCTGCAAAGCGATGAGATGCTGGCGCTGGCGCAAACCGCGACCGTGCAGCTGGAAAAGCACTCCGGTACCAGCAGCGGCAAACTGGTGAATATCGCCGGACGCCAGCGCATGCTGTCGCAACGCATGGCGAAATACTATCAAGCCTTGCAATGGGGCGTGGCACCGCCCGATGGCATCGCCAAACTCGATCTTGCCCGCAAGGACTTCGTGGCTGGCATGGCGCTACTCAGCGCAGCGCCTGCTAATACGGCAAAAATACAAGAGGGACTAGCACTGGTGCAGCAGCAGTGGCTATTTTTTGATCATGCCTTGCAGCAGTTCGGCGAAGCCTCTGCCGGCAAGCAACTCTTACTTAGTAACGTTGCCACTAGCAGCGAGCGGATACTCGAAGTGATGGATGGGGTAACCGCGTTGTACCAAAAACTTGCCTGAAGAAATTTGATGACAGACTGCCCATAGTTTGAAAGCTCAAAAACACCCCTGCCAGCAGGCAGCATTCATGCGCCTGGTGGCAGGGTATGCCTGCAAACCCGCATGGATATTGTGCGCTGGGCCAGGTGTTTTTCACAAACTTGACGTGTCATTCTTCAATTTGCGGAGAGGACGAGGGCAAATAGACGTGTAAACAAGAACGAAAAATCTGCGCCTTTGCGGAAAAAGCTTTTTATCATTGATGGTGAACAGTTGCTTTGAAACTAAAAATTCAGCGGTTTGACGGTTGCCATGTCAGGTTTTGCTACAAAGGCTGCGAAGGCTTCGGCCAGTCTGGCGCTGGCGCTGATCGCCAGTTTCCAGTTGCGTATGCGTGCCTCGTGGTCTATGCCGTAGTGAAAAAAATCGGTGCGATCCGGTAGCTTGGCGCGCGGTAGCGTGCGTATGAAACTAGCCGATGGCGATAGCATAATCAGGTTGTCTAGCCAACTGGCGTGCGCGCCCTTGCCGGCACGCCGCCATGGCAGGCTCTTGTCCAGCCAGCCGGGGATGATGTGATCGGCAAAGTGCGGATATAGCACCAGACCGGCACCGGCTCCGGCACCGTGAGTGTCTTGCATTTGTGCGTAAGGAAAATCGAGGTGGTAGTCGATCATGCCGCCATCCCAGTAAGTGCCGGATGGGGTGCCGGCGATCTGGCGTACCGGCTCCATGATCAGGGGCAGGGTGCCTGAGGCCAGTAAAGACGGCAGTAAATTTTCAGTGCTGAGCGCCGCAAAATCGGTCTGGAAGGCATCGAAATGATTCGGCATCCAGGCCAGCGTATCGCGGCTGTCACCGATCACCACGCGTGTCATATGGCGCGCCAGATGCTTGCGTGCGCCCAGGTTGGCCAGCGCGGCGCTGGCAAAGCCCAGCTTGGTGCTCAGTTCGCTTTGTGGCGCTTGCAAGCGGCCACGTCCGCGTACCGCCAGCACATGCAGGCGCTGCGTCGGATGCGTGAGAATTTCCTGTTCGTGACCACCGACGAATCCGTGCAGTAAGCCGAGAATTTCTTGCGTCACGCGCGCCGGACTCGGCTTGGCCGGATAGCGCTGCCCGCAATACAAATCTGCCAGCCGCTGAAATGCCGCCACCGGGTCAGTATGGCAAGCGGCCGCCATGCGCCACGAACCTATCGATGCACCGAGCAGGCTACGTTGGCGCGGCGCGCCAGGCAGCCACTCGCCAAACAAGTATTGATCCAGTCCTTGCAAGATCAAACCCTTGGGGCCGCCCGCCGCCGCCGGTATCACGGCCACGTCTTGGGCTTGCAAGCCGTGTTGGCGCAAATGCGCCATGGCGGTTTTTCCAGCGTGGATGTGTAATGGCGAGCTCATGCTGATTGTTTGATTGTTTGATTGTTTGATTGTTTGGTGATTGATTATTTATTGGTATGCAGGCGTAGCATGGCTTCGTTGGTATTCCCCTCTACCATCAGCGGGACGATCTGTACGCTGCGGGCGATGGCTTCATCGATAAGCGGCTGTTCTTCCTTACGCGGCCGGTGCAGTACGAAGTCGGCTACGCCTTGCTGTAAATTCAGGGTGCGCGGATGGCCTATGCCTATCCGCAGCCGCCAGTAATCCTGGGTGCCGAGTGCCGCCGTAATGTCCTTGAGTCCGTTATGACCACCCGAAGAGCCGCCTTTCTTGAGCTTGGCGATGCCCGGGTCGAGATCGAGTTCATCATGCACCACCAGCACCTGATCGGGCGTGAGCTTGTAAAAGCGGCATAGCGCACCTACCGACTGGCCGGAGCGGTTCATGAAAGTCTGCGGTTGCAGCAACCAGACATCTTCTGAGGCGATCTTGGTTTTGGCGACTAGCGCATTGAAATTTTTATCGCGTTGCAAACCGCTGCTGGCGAGTTGGTCAACCAGCCAGAAGCCAGCGTTGTGACGGGTTTGTTCGTATTCAGGGCCAGGGTTGCCTAGGCCGACGATGAGGCGGATGGACATGGATGCTTAATTTTGATTAATCTATCGTGATAATGTTGAGTGTTTCTCAAAACCCTATCCGCATATTCCATGTGCCTTCTGGCAGCATTTAGGCCTGTAAGCAGCATGGAATATGCGCAGTAGTTTTTTGGGAACTTCTAAAAAACCTATACTCGGGCGCATCGCAGCGTTGCAAATCCTCGCAATACCGACGTATTGCTCCGGTTTGCGCCTTGCGCTGCATCCCGATTAACGGGTTTTTAGAAGTTCCCTTTCGGAACCTCTATTTTTTCTTTTTCAGCAAAGGCGCCAGATACTTGCCGGTTACGCTGTCCGCATTGGCCGCCACTTGTTCCGGGGTGCCGCTGGCGATCACGTAACCACCGCCTGCACCGCCTTCCGGTCCCATGTCGACGATCCAGTCGGCGGTCTTGATGACGTCCAGATTGTGTTCGATGATGACCACAGTATTGCCCTGATCGCGCAGTCTGTGTATGACTTTTAGCAACAGATCGATATCATGGAAATGCAGACCGGTGGTCGGTTCATCGAGGATGTACAGGGTGCGGCCGGTGTCACGTTTCGACAGTTCCAGCGACAGCTTGACGCGCTGCGCTTCACCGCCTGACAGCGTGGTAGCGCTTTGGCCGAGGCGGATATAGCCTAGCCCGACATCGAGCAGCGTGTGCAGTTTGCGGGCGATCAAAGGTACCGGCTTGAAGAATTCGTAAGCGTCTTCGACCGTCATGCCCAGCACTTCATTGATGTTCTTGCCCTTGTACTGCACTTCCAGGGTTTCGCGGTTGTAGCGCTTGCCGTGGCAGGTATCGCATGGCACATATACGTCCGGCAAAAAGTGCATTTCGACCTTGATCACGCCATCGCCCTGACAGGCTTCGCAGCGGCCGCCCTTGACGTTGAACGAGAAACGGCCGGCGCTGTAGCCGCGCTCTTTCGCCACCGGCACGGTAGAGAACAGGTCGCGGATCGGCGTAAACAGGCCGGTGTACGTGGCAGGATTGGAGCGCGGCGTGCGCCCTATCGGAGCCTGATCGACCGCAATGACTTTATCAAAATGCTCTAGGCCGCTAATGCTTTCGAATGCCGCCGGTTCGGTTTGTGAACCGTACAGGTGGCGTGAGGCCGCCAGATACAGGGTGTCATTCACCAGCGTGGATTTACCCGAACCGGAGACGCCCGTCACGCAAGTGAGTAAGCCCACCGGCAATTTCATGGTGACTTGTTTCAGGTTGTTGCCGCTGGCGCCGCTGATCACAAATTGTTTCTCCGGATTGAAGGCGGCACGTTTTTCCGGCACCGCAATACCCAATTCGCCCGACAGGTATTTGGCGGTCAGCGATCGTTCGCTTTTCATGATGTCTTCCAGCGTACCCTGGGCGATCACTTCGCCGCCATGCACACCGGCACCGATGCCCATGTCGACCACGAAATCGGCGCAGCGTATCGCGTCTTCATCATGCTCGACCACCAGCACGCTATTGCCGATGTCGCGCAAGTGACGCAGGGTTTCTATCAATCTATCGTTGTCGCGCTGGTGCAGGCCGATAGATGGTTCATCGAGCACGTACATCACGCCAGTTAAACCGGAACCGATTTGCGAAGCCAGTCGTATCCGTTGCGCCTCGCCGCCCGAGAGCGTGTCAGCGCTGCGGTCTAGCGACAGATAATCGAGACCGACGTTGTTGAGGAAAGTCAGGCGTGAAGTGATTTCCTTGATGATGCGGTCAGCGATGTCGCGCTTGGCACCGACTAATTTTAATTGTTCAAAGAAGCTCAGGGTCTGGCGTAAAGGCAGGGCACTGATTTCATAAATCGGCCTTTCCTGAGCGCCGGTACCGACTTTCACGTAGCGCGCTTCTATGCGCAGACGCGCACCGTGGCAGGACGGACATTGCTTTTCGTTGATGAACTTGGCCAGCTCTTCTTTCACCGCCATAGAATCGGTTTCGCGGTAACGTCTTTGCAGATTCACGATCACGCCTTCAAACGTGTGCTCCTTGATGACGGTGCGACCTTTTTCATTGATGTAAGTGAAAGGGATACTTTGCTTGCCGGAACCATACAAGATCACTTTTTGCGCATCTTCGCTGAGCTGCTCAAACGGCGTGTCGATATCGAATTCGTAGAAGGCAGCCAGATTCGACAGCATCTGGAAATAGAATTGATTGCGTCTATCCCAGCCTTTGACGGCGCCGCTGGCCAGTGACAGATTCGGGAAGGCGACGATGCGTTTCGGATCAAAAAACTCGATGTGACCAAGGCCGTCGCATTCCGGGCAGGCACCCATAGGGTTGTTGAACGAGAACAGGCGCGGCTCCAGTTCTTGCAGGCTATAGCCGCAAGTCGGACAAGCGAATTTATTCGAGAATAGCTGCTCATGAGCGCTATCCATATCGACGATCAGGGCGCGGCCGTTGGCGATGCGCAGCGAAGTCTCGAAGGATTCCGCCAGACGCTGCTTGATCTCTTCCTTGACCTTCACGCGATCGATCACCACGTCTATCGTGTGTTTCTCGGTTTTTTTCAGTTTAGGTAAATCGTCAACTTCATAAATCCTGGCGTCATGGGTGCCGCTCTGTATGCGAAAACGCACGAAGCCCTGAGCCTGCATCTGTTCAAATAAGTCCAGATGCTCACCCTTGCGATTGCTCACCACCGGCGCCAGTATCATCAGCTTGGTGTCTTCCGGCATGGCCAGTACGGTATCGACCATTTGCGAGATCGACTGCGCCGCCAGTGGGTTTTCCGGATGGTCGGGGCAATACGGCGTGCCGACGCGCGCATACAGCAAGCGCAGGTAATCGTGAATCTCGGTGACGGTGCCGACGGTAGAGCGCGGGTTGTGCGAGGTGGCTTTTTGCTCGATAGAGATGGCAGGCGACAGGCCTTCGATCAGGTCGACGTCGGGCTTTTCCATCAATTGCAGGAATTGGCGCGCGTAGGCCGATAGCGACTCGACATAGCGGCGCTGGCCTTCGGCATACAAAGTATCGAATGCCAGCGAAGACTTGCCTGAGCCGGATAAGCCGGTAATCACCACTAGCTTGTTGCGCGGCAAATCAAGATTGATGTTCTTTAGATTATGCGTGCGCGCACCACGAATGCGGATCTCATCCTTCTTTTGGACAGGCAAATCGTGCACGCCGAAATCAATTTCGTCCGGCTTGGTCGACGTTTTAGTTGCTTTTAGTGTGTTGCTTCGAGTTTGTGTCATTGGACCGCTTTCCGCTAGGTGCTGCGTGTTGATGCATATCACTACATAGGTCGTTCGCGCCCAGCATTTCTGATTTCGGGGCAAGCAACCTGCTACTATAACGGGTTTTTGAAATTTGACGCGGGTGACCTGCCTGCTTTGTTTCACGTTTTGCCTTTGTACTGCCTTTGTATTATGATAAATGCAACATCACCCGATAGCTCAATCAGCGCCGAGTCGCCAGACCTTCCCGCCGGGATGAGCCGTAACGAAATTCTTGCCAGCAGTTCGCTGGCATCGATCTTTGCCTTGCGCATGCTAGGACTATTCCTGATTTTGCCGATTTTTGCGCTGCACGCAAAAACTCTGCCGGACGGTGGCAATATGACCTTGGTCGGCTTGGCGATGGGTATCTATGGTTTAAGCCAGGCTTGCGCGCAGATTCCTTTCGGAATCGCCTCGGATAAATTTGGCCGTAAGCGCATTATCGTGATTGGTCTGATTTTGTTCGCGCTGGGCGCGCTGAGATAGTGGTTGTTTGAGCAATCGTTGTTAGATGCTAGCGGCCGTTCGGCGATTGTGCGCTGGAGCATCGTTCAAAGCCAAAAACCGGCACACTTTAAGTTGGCGACGCGTTTTGTGCGCTGCGAAGGCTTTAATTAGCCGCATTGCAGAGTTGATGAGTGGGGCCCCTGAAGTTACCGGCGCATCCCAAGTATCTTTGCCGCAAAAAGCCGTACAGTCGAACAATCAAGCGTTTGCGCTAGCTTAATTTTTGTGCAGTAAGCGCTGTTGCGCTTACTGCGAGTTAGACACAGGCAGTATTTAAGAAAAGCCCCTCCGGATTTGATCCGGAGGGGCTTTTTTGTTAAAGATATTTTGATTTCGTTGATTTCCGACAACAATATGAAATTGTTTATTCCATTATTGCGTTGCAACATAGAACTTCCTTGTTTGTTCAAGCGATGTTGGATATAAATATTGATGAAAGCCTCTAATTTACAGAATCTCCTGCCAAGTTTTAGATGTGTTTCATGTCTTATGGGCTGTCCTGATGCCGGTGATGGTAGTGGATGGGTAAATCGCTCATGATCTTAATGACCTTTTTTAATATGCGTAAATCCTGATTGACCGGATGTTCTTTCTATTAGCAGGAGACGAAAATGATAGGTTTGAATCGGATTCACCATTTGAGCATTGCCAAGCGACTCGGCATACTTATTCTTAGTGCAGTGTTCGGTATCGCTGCTTTAACTTCTATTTTTTTGTACTCTGAAAGAAAACTCATCATCGAGGAGAGGCAGAGCAATGTCAGGCAAACCATAGAAGTTGCCCATAGTCTGGTAGTGCATTATCACAGCTTGATTGAACAAACTAAGCTCAGCGAGGAAGATGCGAAACAGGCCGCGATGAAGGCCATCAGGACTTTGCGCTATGGTGACGGTGAGTACATCTGGATCAATGACATGCAGCCAAAAATGCTCATGCATCCTATCAAGCCTGAATTGGAAGGCAAGGATTTGTCCGCTACTAAAGACCCTACCGGTAAATTTTTATTTAATGAGTTTGTTGATGTGGTCAAGGCAAAAGGTGCCGGCTTTGTGTTTTACATGTGGCCTAAACCAGGCCAGGACAAGCCGGTGCAAAAAGTATCATATGTAAAAGGCTTTGCGCCTTGGGGTTGGGTGATAGGTTCCGGCGTCTACATTGATACCGTAGACGCTACCATACAGTTGCGTTTAATCGAGTTTGCGATAGGCGCTGCGCTGTTGGCTGCTGCATTGCTGGCGGTGGGTTTATTTATTGCACGCGGACTGCTAAACCAATTGGGTGGTGAGCCTAATTATGCTGCGAATATTACACGGCACATTGCCGAAGGTGATCTGACGGTAGCGATTGAGCTCAAAAAAGCGGATGAATCGAGTCTTTTGTATTCGATCAAAACGATGCGCGACAGTATCGGCGCCATTATCGCGCAGGTAAGGAGTGGTACCGATACGATAGCCTTGTCCTCTAAAGAGATAGCGTCGGGCAATATGGATCTGTCAGCGCGTACTGAGACTCAGGCAAGTTCACTGGAGGAAACCGCATCCTCTATGGAAGAGTTAACCGGAACCGTTAAGCAAAATGCCGATAATGCGCGCCAGGCTAATCAACTGGCTGCGTCCGCTTCAGAGATCGCGCTTAAAGGCGGGCGTGTGGTTGCCGAAGTGGTGGCAACGATGGGTGTGATTAATTCTTCTTCGCAAAAAATTGTGGATATCATTTCTGTCATTGATGGTATCGCTTTTCAGACCAATATTCTGGCGCTCAATGCCGCGGTTGAAGCTGCTCGCGCCGGTGAACAGGGTCGCGGTTTCGCAGTCGTTGCTTCTGAAGTGCGTAATTTGGCGCAGCGCTCCGCAAGTGCCGCAAAAGAGATCAAAACCTTGATCAATGATTCAGTCGAAAATGTCAGACATGGCTCTCAGCTTGTAGATCAGGCCGGTGGCACCATGAATGATATTGTCGATAGTGTCCGGCATGTTACCGACATCATGGCCGAAATTACAGCTGCTACCTCTGAGCAAACTTCCGGTATCGAACAGATTAATCTGGCGATTTCAGAAATGGATAACGTTACCCAGCAAAATGCGGCTTTAGTCGAGCAAGCCGCAGCAGCGGCGGCTGCCATGCAGGAACAGGCTGACAAATTGACGGAGGTAGTCAGTGTGTTTAAGGTTGATGAACATATGTCCGGAGCGTCAGCGCAAATGCAGGCGCCCCAGCGGGCACCCATAAAGACCGCGTCACGGCCGGTCCCGGTACATAAAAAACTTAGTGCAGCGAAACCTGCTGTGGCTAAAGCGGCTCCGGTTAGCCAAGCCCAAAAAGCACCGGCGGCAGATGACTGGGAAGAGTTTTGAGTGTTGATGACAGACAGATCACCCTGTGCATGCAGGGTGAATCTATTTTGAGCTAAATTTATCCAGAATTGAATTAAATTGAATTGCGTGGCGCTGCTAATTCCTAAGCGCTGCAACTTGGTTGCCGCTCAAATATGGTTTTACAAATGATTTTGTATATAGACTTAAATGGATAATTCACGGCGGAACGGTGCAAAACCGGTTCTTGTTTTACAATGCCGATTCCATTTACCGATTGCATCTCATGGCAAGACTTCCGCGCTTGGTCGTTCCGGACCAGCTACATCACATCATCCAAAAGGGCAACGATGGCAAGGTCATCTTTGCTGATCCTGAAGATTTTGTGATCTTTATCCGTTGGCTCAAAGAGGCATCGAAGCAATTTCAAGTCGCAATACATGCCTATGTATTAATGCCGGATCATCTGCATTTGTTACTCACGCCCAAGGACGATACCGGCTTGGGTAAGATGATGCAATGGATAGGGCGTCACTATGTCCCTTATTTTAATTCTAAATATCATCGCTCAGGCACTCTTTGGCAGGGAAGATATAAGGCCACTATCCTTGAGGCTGCCAAGTATTTTCTACCTTGTAGCCTGTATATCGAAAGCAACCCGGTGCGAGCAAGCCTGGTGGCCGATGCGGTGGATTACCCTTACTCAAGCTACTTGCATCATATCGGTCTGACTAATGATCCTTTGATTACCGATCATCCTGGTTATTGGGGTTTGGGAAATACGCCATTTCAGCGTGAGGCCGCTTATAAAGAGATGATGGAGCGTGGGTTATCTTCGGCTGAAGTTGCAGCATTGACAGATGCAACGCTCAAGGCTTGGTTGCTGGGGTCTGAACAATTTAAATTGGAAATGTCTAAGCTTACCTCCCGCAGAGTGGCGCCAGCGAAGCGTGGTCGTCCATCTAAGCAAACGAAGCCTGATTAGCAAACGAGTAAGACAAAAAAATTTACGCAAAATCACTATGTCCCCAATTTAAAAATGCAAGTTTCACTGGTTATTTAATTTGACACTGACCCTAATTGTTCTTGTTGTGTAATCTGCTGCGCTGCACTATTCTATGGACTACGTTATTTCTGAATGGAGAATCATTATGCAAGCGCAAGGCCTGTACGACCCAGCTAATGAACACGACGCCTGCGGTGTAGGCTTTGTGGCGCATATTAAAGGCAAAAAAACTCACGCTATCGTTGAGCAAGGTTTGCTGATCCTGAAAAATCTTGATCACCGGGGTGCCGTTGGTGCCGATGCCCTGATGGGCGACGGTGCTGGTGTACTGATTCAGATCCCTGACCAGTACTATCGTGAAGAGATGGCTAAGTCTGGCGTGAATTTGCCACCTCCTGGTGAATACGGCGTGGGGATGATTTTCCTGCCTAAAGAACAAGCTTCCCGTCTGGCATGTGAGCAGGAAATCGAACGCGCGGTGCGCGCTGAAGGTCAGGTTGTGTTGGGTTGGCGCGATGTGCCTGTCGATAGCGAAATGCCAATGTCGCCTACCGTGCGCGAAAAAGAACCGGTAATCCGTCAGATTTTCATTGGCCGTGGCGCCGATATCATGGTCACTGACGCTTTGGAGCGCAAACTGTATGTGATCCGTAAGTCAGCCGTCCATGCGATTGAAGCTTTGAAACTGATCCACGGTAAGGAATATTTCGTGCCTTCGATGTCGGCGCGTACTATCGTGTACAAAGGTTTGCTGTTGGCTGATCAGGTCGGCGTCTACTATAAAGATTTGCAAGATGAGCGCTGCGTTTCCGCGCTGGCGCTGGTGCATCAGCGTTTCTCTACCAATACCTTCCCTGAATGGCCATTAGCCCATCCTTATCGCATGATTGCGCACAACGGTGAGATTAACACCGTTAAAGGTAACTTTAACTGGATGCGTGCACGTGAAGGCGTCATGAAATCGGCCGTGTTGGGCGAAGATTTACAAAAGCTCTATCCTTTGATTTTTGAAGGCCAGTCAGACACAGCCAGTTTTGATAACGCGCTGGAACTGCTGGTAATGGCTGGTTATCCTATCGCCCAGGCGATGATGATGATGATTCCTGAAGCCTGGGAAAATCACAGCATGATGGACGACAATCGTCGTGCCTTCTACGAATACCATGCCGCCATGATGGAACCATGGGATGGCCCTGCGGCAATGGCATTTACCGACGGTCGCCAGATCGGCGGTACTTTGGATAGAAATGGTTTGCGCCCTGCGCGTTATATCGTCACTGACGATGACTTAGTCGTTATGGCTTCGGAATCAGGCGTATTGCCGATTCCCGAATCAAAAATCATCAAAAAATGGCGCTTGCAACCGGGCAAAATGTTTTTGATCGATCTGGAAGCCGGTCGTATCATTGACGACAAGGAAATTAAGGATACGTACGCCAATGCCAAGCCGTACAAGCAATGGATCAAATCGGTACGCATCAAGCTAAATGAGCTAAAAGGCGAGCAAGCCGATCAGCCGGAAACCGCGACACTGCTCGATAGACAACAAGCGTTCGGCTACACCCAGGAAGATTTGAAATTCCTGATGGCGCCTATGGCTGCCAATGGCGAAGAAGCGACTGGTTCCATGGGTAACGATTCATCGTTGGCTGTGATGTCGAACAAACTCAAGCCTTTGTACAACTACTTTAAACAGTTGTTTGCACAGGTAACCAATCCGCCTATCGATCCTATCCGTGAAGCGATGGTGATGTCGCTGGTTTCTTTCATCGGTCCAAAACCGAATTTGTTGGATACCAATAACATCAACCCGCCTATGCGTCTGGAAGTTTCGCAGCCGGTGCTCGATTTTGCCGATATCGCCAAGTTGCGCAATATCAGCGCCAATACCGGCGGCAAATTCAAGTCCTATGAGCTCGATATCTGCTATCCGGTCGCATGGGGTAAAGACGGTATCGAAGCGCGTCTGGCTTCTATCTGCGCTGAAGTAGTTGATGCGGTTAAATCCGGTCATAACATCGTGATCATTACCGATCGCAAAATGGACGCAAATTTTGTCGCGATCCCGGCATTGCTGGCAACTTCCACCGTGCATCAGCATTTGGTCAGCAAAGGTATGCGTACCATTACAGGTCTGGTAGTTGAGACAGGATCTGCTCGTGAGACCCATCATTTTGCCCTGTTGGCAGGCTATGGCGCGGAAGCGGTCCATCCTTACCTGGCAATGCAAACCCTGGCCGATATGGCGAAGGATTTGCCTGGTGATTTGTCGCCAGAAAAAGCCATCTACAACTACACCAAGGCGGTTGGCAAAGGCTTGATGAAAGTCATGTCCAAGATGGGTATTTCCACCTACATGTCTTACTGTGGCGCGCAGATTTTTGAAGTCATCGGTCTCAATAAGTCTTTGGTCGACAAATACTTCAAAGGCACGGCTTCAAATGTAGAAGGTATTGGCGTCTTTGAAGTGGCGGAAGAGGCGTTGCGCCTGCATAAACTGGCCTTCGGTAATGACCCGGTATTGGCTAATGCACTCGATGCCGGCGGCGAATACGCTTACCGTGTACGTGGCGAAGACCATATGTGGACACCGGACGCGATCGCGAAATTGCAGCATTCGACGCGTTCGAATAACTTTAATTCATACAAGGAATATGCGCAGATCATTAACGATCAATCCAAGCGCCATATGACTTTGCGCGGCCTGTTTGAATTTAAGATCGATCCGACCAAGGCAATTCCTTTGGATCAGGTTGAACCAGCCAAGGAAATCGTTAAGCGTTTCGCCACTGGTGCGATGTCGCTCGGTTCCATTAGTACTGAAGCGCATGCCACATTGGCGGTTGCGATGAACCGTATCGGTGGTAAATCGAATACCGGTGAAGGTGGTGAAGATCCTATCCGTTACCAGCAAGAGCTGAAGGGCATCCCTATCAAACAGGGTTCTACTCTGGCGTCCGTGTTGGGCAATGAAGTGGTGCAGGTAGATATTCCCCTGATCGAAGGCGATTCTTTACGCTCACGTATCAAGCAGGTGGCGTCCGGTCGTTTTGGGGTTACCGCTGAATACCTGGCTTCCGCTGATCAGATCCAGATCAAGATGGCACAGGGCGCCAAGCCTGGTGAAGGCGGTCAGTTGCCTGGACATAAGGTCTCTGACTATATCGCTAAGCTGCGTTTCTCGGTTCCTGGCGTAGGCTTGATTTCGCCGCCACCGCATCACGATATTTACTCTATCGAGGATTTGGCGCAGTTGATCCATGATCTGAAGAACGTTAATCCTAGCGCTTCGATTTCTGTGAAATTGGTGTCCGAAGTTGGTGTCGGTACGGTTGCCGCCGGTGTTTCCAAAGCTAAGGCCGATCACCTGGTCATCGCCGGTCATGACGGTGGTACTGGCGCTTCGCCTTTGTCATCGGTCAAGCATGCCGGTACACCGTGGGAATTGGGCTTGTCTGAAACTCAGCAGACACTGGTACTTAATGGCTTGCGTAGCCGGGTGCGGGTACAGGCTGACGGTCAGATGAAAACCGGCCGCGACGTGGTGATTGCCGCCATGCTGGGCGCTGATGAAATCGGTTTTGCGACAGCGCCATTGGTGGTTGAGGGTTGCATCATGATGCGCAAGTGTCATTTGAATACCTGCCCGGTCGGCGTTGCGACACAAGATCCTGAATTGCGTAAGAAATTCTCAGGTAAGCCTGAATACGTCGTCAATTATTTCTTCTTCGTCGCCGAAGAAGCGCGTCAGATTATGGCGCAACTGGGTATCCGAACTTATGATGAATTGATCGGTCGCGTTGATTTGTTGGATAAATCCCAGGCGATCACGCACTGGAAAGCCAAGGGTCTCGATTTCAGCCGTATTTTCTATCAGCCGGAAATGCCAGCCGGTACTGAAGTGCGTCACGTAGACGTGCAAGATCATTGCCTGGAAAAAGCGCTGGATAACAAACTTATTGCGCAAGCTAAGTCCGCGCTTGATACCGGTGAAAAAGTCTCGTTTATTTCGCCTATCAAGAATCTTAACCGCACGGTTGGTGCCATGTTGTCCGGTGAAGTGGCGAAGCGTTATGGTCATGCAGGTTTGCCTGACGACACTATCCATATCCAGTTGCAAGGTACGGCCGGTCAGTCTGCCGGTGCTTTCCTGGCGCATGGCGTCACTTTGGATCTGGTGGGTGAGGGCAATGACTACGTCGGAAAAGGTTTGTCCGGCGGTCGTATCATCATCCGTCCGAATACCGAATTCCGTGGTTGGGCGGTAGATAACATCATCTGCGGCAATACCGTGTTGTATGGCGCGATCGCGGGTGAAGCTTTCATCAATGGCGTCGCCGGTGAACGTTTTGCCGTACGTAACTCTGGTGCCGTAACCGTGGTTGAAGGTACTGGTGATCATGGTTGTGAATACATGACCGGCGGTACAGTGATCGTGCTGGGCAATACCGGACGCAATTTTGCTGCCGGTATGTCAGGCGGGATTGCGTATGTCTATGATCCTGATGGCGAGTTCGAAGCCAAGTGCAATATGTCTATGGTGACACTGGAACCCGTATTAGCCGGCGATGTGCAATTGGCTAGTATGGATAAAGCGATCTGGCATAGCGCTCTGCGTGGCGGAGAAGGCGAAACGGATGAAGCGATCTTGCGTAGTTTGCTGGAGCGTCATTTCAAACATACCGGTAGTACCCGTGCCCGTAATTTGCTTGATGACTGGGCTCGTAGCCGCGCTAAGTTTGTCAAGGTCTTCCCGACTGAATACAAACGGGCGCTTGGCGAAATGTATGCAGCTAAACAGTTGCTGATACAAAACGAAAAAGTCGCTGCATAGTCAAGAGCGAGAGCATCCGGCACCCGTGTCGGATGCACGCTCCTGTGCATTTCAGGAATGAATGGGCGCATGGCCCGCAATAAAATTGAGGTGGAAAATGGGTAAAATCACTGGTTTCATGGAATATAAGCGCTTGCAGGAAGCAAGCGAAGCGCCGCAGTTACGCAAGAAGCATTACAAGGAATTTTCATTGCATTTGGCAGATGATCAGGCAAAGATACAGGCCGCACGCTGCATGGATTGCGGTATTCCTTTCTGTAACAACGGCTGCCCGGTAAATAACATCATTCCGGACTGGAATGACCTGGTCTACAACGGCAACTACAAGCTGGCTTTGGAGACGCTGCATTCAACCAATAATTTTCCGGAATTTACCGGACGCATCTGCCCGGCCCCGTGTGAATCTGCCTGTACCTTAGGGATCAATGATGATGCCGTCGGTATCAAATCGATTGAGCATTTCATCATCGACAAAGGCTGGGAAAACGGCTGGGTAGTTCCACAGGTTTCTGCAGTCAAGACCGGCAAGAAAATTGCCGTGGTTGGTTCTGGTCCTGCCGGACTGGCTGCCGCACAGCAGTTAGCGCGTGTTGGTCATGATGTCACCGTATTTGAAAAGAATGATCGCGTTGGCGGCTTGCTGCGTTACGGCATTCCAGATTTTAAAATGGAGAAATCCCATATCGATCGCCGCGTGGAGCAGATGCAGGCAGAAGGTGTCACCTTCCGTACCAGCGTTTTTGTCGGTAAGGATTTTCCAGCGAATATCACTAACTGGTCAAAAGAAACGATTTCGCCAGCGCAACTGCAAAAAGATTTTGATGCAGTGATCATTGCCGGTGGCGCAGAGCAGCCGCGTGACTTGCCGGTTCCTGGTCGTGAACTGAAAGGTGTGCATTTTGCGATGGACTTCCTGCCCTTGCAAAACAAAGTCAATGCCGGCGATAAGTTGAAAGATCAATTAATGGCGAGCGGCAAGCATGTGGTCGTCATCGGTGGTGGTGATACTGGTTCGGATTGCGTGGGAACCTCGAATCGTCATGGTGCCAAATCAGTCACGCAATTTGAATTAATGCCGCAGCCACCAGAGCAAGAGAATAAGCCACTGGTATGGCCGTATTGGCCGACCAAATTGCGCACCTCTTCTTCGCATGAAGAAGGTTGCGAGCGTGATTGGGCAGTTGCCACCAAACGTCTGGAAGGCAAAGGCGGCAAGGTAGAGAAGTTGATCGCCTGCCGCGTTGAATGGAAAGACGGCAAGATGCAGGAAGTGCCGGATTCCGAATTTGAAATGAAAGCCGATCTGGTGTTGTTGGCGATGGGATTTGTTTCGCCGGTACAGCAAGTTCTTGACGCCTTTGGTGTCAGCATGGATGCGCGCGGGAATGCCAAGGCGACTACCGATGGCGAAGGATGTTATCTGACTAATGTTGCCAAGGTTTACGCGGCAGGTGACATGCGTCGCGGCCAATCGCTGGTGGTATGGGCGATCCGCGAAGGTCGTCAATGCGCACGTGAAGTCGATGTCGCCTTGATGGGTGAATCTGTGTTGCCGCGGTAATTGAAGATATTGGCTGGAAAGGAGCTACTTGATTGTTAGGATGGTTTTTGCGAGGACAATTAATATCCTGATAGCAGTTTTTTTGCACTGAGTACAAAACCCTGCGTTTCTGGCGCAGGGTTTTTTGTTTTTTCTGCCAGGTAAATATCTACTTTTAAAATATAAATTGTAGCGAATTTGAGGTAATTTTAAATTTATCTGACTCAAAGTTCATTTATTTTCATGAAAATGTATTTTCATTTCGAATAATATTTTTAAATTCCTTATTTTTTTGAGATATAAGTCTGAATTTTAAGTAAATTCAGAATTTCAAAGAAAGTCTTTACTTACTGATACATGTTCTTCCAAACCGAACTTCCTGATCTGGATTACAATCTTGCTTTTGCATTCAAAGCCCTCCGTCGTGCCCAATCTTGTCGAAATCCGCGATTTACACTTTAACTATGGCGACCGGCCTATTTTGTCCGGTTTGAATATGGATTTCCCACGTGGCAAAGTAATTGCCGTAATGGGAGGCTCTGGCTCGGGTAAAACAACGATACTTAGATTGATAGGCGGACAGCTACAATCGCAGCGCGGCACTGTTGCCGTCAATGGCGAAGTTGTACAGTCACTTGATATCAAGGCCATCTATGCCTTGCGCCGCAAAATGGGGATGTTGTTTCAGCATGGCGCACTCTTCACGGATTTAAGCGTCTTTGAAAATGTGGCATTTCCTCTGCGTGAACATACTAATCTGCCGGAAACCATGATCCGTGATTTGGTATTGATGAAGTTGCATGCGGTGGGTTTGCGTAATGCGGCAGCTCTCAAGCCTTCTGAAGTCTCAGGAGGTATGGCGCGCCGAGTCGCTTTGGCGCGTGCGGTAGCACTTGATCCTCAGTTGATTATGTACGATGAGCCATTTGCCGGGCTCGATCCTATCTCCATGGGTGTCATCGCTAATCTGATACGAAACTTAAATGACGCATTGGGGTCTACATCGATTTTGGTATCTCATGATGTGCACGAATCGTTTGCGATTGCCGATTATGTGTATTTTTTATCTCAGGGGAAAATTGTTGCGCAAGGGACACCGGAGCAGATGTTGAATTCAAGCGATCCTTACGTGAAGCAATTTGTCCATGCTGAAAGCGACGGTCCTGTGCCTTTCCACTACCCTGGTAAAACTCTGGCGGAAGATTTTGGATTGTCCGGGTCGGTTGGGACTAAGCCATGATTATTTCGAAAATTGGCGGTTTCGTGCACCAGGTCGCCGCTGATCTGGGCTATGCGACACGTAGTTTCTTTACTTTTTTACTCAATGCAATCGGCCTGTGGCGCCGGCCTAGATTGATTACCGATCAAATTCATTTTATCGGCAATTATTCTCTGATTATTATTGCCGTGTCTGGTCTGTTTGTTGGCTTTGTGCTCGGTTATCAAGGCTATTACACATTAAATAAATATGGTTCGGAAGCGTCTCTGGGCCTGTTGGTAGCGCTGTCATTGACCCGGGAACTGGGGCCGGTGGTTACTGCATTGTTGTTTGCCGGTCGCGCCGGAACTTCGCTCACTGCTGAGATCGGCCTGATGAAGGCGGGCGAGCAATTAGCCGCGATGGAGATGATGGCGGTCAATCCTATGCAGCGTGTGATTGCCCCGCGTTTTATCGCAGGGATCATTGCCTTGCCTATATTGACTGCAATTTTTAATGCGATGGGTGTGTTTGGCGGTTATCTGGTAGGCGTTAAGCTGATAGGCGTTGATGACGGATCGTTCTGGTCGCAGATGCAGGCCGGTGTAGATGTTTGGCAAGATATCGGGAATGGCGTCATTAAAAGTATCGTATTTGGGATCGCAGTGACTTTCGTCGCCTTGTTTCAGGGATATGAGGCCAAGCCTACGCCTGAAGGCGTGGCTAGGGCGACTACGCGTACCGTCGTCATTTCGTCCTTGCTGGTACTTTGGCTGGATTTTTTACTGACAGCTTGGATGTTTCAGTAAATCTAAGATCGCAGATGCCAGCGTTCATGGTGTCGCGCTATTTTAAAACTTAAAGATAAATGTAATTTAAGTAATGTTGCGGTGGCCTTTTTATGGGGTGCTTGCAGTATTGCAAAAGGTTGAATATGCAAAAAAAATCAATGGATTTCTGGGTCGGAATATTTGTACTCCTTGGCGCTGCGGCATTATTGTTTTTGGCTTTAAAGGCTGGAAATATGAGCACATTTTCCTTCGATAAGACCTATGATGTAGTCACGCGATTCGACAATATTGGCGGTCTCAAGCCCAAGGCTGCGGTGAAAAGTGCCGGGGTAGTGGTCGGGCGCGTCGGTGCCATCACTTTTGATGATAAAACCTATCAGGCAACAGTAATTTTGCAGATGGAAAATCGTTATAAATTTCCCAAAGACACTTCAGCAAAGATATTGACTTCAGGTTTGCTAGGCGAACAATACATAGGACTTGAACCCGGTGGCGATAGCAATAATCTGGTCGCTGGTGATCGCATCAAAATGACGCAGTCTGCAGTCGTACTGGAAAATTTGATCAGTCAATTTTTGTTCAGTAAAGCTGCCGAAGGCAAGGATGAAAATAAATGAACTGGCGATTAAGTCACTCAAGTAAATTAAATGCCAACTCGTATTGTGCTTGGCAGGGATTGTCGCGCCTGATTACGGTAATAGGCTTAAGCCTGTTTTTGGGGGCTTGCAGTACAGTCGGCAGTATTAAAAGTGGTGCAGGAACAACAATCGATTCGATCAAGACGGGTGCTTCGAATACGATCGATAATCTTAGCGTTAAAACCAATATCGGGAATAATCCACGTGATCCTCTGGAGGGATTTAACCGTGTCATATTTAACTTCAATGACGGCCTTGATGAGTATTTGTTGAAGCCTACTGCGGAAATCTATCGTTCAGTGCTGCCGTCTTTTGCCCAGACAGCTATCGGGAATTTTTTCGGGAACGCCGGGGATATCTGGACTGCTGCAAATAATGTCATGCAAGGCAAACTTGCCGACGGCGTCAATGATGCCATGCGCGTGGTATTCAATTCTACGATAGGGCTGGGCGGTGTTATTGATATTGCCTCTGCGGCAGGTATGCCTAAACACCGGGCAGATTTTGGGCAAACTCTGGGGCGTTGGGGCGTACGTTCAGGTCCGTATGTGGTGCTGCCTTTGCTTGGCGCCTCAACCTTGCGCGATACTGTCGCTACTCCGGTTGATTTCAAGGGAGATTTTTTATTTTCCCAAACCTCGGTCAGTGTCAGAAACACCTCTACGGCACTACGCTTTATCGATAAACGAGCTTCGGTATTGGATGCGGGCAGGCTGATTGAGGAAGCCGCATTGGATAAATACGTGTTCATCCGTGATGCCTACCTGCAACGCAGGGCCGGGCAAATAAACCCGGATGATGACTAAAGAAGTTTGCAAATAAATTTAATCGTGTCAACCAAGTATGAGCTTGGATGCTTATATTGTTATTGCCCGGCGCACTAAGCGCACATTGAAAGTCAAAATATGAAATTGATAGTTAAGTTATTCTTGCCTCTGTTGTTAAGTTTGGGTGTTGCCGCGACTAGTTTTGCGGCTGACGAAGCGCCTGATCTGCTGATTAAACGTCTTAGCCAGGAAATTCTTGATATCGCCAAAAGCGATAAGGATATTCAGGCCGGCAACCAGAAGCGGGTCTATGATCTGGTCGAAGGTAAAATTTTGCCGCATATCGATTTTGCGCGTATGACCTCGTTGGCTGCCGGAAAAAAACTGGCGCGATGCCAGTCCCGAGCAGCAAAAGCAATTGACCAATGAATTTCGCACTTTGCTGGTATTTACTTATTCCGGTGCGATTTCACAAATTAAGGATCAGCGCCTGGAATTCAAACCTTACCGTGGTTTGCCGGAAGACACCGAAGTTGAGGTGAAAAGTCAGGTGATTCAGTCTCGCGGCGAGCCTGTGCAATTGAGTTACCGTTTGGCAAAAACGGCAAATGGCTGGAAGATCTACGATATCAACGTGCTTGGTGCCTGGTTAGTGGAAACCTATAAGGGTAGTTTTGCGGCAGAAATCAGTAAATCGGGCATGGATGGCCTGATTAAGACTCTGGCTGAAAAAAAACAAGAAGCTAGCCGCCGGCGCTAATAACAAAACAGCTTCAAAATAATTGGAGCGTGTTATGTATCAACCGACTCAGGAACTGAGTTTGCATAATGCGGTCGATGCTGCGCAAGCGGGCATGGCTGCAATTGTGGCTGGGATAACGGAATTTGACTTGTCTTCACTAAAGACGGTCGATTCCGCGGCAGTTGTAGTTATGCTTAACTGGCAACGCGAAGCTGGCAAACTGGGTAAAACCATCGCGTTTCATGGCGTCCCTTCAAGTATCGCCAGTTTGCTCGCCTTGTATGGCGTGTCTGAATTACTGCATATCGCTCAGGCATAGAGGCGTGCAGATTTTTATCTGAATTTGCCGGGAATAAGATCATGCGAACATGATCTTAAAAACCGGTCATCCTGCAGTGAAAAATCCCCTATAATGCAAGGTTTCCGCTGCATCTGTGGCGATCTACCCACTACGCGACAAGATGCCTACCGCCTTATGGCTGCCATAAAAATTACCGATGTTAAAAAACGCTATCAGTCCTTGCAGGCCTTGGGTGGCGTTTCGCTGGCTATCGAAGAAGGTGAATTCTTTGGTTTACTCGGCCCGAATGGCGCCGGTAAGACTACCCTGATTTCGATTATTGCCGGACTCAATCGTGCCGATTCCGGCACCGTTAGCGTGCAAGGGCATGATGTCGTCAGTGATTATCGTGCCGCCCGAAAAAATATCGGCGTGGTGCCGCAGGAATTGGTGTTCGATCCCTTTTTTACCGTGCGCGAGACTCTGCGTATGCAGTCAGGCTACTTTGGCGTTAAGAATAACGACAAATGGATAGACGAGATTATGGAAAATCTCGACCTGACTAACAAGGCTGACGTGAATATGCGCGCCTTGTCTGGTGGTATGAAGCGCCGCGTGCTGGTGGCGCAAGCCCTGGTGCACAAACCGCCGGTAATCGTGCTGGATGAACCTACTGCCGGGGTTGACGTCGAGTTGCGCCAGACGCTGTGGAAGTTTATTGCCCGCTTGAATAAAGAGGGGCACACCGTAGTGCTGACCACACATTACCTGGAAGAGGCGCAAGCCCTATGTAATCGTGTTGCCATGTTGAAAGCCGGTAAAGTGGTGGCGCTCGACAGCATGAGTGGTTTAATCAAGCGTATCTCCGGCGCGCAAATGAAGCTTAGATTGAGCCAGGGCAGTTTGCCTGCCGCTTTGCATGCTTTGTTAATTCCTCAGGATGGTCCGGCAGTGTTAGATCAGCATGTCCTGCGCATTACTAATTACTCCGAAGTAGAGCCGATTCTGGCAACGTTACGCATGGCTGGCTGTGTGATAGAAGACCTGCAGTTACAGCAGGCAGATCTGGAAGATGTCTTCCTGCAAATTATGGAAGATGGCAAATGAACGGCTTTCAAACCTTGCTTTACAAGGAAGTGCTGCGTTTCTGGAAAGTGGCGACTCAAACCATCGCTGCACCGGTGATGACGGCGATGATGTTGTATCTGCTGATCTTCGGTCATGTGCTGGAAGCGCATGTACAGGTTTATCCCGGCGTCAAATATACCGCTTTCCTGATCCCGGGATTGGTGATGATGAGCGTCTTGCAAAATGCCTTTGCCAATTCATCTTCGTCTCTGATTCAGTCAAAAATTACCGGCAATCTGGTGTTCATTTTGCTGCCGCCCTTGTCGCATTGGGAAGTGTTCGGCGCCTATGTGCTGGCATCCGTGGTGCGTGGATTAACAGTGGGTGCCGGAGTGTTTCTGGTGACTATCTGGTTCGGTGAAATGAGTTTTGTCGCGCCTTGGTGGATAGTGATTTTTGCGCTGCTTGGTGCCGCGATGCTGGGAAGCATGGGTTTGATTGCGGGTATCTGGGCTGAGAAATTTGACCAGTTGGCGGCATTCCAGAACTTTCTGATTATGCCCGCCACGTTTTTGTCCGGCGTGTTTTATTCTATCCATTCGCTGCCGGCTTTCTGGCAAAATTTATCGCGCTTCAACCCATTTTTTTATATGATCGACGGTTTTCGTTATGGTTTCTTTGGCCAGTCAGACGTTAATCCCTTGACCAGTGCGGCTATCGTTGCTGTATTTTTCATTGTGCTGGCGACTATCGCTTTACAGATGTTAAAGAGCGGCTATAAGTTGCGGCACTGAGTTTGCAGTATTTACTATTTTTATCGGAAAAAAAATCGTGTTTCCTACTCCTGAACAAATTAAAACCTATATCGCGGCCGGACTTGAGTGCACTCATCTGGAAGTCGAAGGTGATGGCCAGCATTTTAGCGCCGTGATCGTCTCGCCAGCATTTGCCGGTAAGCGTCTGATACAGCGTCATCAGATCGTGTACGCAGCCCTGGGCGACCGTATGCGTGAAGAAATTCATGCTTTGTCGATGAAAACCCTGACGCCGGAAGAGTTTCAATAATCATGGATAAATTACTGATCACGGGTGGTTACCGCCTTAACGGTGAGATCAATATTTCTGGCGCCAAGAACGCTGCCCTGCCTATTCTTTGTGCAGGCTTGCTGACGGCCGATGATGTGGTGTTGCACAATGTGCCGGCACTGCAAGACGTTGCGACCATGCTCAAGCTGTTGCGTCAGATGGGCTTGTCGGTGACTCAGGAAGATGGTGTGGTAACGCTCAACGGTGGTGCCATCAGCAGCCTGGAAGCGCCTTACGAGATGGTCAAGACCATGCGCGCTTCTATCCTGGTGCTGGGTCCTTTGCTGGCGCGTTTCGGCGAGGCCAAGGTCTCCTTGCCAGGCGGTTGCGCGATTGGTTCGCGCCCTGTCGATCAGCATATCAAGGGTTTGCAGGCGATGGGTGCCGAGATCACGATAGAGGCAGGATATATTCACGCTAAGGCAAAACGCCTTAAAGGTACGCGCGTGGTGACCGATATGATCACCGTGACCGGCACCGAAAATCTGTTGATGGCAGCGACTTTGGCCGAAGGCGAAACCGTGCTGGAAAATGCCGCACGTGAACCGGAAGTGACTGATCTGGCGCACTTGCTGGTAGCGATGGGTGCCAAGATTGAAGGCATAGGCAGTGATCGCCTGGTGATTCAGGGTGTAGAGCGTTTACATGGTGCGACCCACGCAGTGATTGCCGACCGTATCGAGACCGCGACGTTTTTATGTGCGGTAGCGGCCACCGGTGGTGATGTCATATTGAAAAACACCCGTAGCGATATTCTGGATGTGGCGATTGATAAATTGCGCGAAGCTGGCGTGATACTCACCACTGGCCCGGACTGGATACGCGCACAGATGGGCGCACGCCCTAAAGCGGTTAGTTTTCGCACCACTGAATATCCTGGCTTTCCTACCGATATGCAGGCGCAATTCATGGCGCTCGATTGCATCGCGCAAGGTGCCAGTCGCGTGACTGAAACCATTTTTGAAAATCGTTTCATGCACGTGCAAGAAATGAATCGTCTTGGTGCGCATATAGAGATCGACGGACACACCGCGATTGTCACCGGAGTGGACAAACTGGTCGGCGCACCCGTGATGGCAACCGATCTGCGCGCTTCGGCTTCATTGGTGATTGCCGGTATGGCGGCCGAAGGCGAAACCCTGATCGACAGGATTTATCACCTCGATCGCGGTTACGACAGGATGGAAGTGAAATTGTCCGGTGTTGGCGCCCACATTCAACGAGTGAAATAAACGACTATGACGACTACGCCACACAATCAGCAACTGACTCTGGCCTTATCCAAGGGCCGTATTTTCGAAGAAACCCTGCCTTTGCTTGAGGCAGCCGGAATACGCGTAACAGAAGATCCGGAAACCTCGCGCAAACTGATCCTGGCAACCAATGATCCTGCGGTGCGCGTGATCATCGTGCGTGCCTCGGATGTGCCTACTTATGTGCAATATGGTGCAGCTGATTTCGGTGTGGCCGGTAAGGATGTCTTGCAAGAGCATGGCGGCGATGGCTTGTATCAACCGATAGACCTGAACATCGCCCACTGCCGCATGTCGGTAGCGGTTTCGGAAGGTTTCGATTACGCCACCGCGGTACGGCATGGCGCACGTTTGCGGGTAGCCACCAAGTACACTGAAATCGCGCGCGAACATTTCGCCAGCAAAGGGGTGCACGTGGATCTGATTAAGCTCTACGGTTCCATGGAGTTGGCGCCTTTGGTCGGCTTGTCCGACGCCATCGTCGATCTGGTCAGCACCGGCAATACCCTGCGTGCCAATCATCTGGTGGAAGTCGAACACATCATGGAAATCTCTTCGCGCCTGGTGGTCAATCAGGCTGCGTTGAAACTTAAACGCGAACGTCTGCAACCTATACTCGAAGCTTTTGAGCGCGCTTCACAAGGAAAATAATGTCCGAACTTAACTCTCTTCCGAAGCGCCAGTTGATTGCCCGTCTCGATGCCAGTCAGGAAAATTTTTCTGAACATCTCGCCAGCCTGCTGGCCTTTGAAGCGAGTGAAGATGAGGCGATTGATAGCACCGTAGCGCAGATCCTTGCCGACGTAAAAAAACGTGGCGATGCGGCCGTGCTGGAAACCACGAATCGCTTTGACCGGTTATCGGCCAATAGCGTAACGGATCTGGAGATTGGTCAGGCAGAACTGCAGGCGGCATTGGCTAGCTTGACGCCTGAGCGTCGTCAGGCGCTGGAAATGGCGGCACAACGCGTGCGCGCCTATCACGAAGTGCAAAAAAACGAATGTGGCTCGGCCGGCTTTAGCTATACCGAAGCCGACGGTACCGTGCTGGGGCAAAAAGTAACGCCCTTGGATAGAGTCGGCATTTATGTGCCGGGCGGCAAGGCAGCGTATCCTTCATCGGTGTTGATGAATGCGATTCCGGCCAAGGTTGCCGGTGTCGCTGAAATCATTATGGTCGTGCCCACTCCGGATGGCATCAAGAATCCCTTGGTGCTGGCAGCTGCCGCCATCGCAGGGGTGGATCGCGTGTTTACCATAGGCGGTGCGCAAGCGGTTGCGGCCTTGGCGTATGGTACCGCGACGATACCGCAAGTCGACAAGATCGTCGGCCCGGGCAACGCCTATGTGGCGGCAGCCAAGCGCCGGGTGTTTGGTACCGTAGGCATAGACATGATCGCCGGGCCTTCCGAAATCCTGGTGATTTGCGACGGCACTACCGATCCGGATTGGATTGCCATGGATCTGTTTTCCCAGGCCGAGCATGATGAGCTGGCGCAATCGATATTGCTGTGCCCTGATGCCGCTTATCTCGATGCGGTCAGTGCCAGCATAGAAAAACTGCTGGGCGACATGCCGCGTCACGAGATCATCCGTACTTCGCTGGCCAATCGCGGCGCCCTGATCAAGGTGCTTGATATGCAGCAAGCCTGTGATATCGCCAATAGTATCGCTGCCGAACATCTGGAAATCTCTACCGAAAACCCACAGCATTGGGCGGACCGGATACGCCATGCCGGTGCCATGTTCCTCGGACGTTTTTCATCCGAAGCCTTGGGCGATTATTGCGCCGGGCCTAACCACGTGTTGCCGACTTCACGCACCGCACGCTTCTCCTCGCCTTTGGGCGTCTATGATTTTCAGAAGCGTTCGTCGATGATTTTTGTTAGCGAGCAAGGTGCCCAAAGTTTAGGCAAGGTTGCTGCTGAACTGGCGTACGGCGAAGGTTTGCAGGCACATGCCCGCAGCGCCGAGTACCGTTTGAAATCCTAAATCAGTAAGCCTGAGACCTAATGTTTACGGGCCTTCCCAGCCTATCTGGCCGGAAAGGCGCATGGGGATTGCGTCTCAGGCATGTGTAATATTGATTTTCCGAATAATGATGAGGGCAAGCGACTGCAGCAAGGCGCACAGATCAATCCATGACGAGCCATATCAATACAATTTTCAATGAAGATGCTCTGCTGGGGTTGGCGCGTATTCCAGACGGCAGTATTGATTTAATTTTGACCGATCCGCCCTATAGTTTGGGTAAGGATTACGGCAACGACTCCGATAAGCAAGCCGCGGCAGATTATCTGGCCTGGACCGAGCGCTGGATCGATGCGGTGTTACCCAAGTTAAAGCCCGCAGGCTGCCTGTACATCTTTTTGACCTGGCGCTATTCGCCGGAAATTTTCGTGATGCTGAAACAGCGCATGACGATGTTGAACGAAATCATCTGGGACCGGCGGGTGCCGTCCATGGGCGGTAGCACCAGAAGTTTTTCTTCCGTGCACGATACCATAGGATTTTTCGCCAAGGCCAAGGGGTATTTTTTCGACCTTGATGCGGTACGCATTCCTTACGATGCGCAAACCAAGAAGGCGCGTTCGCGTTCGATTTTTATCGGAGCCAAATGGCTGGAGCTAGGCTATAACCCCAAGGATCTGTGGAGTGTTTCCAGGATACACAAGGAAAATCCAGAGCGCGCCGATCATCCGACGCAAAAGCCGCTGGAGATTATAGAGCGCATGGTGTTGGCGTCCTGTCCGGCCGGCGGCATTGTGCTTGATCCGTTTATGGGCAGTGGCACTACCGCCGTTGCGGCCAGTCGCTGCGGTCGTGACTTTGTCGGTTTTGAATTAAATCCCGGCTATTGCGAGATTATCCAAAGCCGTCTTGCCTCAGCCGAAGCGCATAGAGTTGATCAGAATAATCAACCGACCGAACCGGTGCGCGCCAAGCTCACCAAGCTCTCCAAGCTCACTAAACCTGCGAAAGCAGTAAAGGCAACTAAGTTAGTTAAGGCGGTCAAGCCAGTGAAGGCAGCCAAACCAGCCAAGCTAGTTAAAGCCAAGGCAGGCCAAGCGGCCAAGCCCGGTGTCAAAAAAACTAAGCTTCTCAAGCTTCCTGAGTCGGATTCGGTAATTGCCCTATCCGATGTAGTGGTTAAGGCGGCTAGGACGGCTAAGGTGAATAAGGTGGCAAAAGCAAAGAAACCCGGAAAGAGCCTCAAAAAAATCGATGACGCTAGCGCGGATGCCGCAAGTGATGCAACAAGTGATCCGATCGCGCTGGCTGCTGCGGTATAGATATTTAGAAAAAGTGAGTAAGAACTTATGTCCTTGATTGCCAATATTATCCGTTCTGAAGTGCGGGACCTGTCCGCCTACCATGTGCCGGATTCAGCTGGTTTCGTAAAACTCGATGCGATGGAAAATCCGTATACGCTCAGTACCGAAATGCAGCAAGCCTTGGCCGAGCGACTGGCGCGGGTCGGGCTTAACCGTTATCCGGTACCAAGTTATAGCGCTTTAAAAAGCGCGATTAAGCGCCAACTGGGCGTGCCGCCAGACTATGATCTGGTGTTGGGTAACGGCTCCGATGAATTGATCTCCATGGTTTCGGTGGCCTGCGCCAAACCTGGTGCCAAGGTGCTCGCGCCGGTGCCAGGCTTCGTGATGTACGCGATGTCAGCACGTCTGGCCGGCATGGAGTTTGTCGGTGTACCATTAAATGCCGATCTGAGCTTGGACGCTGCGGCGATGCTCGCTGCCATCGCCGAACATCAGCCTGCCATTATTTATCTGGCCTATCCAAATAATCCTACCGGTACTTTGTACGATACCGCAGATATAGAGGCGATTTTGCGTGCCGTTGGCGATACCGGCGTGGTGATTGTCGATGAGGCGTATCAGCCATTTTCACCTGTGAGTTTCATGTCGCGTCTGGCCGAGTTTGATAATCTGCTGGTGATGCGCACGGTGTCCAAGTTAGGCTTGGCCGGCATTCGCCTTGGTTATATGACGGGCTGCCCGGCCTTGCTCAATGAATTTGAAAAAGTGCGTCCGCCTTACAATATCAATGTACTCACTGAGGCGGCGGCTGAATTTATGCTGGAGCAGGTTGCGGTACTTGATGCCCAGGCGGCGCAGATATGTCAGCAACGTAGCCTGCTGGCGGCTGCTTTGGCGGCGTTGCCGGGAGTGCAGGTTTTTCCGTCTGCGGCAAATTTCCTGTTGATTCGCGTGCCGAAAGCCGAACAAGTATTCGCTAAATTGCTGAAACAAAAAATTTTAGTTAAAAATGTAGGTAAAATGCATGTGCTTCTGGAAAACTGCCTGCGTATTACCGTCAGCACGCCAGAAGAAAATTCCCTCTTTCTTGATGCGTTTAGTGCATCATTATGAATACATCCCTGTAATCAAAGCCTTTATAGCCTCAATAGCCGATAATTATGCAAGCTCAACGCACCGCACAAGTTACACGTAATACCAATGAAACGCAGATCCGTGTCGCCATCAATCTCGATGGAACCGGTAAGCAAAAGCTCAATACCGGTGTTCCTTTTTTGGATCATATGCTCGATCAGATCGCCCGTCATGGCCTGATCGATCTGGAAATTGAAGCGGTCGGTGATCTGCATATCGATGCGCATCATACGGTCGAGGATGTCGGTATCACGCTGGGACAGGCGTTTGCGATCGCCATGGGTGACAAGAAAGGCATACGTCGTTACGGCCATGCCTACGTGCCACTCGATGAAGCCTTGTCGCGCGTAGTCATCGATTTTTCCGGCCGTCCTGGTCTGGAATTTCATGTGCCGTTCAAGCGTGCCATGATAGGTTCGTTTGACGTCGACCTGACCCATGAATTTTTCCAGGGCTTTGTGAACCATGCTTTGGTTTCGCTGCATATTGATAACTTGCGCGGCGACAACGCGCATCATCAATGTGAAACCGTGTTCAAAGCTTTCGGTCGCGCTTTACGTATGGCATCCGAACTCGATGCGCGTTCGGCAGGAACCATACCGTCCACCAAAGGTAGCCTTTAATCCTGAAATTCCTTGCTTCGCAAGTAGTCCATTATGAATAAAATTGTAGTTGTCGATTATGGTATGGGTAATCTGCGCTCGGTGGCGCAAGCCCTGCGTGCCGTGGCTCCCGAAGCCAATGTGATCATCTCTGGCGACGTCGCCGATATCAAGAGTGCCGACCGCCTGGTATTGCCGGGGCAGGGCGCGATGCCTGACTGCATGAGTAGTTTGCGCGAATCCGGTGTGCAGGATGCCGTGCTGGAAGCGGCGCGTAGCAAACCCTTGTTTGGCGTTTGCGTCGGCGAGCAAATGCTGTTTGATGTCAGTGCGGAAGGCGATACGCCGGGCTTGGGATTGTTGCCGGGCAAAGTCGTGCGCTTTGATCTGCGCGGTCAGTTGCAGGCCGATGGCTCGCGCTATAAAGTTCCGCAAATGGGATGGAACCGGGTGCGCCAGGCGCAGCCTCATGCGCTCTGGCAAGGCATCGACGATGATGCTTACTTCTATTTCGTGCATAGTTATTTTGCACAACCAGAAAATGCTCTCCATACCGTAGGCACCACAGATTACGGAACGACATTTGCCTGTGCGGTAGCGCGTGACAATATTTTTGCGACGCAATTTCACCCTGAAAAAAGCGCCGCCGCCGGTTTGCAGTTGTATAAGAATTTCGTACACTGGAAGCCTTGAAGCTGAGGCTCTTCGCTCCCTTCGTTTTTGTTAACCATTATTTACCCTTTTCATAGATACTCATCATGCTGCTCATTCCTGCCATCGACCTGAAAGACGGTCACTGCGTACGCCTGAAACAAGGAGACATGGATCAAGCCACGGTCTTCTCTGACGCTCCTGCCGATATGGCGCGACATTGGTTGGCGCAAGGTGCACGTCGCCTGCATCTGGTGGATTTAAATGGTGCGTTCGCAGGTAAGCCTGTCAATGAAGCTGCGGTCAAGGCGATTTTGCAAGCGGTACGCGACTATGCCGAAGAAACCGGCACCGAAGAAATTCCGGTGCAACTGGGCGGTGGCATTCGCGATCTCGACACTATAGAACGCTATCTGAATGATGGCTTGTCCTACATCATTATCGGTACCGCTGCGGTGAAGAGCCCTGGCTTTCTGGCTGATGCCTGTGCTGCGTTTCCTGGTCAGATCATAGTCGGTATCGACGCCAAGGATGGCAAAGTCGCCACTGACGGCTGGAGTAAGTTATCCGGCCACGACGTAATCGATCTGGCGCAGAAGTTTGAAGGCTATGGCGTTGAGGCGATTATCTATACCGATATCGGCCGTGACGGCATGATGGGCGGCGTAAATATTGAGGCAACCGTAAAATTGGCGCAGGCGGTTAACATTCCTGTGATTGCCTCCGGTGGCGTACACGTGCTGGCCGATGTGGAAGCGCTGTGCGAGGTTCAGGATCAGGGAATTTCGGGTGTGATCTGCGGACGTTCGATTTACGAGGGAACGCTCGATTTGTTGTCGGCACAGGATAGGGCTGACGAATTGAGCGGCGAAACCGATACTGAAGAAGAACCGATATGACGCTGGCAAAAAGAATTATCCCTTGCCTGGATGTGACCGCGGGTCGTGTCGTTAAGGGTATCAATTTTCAGGAGTTGCGCGATGCCGGTGATCCGGTAGAGATCGCACGTCGCTACGATGCTCAGGGTGCAGATGAAATTACTTTTCTCGACATTACCGCTTCCTCAGATGACCGTGATTTGATCCTGCCTATCATTGAGGCGGTGGCTTCCCAGGTGTTCATCCCGCTGACGGTAGGCGGTGGCGTGCGCTCCGTTGCTGACGTGCGTCGTCTGCTCAATGCCGGTGCCGATAAGGTTGGTATCAATACTTCTGCTATTACCAATCCGCAACTGGTTGCCGATGCCGCACACAAATACGGTTCGCAATGCATCGTGGTAGCGATAGACGCCAAGCGGGTAGCGCCGGGAAAGTGGGAAGTGTATACGCACGGCGGTCGCAATGCGACCGGCCTTGACGCCGTTGAGTGGGCCTGCAATATGGCGCGTCTGGGCGCCGGAGAAATCCTGCTGACCAGTATGGATAAAGACGGTACGCGTTCCGGATTTGACCTGGGTTTGACGCGCGCCGTATCGGATGCCGTCGATATTCCGGTGATTGCATCGGGAGGTGTCGGCAATCTGCAGGATTTAGCTGACGGCATCAAGACAGGCGGTGCTGATGCAGTGTTGGCGGCGAGTATTTTTCATTTCGGCCACCACACGGTACAAGAGGCAAAACAGTTTATGGCAGCACAGAATATTGCGATGAGGCTTGCATGAGTTCAAAGTGGTTAAATAAGGTCAGATGGGATGAGTGCGGTCTGGTACCGGTGATTGCACAAGAGGCCAGCACCAATAAGGTGCTGATGTTTGCCTGGATGAACCGCGACGCGCTTGCTAAAACGGTTGAGCTCGGTGAGGCTGTCTACTGGAGTCGGTCCCGCAAGAAGCTTTGGCATAAGGGCGAAGAGTCCGGGCATATACAAAAGGTGCTGGAGATACGTCTTGATTGCGATGAAGATGTGGTCTTGCTCACGATAGAGCAGGTCGATGGGATTGCCTGCCACACCGGACGGCACTCGTGCTTTTTTTCAAAAATTTGAAGGTGATGCCAGTGACGGTGAGTGGTTAGCGGTCGACCCTGTGCTGAAAGACCCTGAAAGTATTTACAAGTGAATTCCCCTATGAGCATGAATGAAGAGCAAATTTTGCAGCGCCTGGCGGGTATTATCGAAGGCCGTAAGCTGGTAAATGGCGGAGATCCGGATACTTCGTATGTGGCAAAATTATTCGCCAAGGGCGATGATGCCATCCTGAAAAAAATCGGTGAAGAGGCGACCGAGACCGTGATGGCTGCCAAAGACGCGCGGGTTTCCGGCGATGCTTCCAAACTATTGTATGAGTGTGCCGACCTGTGGTTTCATACGCTTGTCATGTTGGCGCAGTATGATCTTACTCCCCAGCAAGTGCTGAATGAATTAGCGCGACGCCAGGGTATTTCAGGTCTGGAAGAGAAAGCCTCCCGCAAGGATGCCTAATTGCATTGCAATGCTGCAAAAATCTGCTGAAGTTGAATTAGCCGTGATAGAGGTCAATGTGGAAAACTGTATTTTCTGTAAAATCGTAGCCAAGCAGATCCCTTCAGACATCGTTTATGAAGACGATGAGCTGATGGCATTTAAGGATATCCATCCGGCTGCCCCCGTGCATTTTTTAATTATCCCTAAACTTCATCTTGCCACTCTGGCTGAAGCGAAGCCTGAACATGCTGAGTTGCTTGGGAAAATGCTGGAACTGGCACCTAAGTTGGCGCATGAGCAAGGCTGTGGTGTAGTGAAACATGCCGATGGTAGCCGTTCCGGAGGGTATAAAACCCTCATCAATACGGGACCGGATGGCGGACAAGAGGTGTATCATCTGCACATGCATGTAATTGGTGGATCTAAGCGTAATCGCGATTAGATTTGCATCAATGGTGGTGAGCGGTACATAGCGGTACATATTATTACGAGGGCAAGGCTCTCAATTTGGAGAAATCATGGGTTCTTTTAGTGTTTGGCATTGGTTGATCGTACTGGTAATTGTTATGCTGGTATTCGGTACCAAAAAATTGGGTAATATCGGTGGTGATCTTGGTAAGGCTGTCAAAGGTTTCAAGGACGGCGTGAAGGGCGATGAAGAGAAATCTGTTGCCGCGACACAGCAAGTGGCTGATAAAGTAACTGTAGACGTAGAAGCCAAGGAAAAAGCCAAGCAGTAAGCTGCTGGTAAACATCGATTTATGATAGATCTCGGACTCAGCAAGATGGCGCTGATCGGCGTAGTTGCGCTGATTGTGATCGGCCCTAAGGATTTACCCAAGGTAGCCCGCATGGCGGGCTCCTTGTTTGGGCGCGCCCAACGTTACATCAATGAAGTGAAATCTGAGGTGTCCCGCGAGATTGAGCTCGATGAATTACGCAAGATGCATAAGGATGCGCAAGATGTGGTGCAAGAGGTCGAGCAATCCATAGGGCAAAGTATCGCCCAGACGGAAAATGATCTCAATGCAGCCTGGCATGGTGAGGCAACCGATACTGTGCAGTCTTCACTTCCGGCAATGGATGCGATCGCCGTCAAGTCCAAGGATTTTCGTCGCAAAAAACTGGCGCGTAACTCTGCCGTGCCGGCTTGGTATAAAAGTCGTACTGGTCATCGCGCCCACGTGATGTCAGGTTCCGCACGCATGGCCCGTCATCGCGCCAAACCTCAATCTCCTGCAAGCTTTTTCTAAATGCATTTTTCATTTAATTTTTCACTCCCATTTATGGCAGGTCTTGCATGACCGATACAAATTCGCAGGGCGCGGCTGACAGCTTTATTTCACATCTGGTTGAATTACGGGATCGCCTGGTCAAGGCTTCGATAGGTATTGCAATAGTCTGTGCGGCATTATTTGCCTGGCCGGGACCTTCTGCGATTTACGATATTTTGGCAGCGCCTATGATTTCCTCGCTTCCTGCCGGCGCCAAGATGATTGCAACCGGTGTCATTTCGCCATTTCTGGTACCCATGAAGGTAACGCTGCTGGTTTCCTTTATGCTGGCCTTGCCATGGGTCTTGTATCAGGCGTGGGCCTTTGTTGCGCCAGGCTTGTACACACATGAAAAACGCCTGATAGCCCCTTTGGTGATCTCATCATCGCTATTATTTCTGTCGGGCGTGGCGTTTTGTTATTTCTTCGTATTCGGGCGGGTATTTAAGTTTATTAATGAGTTTGCCCCGACTTCGATCACGGTAGCTCCCGATATTGAGAACTACCTTGATTTCATCATGTCCATGTGCCTCGCCTTTGGCATGACTTTCGAGGTGCCTATCGTGGTTGTGGTGTTGGTACGCATGGGGCTGGTGTCATTGGAAAAGCTCAAGGCGATACGCTCGTACGTGATCGTTGGCGCTTTTGTGATTGCCGCCATCGTCACGCCACCCGATATCGTTAGCCAGTTTGCCTTGGCGATACCGATGTGTTTGCTGTATGAACTGGGATTGCTGGTCGCGCCGATCTTCGTGAAGGCGACTCAGGCGCCCGATGAAGTGGTGGATTAATCAACTGCAATCAGCCGCGCTACGCAGCCAGGCGGCTAGGGGATGGGCGCTTTTAAATCCCCTGGTCAGAATTTCAAGAATTTGCTCCGCATTCATTCCTTCGATCGAGCATTCGGTCCACACCATAAAGTTCTTGAGCTTTAGTTGTTCTATATGCGGATGATTGGCATCAAAACCTTTCGGTGGCCGTATCAGTTTCCCTTCATCCTGTAAGTCACCAAAAACTTCCTTGATTCCCTTATTTTTCAGTAGCTTGGAAAATCCCGCCGGATCAGCCACGATATGATTGCGTATCGCCCGCAACCGGTCTGAGGGGGGCATGTATTCGCCTACCGCAAAAAACAATCTGCCATTGCCATCAAGTTGGAAATAATACGCAGGACCACCGCCTTCGCTAGGTTTCTTGCGACCGTTGGGTAGTATCGATGCCGAGAAATTGGTTTTATACGGTGACTTATCTTTGCCGAAGCGCACATCCCGATTGATGCGAAACAAGGCTTTTTTCGCTTCGCAGCCAGCAATTGCCGGATCAAACTTGCTGATCTCCTTGATCAGTTGCGTTACAAATTGCAGGAACTCGGCACGTAAAATATCGTAGCGAGGCTTGTTCATGACAAACCAAGCGCGATTATTGCTCTCAGATAACTCAAATAAAAAACGGCTCAGATCACGGACATGCATAAAAAAACTCCAGAAATAAATCTATTCTTCTCGCTTAATTGGCGGGCGCTTGCCGATTAAAATATCGACGGTAGAGACGGAAGTCCGCCTGATGATCGTAAATTTCGCCTTATTATCGGGCTTTAACAGTGCGATAAGATTGAGTATTTCAGTTTTGTTGGCGACCGGCTTCCCATTGATTTCAGTCAGTATGTCACCCGGACGTATGCCGGCCTTATCCGCGGGGCCGCCGCGCACCACGCCGGCGACGATAGCACCTGATGCTTCCTTGAGATTGAAGCTGTCGGCCATTTCCGGCGTAATGTCTTGCGGTTCTACTCCTATCCAGCCACGTACCACCTGACCGTTGGCGATAATTGATTCCATCACCATTTTGATGGTGGTGACGGGAATGGCGAATCCTATTCCCAGCGAACCACCGTTACGCGAGTAAATCGCCGAATTAATGCCTAGCAGATTGCCGTTAATGTCGACCAGCGCGCCTCCTGAATTACCTGGATTAACTGCCGCATCAGTCTGGATGAAATTCTCATAGGTATTAATGCCTACGTCATTGCGGCCGAGTGCCGAAATGATGCCCATGGTGACTGTCTGGCCGACGCCGAACGGGTTGCCTATGGCCAGCACCACGTCACCGACGAAGGCTTGTTCTGAGTGTCCCAGGGTGATCGCCGGTAGGTTAGCTAAATCGATTTTAATTACCGCCAAATCGGTTTCCGGATCGGTGCCGACTACCTTGGCGATTGCCTGACGTCCATCCGGTAGCGAGACCGAGATTTCATCGGCCTCTTCAATCACGTGGTTATTGGTCAGAATATAACCCTGGGAGCTGACAATGACACCAGAGCCAAGGCTGGCCTGGCGCTCGGCTTGCGGACTTTGCTGCTCACCGAAAAAGCGTCTGATGAAAGGGTCGTTGAGTAAGGGATTATTGGCCTGTGGCGAGGCTTTCGCGGTATTGATGTTGACTACTGATGGCATCGCAAGTTTTGCCGCGCTCCGGTACGACGATTGCGCCGCTACCGGAGTGAGTGGTGCCTCTTGCATGCTGACTGTTGAGCTTAAGTTGAGCTTATGCGTATTCCCCCATACCTGATTGGACCAATTGGGCTTTAAGGTGGTTACAATAAACCACAGTGCCAAACCGACCGTAGCGGTTTGGGCAAACAATAACCATAAGCGACGCATAGAGAGATTTGAGTATGAAAGAGAAATCGGTGAATAGGGAAGTGCTTGCACAATATCTGGCAACAGAATTGCAAATCGCAAGATACCGTGATTATTGCCCAAATGGCGTGCAGGTGGAAGGGCGCCCTGAGATTAAACTGATAGTCAGTGGCGTAACTGCCAGTTTGGCCTTGCTGGAGCAGGCGCTGGATGCGAAGGCCGATGCTGTGTTGGTGCATCACGGTTATTTCTGGCGTGGCGAAGATATGCGCGTGATCGGGCAAAAGCAGAAGCGATTGAAGTTGCTTCTGGAGAATGAAATATCCCTGTTTGCCTATCATTTACCTCTCGATATGCATCCGTTGATGGGAAATAACGCGCAACTGGCGCAAAAATTTGGAATCGAACCATCGTCACGTTTTGCTGAAGATGATCTGGGCTGGATCGGGCGGATGAGCGATCCAGCCATACGTACAGTCGGTGATCTGGCTGCGCATATAGCGCAGACCTTGGGACGTAAGCCTATGCTGATCGGAAATCCTGAGCAGTCGCTAGCCGATGTTGCCTGGTGTAGTGGCGCCGCACAAAACTTGTTTGATCAGGCCATTACGGCAGGAGCCTCAGTGTATTTAAGTGGTGAAATTTCGGAGCCAACCGTACATCTGGCGCGAGAATCCGGGGTCGCTTATCTTGCTTGCGGACATCATGCGACCGAGCGTTATGGAGTGCAGGCGCTGGGTCAGCATATCGCCGGTAGATTTGGGGTTGCGCATCAATTTATCGATATTGATAATCCGGTCTGAGCATAAAAAAGCCACCGGCTGTGAATGCCGGCGGCTTTTTCAAGAGACAGAGTTCATGTCTGCATTTATTTTTTTAGTGCGTCGCGAATTTCTCGTAGCAGGATCACATCTTCTGGCGTGACTGGCGCCACTGCCGGAGCGACAGGCTGTTCTTTTTTCATTTTATTAAACAGGCGTACCATCTGGAAAATGATAAAAGCCAGAATCAGGAAGTTTAGCGAAATGGTGATGAAATTGCCGTAAGCCAGTACTGCACCGGCTTTTTTGGCCTCCGCCAATGCCAGATTGCTGGCTTGTCCGTTCAACGGCAGGTAGTAGCTGGAAAAATCGAGTCCGCCGAAAATTCTACCGACCACAGGCATAACGACATCGGCGACCAGAGAGTCGACAATTTTTCCGAATGCCGCGCCTATGATGACACCAACAGCTAAATCGACCACGTTGCCCTTGGAGGCAAAGTCCTTAAATTCTTGCATCATGCTCATGGAAAATCCTTTGTAAATAGTAAATGTAAGGTGTGGCAAAACGGCAATATAGTAATACGTAAGCGCAAGATAAGAGGGAGAAATCCGGTAAATCTTTGTTAAATATTATTTCGGGCTACGCGCCCTTATGAGCATGTTGCATCCTTATCGCATGTCAAACCCCGAATAATCGACAAAAAAACCGGCAAAAATGCTCTAGTTTGCCTATCTGATCATCTTTTCCTTTAAAAGCATACTCAGCTACTTTATAATTTAAGGTTGTTAGAAGTGGGGTTGCGCTTCGTCAAGTTTTGATTTTTGATAGATTGGGGTTGGTATGAGTATCGAAAAGCAGGTCGATTCCGGCCGTCGCGGTTTGCTCGTCGCCACGTGCGCAGCAGGTGGCGTAGTTGGTTTGGCAACGACAGGTGCCTTGGTTAGCACTTTTCAGCCATCCGAGCGCGCAAAAGCGGCAGGTGCACCGGTAGAAGCTGATATCTCGGATTTGAAACCGGGAGAAATGAAAGTATTCGAATGGCGCGGTAAGCCAGTCTGGATACTCAAGCGTACGCCTGAGATGATGGCGAGCTTGGCTAAGACAGAAGATAAGGTTGCCGATCCAAAATCGGAAAAGCCTTACACTATGGATATGCCAGAGTATTGCGATAAACAGAGTCGCTCCCGTAAAGAGCACAGCGATGTGCTGATCACGGTTGGTATCTGCTCACACCTCGGCTGCTCTCCAAGTTCAAAATTTGCTGCCGGTGCGCAGCCATCCTTGCCGGATGATTGGGCTGGTGGTTTCTTGTGCCCATGTCACGGGTCTACTTTTGATTTGGCTGGTCGTGTTTATAAAAACAAACCTGCTCCTCAAAATCTGGACGTTCCCCGTCACATGTACTTGTCGGACACTAAAATCCTCATCGGTAAAGATGAGAAAGGCGAGGCTTAATCATGGCATTTGTTGAAAAAAAAACTTCCTGCTGATGCCCCTGTCGTAGACAAGGCACTCAATTGGGTGGACTCCCGTTTCCCGCTGACTAAGCTGTGGAATGATCAATGGGGTCAGTACTACGCACCGAAAAATTTTAATTTCTGGTACATCTTTGGTTCATTGGCGATGCTGGTGTTGGTGATACAGATCGTTACCGGTATTTTCCTGGTTATGCATTACAAGCCAGACTCGACACTGGCATTTGCCTCAGTTGAGTACATCATGCGCGACGTGCCTTGGGGTTGGTTGGTGCGTTATATGCACTCGACTGGCGCTTCGGCGTTCTTTATCATCATTTACCTGCATATGACACGCGCCTTGTTGTACGGTTCGTATCGTAAGCCACGTGAATTGATCTGGTTGTTCGGCTTCGCTATTTTCCTGTGCCTGATGGCTGAAGCCTTCTTCGGTTACCTGCTGCCTTGGGGCCAAATGTCTTACTGGGGTGCCCAGGTTATCGTTAACTTGTTTGGCGCTATTCCTTTCATAGGCCCAGATTTGTCTTTGTGGATACGTGGTGACTATGTTGTTGGTGACGCAACGCTTAACCGCTTCTTCGCTTTCCACGTGATCGCTATCCCGTTGGTCTTGCTTGGTTTGGTCGCAGCACATTTGATCGCCTTGCATGAAGTTGGTTCGAATAATCCTGATGGCATTGAAATTAAGGAAAATTTAGGTCCGGATGGACATCCTTTGGATGGCGTTCCTTCGCATCCTTACTACACTTTCCACGATATTTTCGGTGTGACGGTATTCTTGACAATTTTCAGTGCGGTCGTTTTCTTTGCGCCTGAAATGGGCGGTTATTTCCTTGAATACAATAACTTTATTCCGGCAGATTCCCTGAAAACGCCTCCTCATATCGCTCCTACCTGGTACTTCACGCCGTTCTATTCGATTTTGCGTGCTACTACGACTGAGTTCATGTATGTGGTTATGTTGGGTATCGTTGCTTATGTTGCCTTGATTTTCATGACGACGAAATTGCCGTCCAAGGTGAAAATGGGAATTGCCGGTGTTGCTCTGGTCGCTCTGGCCGGCATGATGCCTGGTGCACTTGATGCTAAATTCTGGGGTGTGGTCTTGTTTGGTTCATCGGTAATGATCCTGGGTGCTTTGCCTTGGTTGGATCAGTCTCCGGTTAAATCCATACGCTACCGTCCACAGTGGCATAAATATGTCTTGATCGTGTTTGGTATCTGTTTTGTGATTTTGGGTTATTTGGGTGTTCAGGCACCATCCCCTGAAAAAGAGCGTGTTTCGCAAGTTTGTACCGTGATTTACTTCGGCTTCTTCTTGTTGATGCCATGGTGGAGCGCGATGGGTACATTTAAGCCTGTGCCAAAACGCGTGACATTTTCAGCACACTAAGCGCTCAAAGGAATAATCAGCATGAAATTATTTAAAAAATTGATCGCCGCACTGGCTTTGGTTCCAGTATTGGCAATGGCGAGTTCCGGAGGCTTTCCTCTGGAGCGCGCAGAAGATCGTAGTAATGATATGGCAGCTTTGCAGAATGGTGCCAAACTGTTCGTCAACTACTGCCTGAACTGTCATTCTGCATCTGCAATGCGTTATAACCGTTTGAAAGATATCGGTTTAACGGAAGATCAGATCAAGGGTAATCTTTTGTTCACCGGTGAAAAAGTCGGTGACCTGATGAAAACCACCTTGGCACCGAAAGATGCCAAGGCATGGTTTGGCGCGGTACCTCCTGATTTGTCAGTGATTGCACGTGCCAAAGCTTCTAGCGCAGGCTCTGGCGCGGATTGGCTTTATACTTATCTGCGTACATTCTACAAAGATGATAATCGTCCGACAGGTTGGAATAATATGGTTTTCCCTGATGTTGGTATGCCTCATGCCTTGTGGGAATTGCAAGGTGTGCGTACTGCTAAGTTTACAGAAGAAAAAGATCCGCATGATGCAACTAAAGTCGTACATACATTTACCGGCTTTGAAAAAGTCAGCGACGGTAAAATGGCGGCTGCCGAGTACGATAGCGCCGTAACTGATCTGGTTGCCTACCTGCAATGGATGGGCGAACCAGCGCAAAATACGCGTAAGCGTTTGGGCGTAGTAGTATTGCTGTTCTTGTCCTTGCTGAGCTTTTTGGCATGGCGTCTGAACGCATCCTACTGGAAAGAAGTGAAGTAAGCTTTGAAGTAATTTAGTCGTCCGCCGTATTGCTTGGCGGATGTGTCATCCCAGGGTGAGGTGCGCAAAATAGGCGCCTCACCCTAATCGTTTTTAAGGAACTATAAAATGATGGTTCTCTACTCGGGCACAACTTGCCCATTTTCGCAACGCTGCCGTCTGGTTTTGTTTGAAAAAGGCATGGATTTTGAAATCCGCGATGTCGATTTGTTCAATAAGCCGGAAGATATCTCCACCATGAACCCTTACGGTCAGGTGCCTATTCTGGTTGAACGTGAATTGATTTTGTATGAATCAAACATCATCAACGAATACATAGACGAGCGTTTTCCGCATCCGCAATTGATGCCGGCCGATCCGCTGCAGCGCGCCCGCGCACGCTTGATGTTGTTCAATTTTGAAAAAGAATTGTTCGTTCACGTGCATACACTGGAAAATGAAAAGTCTACGGCTTCTTCAAAAGTACTGGATAAGGCAAGAGCTGAGATTCGTGATCGCCTGACTCAACTGGCACCTTTATTCGTCAAGAATAAATATATGCTGGGCGATGAATTTTCCATGCTTGATGTTGCTGTCGCTCCTTTGCTGTGGCGTCTCGACCATTACGGCATCGAATTGTCGAAAACTGCTGCTCCACTGATGAAATATGCGGAACGTATCTTCTCTCGTCCGGCATATATCGAAGCACTGACGCCTTCAGAAAAAGTGATGCGCCGTTAATTAGCTGTAAAGCGCTCCATAACAAGGCTGACACTTACCTTTTGTCAGCCTTGTTGTTTTTGAGCGCAGGGTCTATTCTTCAAAAACAATACAAGAAATTATTCGCTTATGTCTGCCAGCTCCACAAAACCGTATTTCATGCGCGCCATTTACGAATGGTGTACCGATAATGGTTTTACGCCTTATCTTGCCGTCAAAGTATCCGGTGCAACACGTGTTCCCATGGAATTTGTGCGCAACGGTGAAATTGTCCTGAATATCAGTTTTGGTGCCACCAGCGGCCTTAAAATGGATAATGTTGCCGTGGCATTTAATGCGCGCTTTGGCGGTGTCTCAAGAGAGATCTATGTACCGGTAGAAAATGTCCGTGCCGTCTATGCCAGTGAAAATGGTGAGGGGATGGCGTTTGAGGTTGATACTGAAGAGCCGCTTGAGGAAGTTACTCCCGTCGCGCCGGAATTGGCCAAACCCAGCATAGGTTTAGCTGCGGTAAGCCGGGTAGAGCCAAGTGAGATCGATGCGGATACCAAGCCAAGCAGCGAGCCGCAAAAAAAGTTTGAAAAACCTACACTGAAAATCATAAAGTAGTCTATAATACTGATCTTCAACGCAGCATAAGAAATTAAGTGGTGTTGATTAAGAGTTTTGCCGACTTAGCTCATTTGGTAGAGCAGTTGACTTGTAATCATCAGGTGGCCAGTTCGATTCCGGCAGTCGGCACCAAGAATAAGCAGTAAAATCAAAGGGTAACAGACTTCTGTCTGTTACCCTTTTGTTTTGTCAGTTTACTTTTCATCTCCATGTAACCCGATTTGATTAATATAAAACTCGGAAAGGCTAAGTTCGTATTAGGTGGGAGTCGTAACTAGCCCGAAGTAGTTAGTTCGCTGGAAGTGACATGGGACATAAATCGGTGAAACTATGCGCGGGGCGCTGGCGTGGCGAGCTTACATTAAATGTGCCTTACACATCAAACCGCGCGCCCTAAGCCACTCCTTACACTCGAGATAATCGGACACTATCTGCTTCGCCCAAGCGCTTGCACATCGTGCGATTGGTCAGACCCACACCTAGCCCTTGCCCTATCTGCAAGGTTTGATTCCGATTCGGGAGTTTGACGGTAGTCACACCATCCCCGCCATAGGTAACACCTATCAGCGCATAAAGTATTTCTAAGTTAGTAATCTGCATTGATCGCCCATCGCGGAATTCCCAACCCACCGGAGCGTAATTCCCGGCACAAATCCGGATTTCACCTGCATATCAGTCTGACATGTTCAACTCCTTAATCGTGTGCTGGATACCAACCTTTAGTGGAAATCAAGAAATTGATCACTATGAAAGCTTGCATATTGTTATGAGCGCCCCCCCCCCGCCAAAGGGTGTACAGGCACTGGACTGCAGGGGGGTGGAGTTATCTGGCTTCGCGTACAGTTTTTTTCCCCGCTGCCGAGCGATTCGGGGTCGAGGGACTATAGATATTGCTGGCAGCCAGAACGCGGTTTGCATTCATACCTACATTGGCGGCATTGGCCGGCGCGTCCGAGACACAAAGCAAATGATAGTGAGGTGGCATGTTCTTGCTAGTAAGTGTGACCGACTCTGCTCGACCCTTAGTGCCTATGTCGTAGCCTCCCAATTGCCCCGCCATGGTACGTCCGCGTAAATCGGGTAGTCCGAAGGTCTTAGAACCATCTCCTCCAAATTTAGTACCCAGCAGACTATATAGCGCTCCGTTCTGGGAAATTTGTAATAAAGAGCCGTCACACAAAGACCAACCGTCTGGTGCAAATGGGAAAGCACTCATCCTGATTTCACCAAGAAATGACTCCACATATCCTCCGAATTTTCAAGCTCCGTTTATAAAATAAGCTGCTAAAAATACATGGAACTCCGATTTGAGTTTTTTTGCTATTAAAAAGTGTGTGAGTTCAAGTGAAAATTCTGAAGCGTCTCTTTTTTGACGAAAAAACAATTTATTTTGGGAAATTTCTATTCTGCAATTGCAAATAAATGTAATATGCCGGCGTAATTTTAATCCGCTTTATCTGGCACAGCCCAAGCCTTACCTGGCCACGGCGTTTTTTGCCACCCAATTCTCCGGAGAATGCAAATGCAAGCAGTCGCCTCAACCCCAAAACTCTTCGTTCTGTTCACGCAAATTTTCTTGCATTCCCTGTCCAGATCTTCAGGATGGAGATCGTTGACAGATACCAGGACACACATGAAAGCAGTCTGGCTCACATTGCTTATGCTGTTCAGCATGGCTGGTTCAAGCTTAGCTTATGCAGCAGCTCCACCAGCTTCTTGTACCATCAACATCACCAATACCGGTGCCGCCAGTTATACATACAATTATACGAATCAAGATTTAACGAATTGCGATCCGGGCGTGCACGGGATGGGATCGGGCGGGGGCGTATTCACCGATTCAAATGGGAATACCGGTGCAATTGGTACGAATGCCGGAGGGACCTTTCTTCCGAATAACGCGATGACCATCAACTACAACGGTTTTATCTATACCCCTCCAAGCATCGGGTATACCGGTGACGATACAGTGGTCATTTACTATCAGGATCAATTTACGGCAGAGTTTGGTCAGGTTACTTTAACCTTACATGTGACTGGCGCTGTCACGGTTCCAGGCGCACCAACCAGTGTGAGTGCAACGCCGGGTAATGCATCGGCCTCAGTCAGCTTCACTGCCCCAGGTTCGAACGGCGGTGCGGCCATCACCGGCTATACGGTAACCGCCAGCCCTGGCGGTGCAACAGCAACAGGGGCATCCAGCCCGATTAATGTAACGGGTCTGATTAACGGTACTGCGTACACATTTACCGTTAAGGCGACCAATTCGGCAGGAGATAGTGTCGCGTCGACTGCATCGTCAGCTGTGACCCCAAGAACGGTACCGGGCGCGCCAAGCGCCGTGAGCGCGACCGCGGGGAGTACCACCGCCAGCGTCAGCTTTACGGCACCTGCTTCTAACGGTGGTTCAGCGATTACCGGTTACACCGTGACCGTGGTAGAGACTGGAGCGACCTTTGTTGGTGCCAGCAGCCCGATCAGTGTGACGGGTCTGACCAACGGTACTGCGTATACGTTTACAGCCAAGGCAACCAATGTCGCGGGTACCGGTACAGCCTCGGCCGCATCGACGGCAGTGACACCAAAGACAGCACAGACCATTACCTTCAATAATCCAGGCAGCCAGAACTTTGGTACCTCACCGACGCTGAGTGCCAGCGCCAGCTCGACTTTGCCGGTGACTTTTACCAGCGCTACCACTGGCGTGTGTACTGTCAGCGGCAGCACCCTGACTTTCGTGACAGCAGGTAACTGTACGATCAATGCGAATCAGGCAGGTAATAGCACTATTTATGCAGCAACGCAGGTACAGCAAACCTTTACTGTCAACGCCATCGTACCGGGTGCACCGGCTGCGCCAACGGCGACAGCGGGTGATACTACCGCCAGCGTGAGCTTTACAGTACCGGCGTCGAATGGCGGTTCTGCGATCACCGGTTATACCGTGACCGTGGTAGAGACTGGCGCGACCTTTGGTGGTGCCAGCAGCCCTATCAGTGTGACGGGCCTGACGAACGGTACTGCGTATACGTTTACGGTGAAGGCAACCAACAGCGCGGGTACCGGTACAGCCTCGGGCGCATCGACGGCAGTGACACCCAGGGCAGCGCAGACCATTACCTTCAATAATCCAGGCAGCCAGAACTTTGGTACCACGCCGACGCTGAGTGCTAGCGCCAGCTCGACTTTGCCGGTGACTTTTACCAGCGCTACGACCGGTGTGTGTACCGTCAGTGGCACAACACTGACGCTGGTCACGGCTGGCACTTGTACCATTAATGCCAATCAGGCTGGTGATGCCGCCTACGGTGCTGCAACCCAGGTACAGCAGACGTTTGCGATTGCCGCCGTGGTACCGGGCGTACCAACAGCTGCCAGTGCAACGGCAGGAAATACATCAGCAACGGTCACATTCACCGCTCCGGCATTTATCGGTGGCGCAGCCATCACCGGCTATACCGTCACCGTGAGTCCGGGGGGCGCGACCTTCAGCGGTGCAGCGAGTCCGATCAATGTGACGGGGCTGACTAACGGTACAGCGTATACCTTCACCGTTAAAGCGACTAACAGCGCCGGTACCGGCACGGCATCAAGTGCATCAGCCGCAGTGACACCGCAAGTCGTACAGACCATTACTTTTAACAATCCTGGGAGCCAGAACTTTGGTACGACACCGACGCTGAGTGCTAGCGCCAGCTCGACTTTACCGGTGACTTTTACCAGCGCTACGACCGGTGTGTGTACCGTCAGTGGCACAACACTGACGCTGGTCACGGCTGGCACTTGTACCATCAATGCCAATCAGGCTGGTGATGCCGCCTACGGCGCTGCAACCCAGGTACAACAGACGTTTGCGATTGCCGCCGTGGTACCGGGTGCACCAACTGGCGCAACTGCAACCGTGGGCAATACTTCTGCCAGCGTAGCATTTACTGCGCCGGCCTCAAATGGTGGTGCAGTAATTACCGGCTATATCGTAACAGTGGTGGAGACAGGTGCGACCTTCAGCGGTGCAGCGAGTCCGATCAATGTGACGGGGCTGACTAACGGTACAGCGTATACCTTCACCGTAAAAGCGACCAACAGCGCAGGTAACAGCAGTGCATCGGCTGCATCCGGCGCGATCACACCTAAAGCTAGCCAGACGATCAGCTTCACCGCACCGGTAACTGGCGTCGTGGGTGGCGTGGTGAATGTGACGGCAATGGCCAGTTCCGGTTTGCCGGTCAGCTTTAGTTCTGTGACTTTGCCGGTTTGTACAGTGACAGGCTCCAGCGTAAATCTGATCGCAGCGGGTACTTGTACGATCAATGCAGATCAAAGTGGTAATGCAAGCTTCGCAGCTGCAACTCAGGTCAGCCGTTCTTTCACGGTGGGTTCTACGCCTGTACCAATGCTGAATTTCACTCAGGCCGGTCCTTTGCAAATCACTTTAGGTAATAGCCTGAACAATGCCGTGAGCTCAAGCCTTAGCGGTGGCAGCTACGGTGCGATCAGCTACAGCAGCAGCAATGCAGCTGTAGCGACCGTCGATGCAAGCGGTAAAGTAACACCGGTTGCGGGCGGCAGCGTCGTGATCACTGCGACACAAGTTGCTGTTACCGGCATCAATGCCCAGGCTGTGGCCAGTTATAGCCTGACGGTTGGTAAAAATGTGCAAGCTGCACTTACATTGACAGCAGACAAACTGGCGATTTTCAAAGTCACAGGTAAAGCTACGCTGACTGCATCCGGTGGTTCTGGCAACGGTGCAATCAGTTTCGCCGTCAGCTCCGGTGCCTGCAGTTTGTCCGGCAATGTCCTGTCGGCTGGCAGCACAGCAGGTAATTGTGTGGTGACTGCGACCAAAGACGCTGATGCGAATTTCAGTGCGGTCTCAGCCAGCATAACGATACAGATTCAGAATCTGACCGCAGCCAGCGTAACGATTGGTACTACGCAGTTTCAGGTATTGGATGGGGTGCCAGTCACACTGACGGCAGCGGTTACACCGGCTGCCGCTACTGGTACCATCAGTTTTATGGATGGAACGGTGAACCTGGCAACGGTCACACTGACGAATGGTTCGGCCTTGCTGGTCGCGAAAAACCTGGCCATTGGTGTTCATACCATTACTGCGGTGTATTCGGGTGATGCGTTTACTGCGCCAGGTAATAGTGTAGGCATTACGGTGACGGTGGGTAAGCGTCCTGACCCAACAGTTGACTCAGTGGTGAAAAACACGGTGGTCGCGGCAGCAAATATCAGTCAGCGCTTCACTCAGGCACAGATGACGAATATTTACAGCCACGTTCAGGTTCTGCACCATGACTTTTCGATCAAGAATCGTTTTGGTATCAACTTTAATGCACCAGGTCTGGATATGTTCCGCATGGCAGCCAACAAGATCTCTGAAAACCTGACTGCGAGTAAAGACAGCTTCGGCAACGATCTGTATCGCCTCAATCCGGACGATGTACGTCAGGCCAAGGCACCGTTTGCCAAAGATGAAGCCGCGCATAGACTGATGGACAGTGAGGAGGAAGAAGCGCCTAAGAATGACGAGTGGTTTCAGATCGCAGGTAAACCGGTCGGCATGTGGACTGCGGGGAATATCGACTTTGGCGGTATCGATGCCCCAGATGGCAGCCGTACCAAGTTCTCCAGCTCGGGTCTGACTATCGGTATGGATATGATGTGGAGTCCGAAACTGATCGTTGGTCTGTCCGTTGGCTATGCCCGCGATAAGGCCACCATGGATAACTTTGGCAGTGAAAGTAAATCCAAACAATGGTCGGGTATGTTGTACGGAACGTATAAACCGGAGAAGGAATGGTTTATTGATGGTATGGGTGGTATCGGTAAGGTCAATTACGATAATCACCGCTGGGATGACGTGAATAGTCAGTTGTTGGCTGGTGAGCGTACCGGACAGGTCAGTTTCATGTCGCTGACGCTGACCCGTGATCTGAAGGTCGATAAAGATCTGCATATCCAACCATTCGGACGCTTCGATGTATTGCATACCAAACTGGATGCGTACACAGAACGCGGCAGCGTGCTGGCACTGACACTGAATAACAACAGCAGTGTGACGACGGCATTTACCGGTGGTCTGCACTTCGCCAAAGATTTCTACTTGGACTTTGGGCAGGTAACACCATCACTGAAACTGCAATGGCGTCACCGTACCAGCGGCGAAATGAACCAGTCTATGTATTACACGGATCTTGGTGCAGGTAGTACCAACTACAATGTACTGGTAGTCGGTTTGCCGGAAGACATACAGTCTGTTGGTCTGGGGCTGAATGTGATGTCGCGCCGTGGCATAACGACCAACTTCAGCTGGCTGGGTTCTATGGGGGCCCACACCTATCGTGCCAACAGCTTCCGGGTGGATTTTCGACTCGGGTTCTGAGGCAGCAAAGCAAAAAAAAACACCAGCTCTGAACTGCACCCCAAAAGTTGGACACCAGTCCTAACTTTTGGGGTGTTTTTATGAGTAAGTACACGAAGCAGTTTAAATTAGGCGTCGTTAAACGGTATCTCAACAAGTCGACCAGCTTCAACGCCATCGGGCAGCATTACTGTATTAATGGGTCGATAGTGCGTCGCTGGGTAAAGCGCTACGAGCACTACGGCGCTGAAGGTCTCGGAAAGAAGTTCAGCCATTACAACCTGGAGTTCAGGCTCTCGGTATTGCAACACATGTGGGATCAGCAGCTCTCCTATGCAGAAACCGCACTCGTGTTTGATATCCGCAGCCCAGGTTGCCTCGGAGTCTGGGAACGCAGTTATCATAGCGGTGGTATCGACGCCTTAACTCCACGCACCCGAGGACGCCCTAAAAACATGTCAGCCCCACCAACACCAAAAGCACCGCACGCCAAAGAAGATGAAAGCCGCAGCCACGAAGAATTGCTGGCGGAAGTGGCTTATCTGCGCATGGAGAATGCCTACCTAAAAAAGTTAAAAGCCTTAGTTCAGCAACAAGCACAGACAACACCGCGCAACAAGCGCAAGTAGTGCAAGAACTAAGGCAGCAGTACCCGATAGCCGGCTTGCTCAAACTTGCCGGTCTGGCACGCAGTACGTTTTACTATCAACAGAAAGCCTTGCTGGCAGCAGATAAATATGCGGATTTGAAGGGCCGCATCCGCAGCATTTACGCACGCCATAAGGGGCGTTATGGTTATAGGCGCATCACCGCGACCATCCAGAAAATGGGTACGCTTGTAAACCACAAGACAGTGCAGAGATTGATGACGTCGCTCGGACTCAAGTCACTGGTCAGAATCAAAAAATACCGTTCCTACAAGGGCGACGTGGGCTGTGCTGCGCCCAATATTTTACAACGTCAGTTCGAGGCACAAGAGCCGAATCAGAAGTGGGTAACGGATGTGACGGAATTTAATGTTGCCAGAGAAAAGTTGTATCTCTCCCCGGTATTGGATTTGTACAATGGCGAAATTATTGCCTATGAGACGTCCAGACGCCCGGTGTTTGAAATGGTGAGCAACATGCTCAAGAAAGCGTTGGTCAAATTAAAGCCAGGCGAAAAGCCAGTCTTGCATTCGGATCAGGGGTGGCAATATCGAATGCCCGCCTACCAACGGCTACTCGGGAAAAATCAAGTCACACAGAGCATGTCACGCAAAGGAAACTGTCTCGACAATGCAGCGATGGAAAGCTTTTTTGCAGTGCTGAAGTCTGAGTATTTTTACCTCGACAAATTTAAAAGCATTGATGAGCTTCAAAAAGGGCTGGCAAAGTATATTCACTACTATAATTACGATCGCATTAAGATGAAACTAAAAGGGCTGAGCCCTGTGCAATACAGAACCCAGCCCTTGGTAACCTAAGCAATTAATCTGTCCAACTTAATGGGGTCAGTTCACTCACGGGCTGGTTTTTTTTTTTTCGTGTTATGGCACTGTAGTGCTGACATCGTTCGCAAAGAAGGACAGGCATGCTTACTCTACTGAATAAACTCAACTGGAAACAGCAGGCGCCGACAGTGATTCTGCGTGCAGATGCGGACCAGTTGGCGCTGCTGGACTTACCTGCCAGCCATCCCTGCATATTGCAAGTGGGCGTGCTGCAGCCCGCGCAGTTTTTCATCGTATTCGCAGCGACCCGGCATTGACTGGAGCAGACACTGAGCGCCATCCTGCTGCAGGCAGAAGGCGATGCGATTCTGTGGATGGTCTATCCTAAAAAGAGTTCAGGCCTGTATGCCGGTGAGTTGAACCAGGCTCATGGCTGGAACAGCCTGCGTGCGGCGGGCTGGGATACGGAGCGTCAGGTGGCTCAGTTTTAAATGCAAATCAACACAGATGCAACATCTGCACACGTCGAAAACTATCCCGCTCAAGACTGTCTTTAAGTTTTCGTATTTCCTGGTGCCGATAAAGTCTCTGGCTTAGTTTCATCGCTCTGCCTCACGGGAGTATGAGCTTGCGTTAAAGTCGACGGTAAAAACTCAGGAGTCCTTCAAGCCATTCCAGCGCGGCGTCAGGTGATGTGGCAGGGCGAACAGGTCTAGTACACGGCCTACCGTATGGTCGACCATTTCTTGTATGGATTCTGGCTTGTGATAAAAGCCGGGAAGAGGGGGGAAGATGATGCCGCCCATTTCTGTGACGGACGTCATATTGCGCAGATGCGCCAGGTTGAACGGGGTTTCCCTCACCATTAGTACCAGGCGGCGGCGCTCTTTCAAGACGACATCGGCGGCGCGCGTGATCAGATTGTCGGATAAGCCGTTGGCGACTGCCGCCAGGGTTTTCATCGAGCACGGTGCGATGATCATGCCGTCCGACTGAAACGAGCCGCTGGCGATGCTGGCGCCGACATCACGCACATTGTGGACTACATCGGCTAAGGCTTCGACATCCTTGCGATTGAAGTCTAATTCTTGGTGAAGATTAAGTACGCCCGCTTCTGAAATCAGCAGGTGACTCTGTACATCAGGCAATTCACGCAGTGCTTGCAGCAGACGCACTCCGTAGATGACGCCGGTCGCGCCGGTGATGGCGACGATCAGCTTACGGGGTGCATGCGCTGCGCTCATACTTAATTAGGCTTTGAGCAAAGTTTGCAGTTCGCCGCTTTCAAACATTTCGTTCATGATGTCAGAACCGCCTATGAATTCGCCGTTGACATACAACTGAGGGATAGTTGGCCAGTTAGCGAAATCCTTGATGCCCTGGCGTACGGCTGCGTCTTCCAGCACGTTAATGGTGACCAGGTTTTCTACGCCACAGCTTTTGATGATTTGTATGGCACGGCCAGAAAAACCGCACTGTGGGAATTGCGCAGTGCCTTTCATGAACAGCACTACAGGGTTAGTGGTAACAGTTTCTTTGATCCAGCTTTGTACGTCGCTCATGGTAATTCCTCAGTGGTTGTATGGCGTCATTATAATGGAAACTGGGAAAACGCTCATGCGCCGTCCCAGTGAATTCCTATCTGAAATTATGAATATACTCCCCCTATGTATTTTCCCATTGCGCAGGTTTTCTCTGCGTAACAGGCCTATTTTTTAATAAAATAGGGGGAGTATATGATTCTTCTTAGCTCTGTCTGGCGAATTCTGAATTTGAATAAGCTTGACCTACATCAGGAGCGCAGCTTGGCGAAGGCCGATGCCATCGCATTATTGCTAGGGGCCGGAGTGGAGCTTTGCCGGTTTTGCTGGGCATTGTGCTGATTCAGGCGTTTCGTATCGTCGCGATTGGCGCGCTGCTCAGGCTGGCTGCCTGGTTGCGGCGCGCTATCGGTAAGGCGCATGGTGAGGGCGATACGCTTGCGCTTCTCGTCCACTTCCAGCACTTTTACTTTCACGACCTGGCCGGCTTTGACCACCGTGTGCGGGTCTTTGACGAAGGTGTTGGATAAGGCCGAGATATGCACCAGACCATCCTGATGTACGCCGATATCGACAAAGGCACCGAAAGCGGCGACGTTGGTGACCACGCCTTCCAAAATCATGTCGGGACGCAGATCGCGGATTTCTTCGACACCATCCTTGAAGGTGGCAGTGGTAAATTCAGGGCGCGGATCGCGGCCTGGTTTTTCCAGCTCCTTGAGAATATCGCTGATAGTCGGAATGCCGAATTTCTCATCAGCGTATTTGGCCGGGCTCAGCGATTTCAACAGGCGCTCGTCACCGATGATGCTGGCCACATCTTTTTTGATGTCGGCCAGGATTTTTTCTACCAGCGGATACGATTCAGGATGGACTGCCGACGCATCGAGCGGATTGCTGCCCTTCATGACGCGCAAGAAACCTGCAGCTTGCTCAAAAGTCTTGTCACCGAGCCGTGGTACCGAACGCAGATCGGCACGCGAAGTGAACATGCCCTTTGCATCGCGATAATTGACGATGCTTTGCGCGACGCTCGAGGAAAGGCCGGAGACCCGTGCCAGCAAAGGCGCGGAAGCCGTATTGACGTCAACCCCGACGGCATTCACGCAATCTTCGACCACCGCATCGAGCGAGCGCGCCAGCTGTGATTGGCCGACATCGTGCTGATATTGGCCGACGCCGATAGACTTAGGATCGATTTTCACCAGTTCGGCCAGCGGATCTTGCAGGCGGCGGGCGATGGAGACCGCGCCGCGTATCGTCACATCCAGATCAGGCAATTCTTTGGAGGCAAATTCTGAGGCGGAATATACCGAGGCACCGGCTTCCGAAACCACGATCTTGGTGAGCTTAAGTTCGGGGCGCATCTTGATGAGATCTTGTGCCAGCTTATCGGTCTCGCGCGAAGCGGTGCCGTTGCCGATAGAGATTAACGCGACATTATGCTTGGCCGCCAATTGCGCCAACACATGCAGCGAGCCATCCCAGTCATTGCGCGGCTGGTGCGGGTAAATCGTGGTGTAATCGACCACCTTGCCGGTGGCATCCACCACCGCCACCTTGCAACCGGTGCGCAGGCCAGGATCGAGACCCATGGTAGCGCGCGGGCCGGCCGGTGCTGCCAGCAACAGGGCTTTCAGATTCAGTGCAAACACGTTGATCGCTTCGAGTTCTGCCTTTTCGCGCAGATTACTCATCAGTTCAGTGTCGAGGTGCATGAAGACTTTGACGCGCCAGCTCCAGCGGACCGTGTCGGCCAGCCACTTGTCGGCTGGGCGACCGGTATTCTTGACGCCAAAACGTGCGGCGATCCGGCCTTCGCATGGATTTAAAGGTGCATCCCATTTTGGTTTTTCTTCTTCGGTATCGAGGCGCAGATTAACTGTCAGCATTTCTTCGCGCCGGCCGCGGAAGATTGCCAAAGCGCGATGCGAAGGAATCGTACCCAGCGTTTCGGAGTACGCGAAATAGTCGCTGAACTTGGCGCCGGCTTCTTCCTTGCCCGGTACCACGATGGATTCGACGATGCCGTGATCGAGCAGGTATTCGCGTAGCGATTGCAATAGCGTTGCGTCTTCGGCAAAGCGTTCCATCAGGATCTGGCGCGCGCCATCGAGCGCCGCCTTGGTGTCAGGTACGCCTGGGTTATCGCCGTTATCGGTGCTGAAGGCAGGTTTCAGGTATAAGGCAGCCTGTTCTTCCGGGTTCAGCATAGGATCGGCCAGCAAGCCATCGGCCAGTGGTAAAAGACCTGCTTCCAGCGCGATCTGCGCCTTGGTGCGGCGCTTCTGTTTGTAGGGTAGGTACAGATCTTCCAGGCGGGTCTTGTCTTCGGCATGCGTGATGGCGTCGAGCAAGGCTGGCGTCATCTTATTTTGCTCTTCGATAGAGCTGATGATGGCGGCACGGCGTACTTCGAGTTCGCGCAGGTAGCGCAACCGCTCTTCCAGCAAGCGTAGCTGGATATCATCCAGACCACCGGTCGCTTCTTTACGATAGCGCGAAATAAACGGCACCGTCGCACCCTCATCGAGTAAGGCGATGGCGGCGGCTACTTGCGCCGGTTTGGCGGCAAGTTCTAGGGCAAGACGTTGTTCTATCGAAGGCAGCATAAAAATATTCAAAGAGAAATTAAAAACAAGTGGCAGATGATACGCAATCTGTGCGATTGCGGTGAGTAGTCATCCAAGGGCGCCAGTCTTCCATGTCAGGAAAGATGTGCCTCACTTAACATGATAAATTGATGCAGGGCAGAACTCGGTAACTGAAACGATTCGATATACAGCAGAACAAAGGGAATGCTGTTCAACATGCCCCCGTTCAGACAGATGGCAAAGCGACGGTAGGCCGATAAACCGTCGGCATGATCGGTCAGCGCATCGATAGGTTCAAAGCGCAGGTCGCCCTGGCTTAAATGCTGGTCATCCTTGACGATGTAGGGTGGATTACTGACGATGGTGGCAAAACGGGTTTGCCCAGTGAGTGCGCCATACCAGTCGCTCTGGAGTAATTCCAAGCTATCCGGCGGCAAGTGGCGCGCCGCATTTTTGGTCGCAATGGCCAGCGCGGCCGGGCTGATATCTAGTGCCGTTACTTTCAGATCAGGTCTTTGCTGCGCCACGCTGACGGCGATCGCGCCTGAACCGGTACCGAGATCGAGTAGTCGGCTGGCTTTGGGCGCATAGTGCAGCGCCAGTTCTACCAGAAGCTCAGTATCGGGGCGCGGGATCAGCACATCGGGCGTGACATAAAAATTCAGGCCAAAAAATTCGCGTTCACCTAGGATGTAGGCCATAGGTTCGCCCTGCACGCGGCGTGCTATCAGTGCGTTGAGCTGTTGCGCCTGTGGTTCGCTTAGGGAAGTTTCGGATTGGGTAATCAATTGCACCCGGCTTAAACCCAGTGCGTGCATCAAGAGCATGCGGGTCTCTAGCAGTTCCAGCGGCGCGCCCGATTGGCATTGTGCAATCGTTGCGCCTGCCTGCAGCCAGTTTGACATGTTAGGCATTAATGCCCTTTGCCGAACAATTCACGCGCCTTCTTTTTGGCGAATAAGAGCACACCGAGTACCAGCGCAAAAGTCAGAAACCAGATCATCGCCCAAGCCGGTATCGACAGGCCGAGGATAGGCGGATAAGGCGTATCGCACAGGCCATCGGCCTTGAATAGGGTTGGCAATATTTCAGATAAAAACAGTTTGTTTAAGCCGGTTTCCAGCGGATCTATACCGCAGGACACCGCAGGGTTAGCGAGTACCCACAAGTGGTAGCCGGCGCTACCGATACCGAATAGCGCAGACGCAAAGCCCAGCGCAAAGCCGATACGGCGTATCGCTCTGGGTAGTGCCAGTGCAATCAGGCAGCTTAAGCCTATCGCCGCAAACGCATAGCGTTGCATGACGCATAGCGGACAGGGCAGCATTTTCTCAACCAGTTGCAGATATAGCGCAATGATCAGGAGTAACAGGCAACTTAGGGCGGTGGCGATCAGGGCAATTTTTGTGCGATTCATGTCGATTCAGTAAAAAATAGGGGGCTGCGCTGCTAGTGCGGTTCAACTTAAGTTACCGGTGTGGTGAAATCAGGAACTTAGGACCATGCGGCGCAAGCAGCGGCTATCTTGTCTATGATACTAGAAAACGTTTTTGGTTCTGTAAGCTTTTCAGGTATTTGGGGGCGCTCTGCAAAATATCTCCCACTATTTGCATACTGACCCCCCGTATATCGATACTTATGCGTACGCCGCCCGTATTTAAAGCGTGACAGGGCGCATCAAAAATATACTCCCCATCCATTTAAATTTATTAATTACCGTCGTCAGCCAGATCGGCCAGCAATTCGGCCTGATGTTCGGCTACCAAGGCATTCGTCAGGTCGCTCAGTTCACCATCCATGATGAAATCGAGCTTATACAAAGTCAGGTTGATGCGGTGATCGGTCATGCGACCTTGCGGGAAATTGTAGGTGCGTATGCGTTCGCTGCGGTCGCCCGAGCCGATCAGGCTCTTGCGGGTAGCGGCTTCCTTGGCTTGCTTCTCGCGTAGTTGACCGTCCATGATGCGGGTCGCCAGCACGCGCATGGCTTGCGCCTTATTCTGATGCTGACTGCGGCCATCCTGACATTCAACCACGATGCCGGTAGGGAGATGGGTCAGGCGTACCGCAGAGTCGGTTTTGTTAATATGCTGACCACCGGCACCGGAGGCGCGGAAAGTATCGATACGCAAATCCGAGTTATTGATGGTGACGTCGGCCAATTCATCGGCTTCCGGCATTACCGCGACGGTACAGGCGGAAGTGTGGATGCGACCCTGGGTTTCGGTAGTCGGCACGCGCTGTACGCGATGGCCGCCCGATTCAAATTTCAGTTTCGAGTATGCGCCGGAACCGGCGATACGCACGATTACTTCCTTGTAACCGCCCAGTTCGGAAGGTGATTCGGACATCATTTCTATCTGCCAGCGGTTACGTTCGGCAAAGCGGGTGTACATGCGCAGCAGATCGCCGGCAAACAAGGCGGCTTCATCTCCTCCCGTTCCGGCACGGATCTCTAACAATATATTGCGTTCGTCGTTAGGGTCTTTCGGCAACAGCATTTTTTGCAGATCGACTTGCAACTCTTCCATGCGCTGTTTGGCGTCGTTGATTTCTTCTTGCGCGAACTCTTTCATTTCCGGATCGGCCAGCATCTCTTGCGCCGAAATGATATCGGTCTGGGCTTGCTGGTAATTCTGGTACAAGGCTACCAGGGGTTCGAGTTCGGCATTTTCGCGGGTCAGTTTGCGATAATTGTCCATGTCCTTGGTGACGTCTTCTTGCATCAGCAGTTGACCGACTTCGACCAGGCGTTCCGCCAATTGGTCGAGTTTTGAAAGCATAGATGGTTTCATGGTGTTACCCGTATGTAAAATGAATTGCGCCAGGTTGCCCGGCGTCTGAATTAGGAGAATGGATGTTGCTGACGGGCCGATTATTGGCCGCAATGATGCCGCAGACAGTTTGCCGCGGCCATGGTGTTGCCAGCTAACGCTTGGTGCGGAATAGTTGCGGCAATAAAGTCGCCAGACGGGCGCGTTCGTCACCAGTCGCCTGATGCAAAGCCTGTTGCGGGCCGTGCAGGAATTTCGCGGTGATACCTTTGGACAGGGCTTCGAGTACCACGTCGATATCTTCGCCGCGTGCCAGCATCTTGCGTGCGCGTTCCAGTTCCAGCAGGCGCATGACTTCGCTGTTTTCGTGCAAGTCCTGGATTACCGGCACCACGATGCGACCATCGACCCAATGCATGAAAGACTGCACGCGGTTTTCGATAATCACTTCGGCTTGCGCCACTGCGGCCTGGCGGTTTTCCAGGCCGGTTTGTACGACGCTGCCCAGATCATCAACGGTGTACAGATAGACGTCTCCGAGTTGTGCGACTTCCGGTTCGATATCACGCGGTACCGCCAGATCAACCATGAAAATAGGACGGTGACGACGCGCTTTGACGGCGCGCTCTACCAATCCTAATCCAATAATCGGCAGGGAAGAGGCAGTACAGGAAACGATGATGTCAAACTGGTGCAGGCATTGCGGTAACTCTGCCAGGCGGATTGCGCGACCGTCGAAGCGGTGCGCCAGCGCTTCGCCGCGTTCCATGGTGCGGTTGGCGATGGTCAGGCTTTTCGGTTTTTGTGCGGCAAAATGGGTCGCGCACAGCTCTATCATTTCGCCGGCGCCGATAAACAAGACATGCTGATCGGAAATTTTGTCAAAAATACGTTGCGATAAACGCACCGCAGCAGCGGCCATGGAAACACTATGCGCACCAATTTCGGTAGTGCTGCGCACTTCCTTGGCGACTGCGAAGGTACGCTGGAATAACTGGTGCAGATAAGTACCGAGGCCACCGGCGGCATCGGCCTGGCGGACAGCATCTTTCATCTGCCCGAGAATCTGCGGTTCGCCCAGTACCATGGAATCGAGACCCGAGGCGACGCGGAACGCGTGGCGTACTGCATTGTCTTGCGGCAGTGTGTACAGGTGATGCCTGAGTTCGGAATAAGGCAACTTGTGAAAGTCGGCCAAAAAGTGTGCGGTAGCGTCTATAGAGTTTTCTACGCCGCTGACCGCATACAGTTCAGTGCGGTTGCAGGTAGATAAAATTGCCGCTTCAGGGCCAAAACTATTCTTGCTGCCAGACTCGTCGCGGGCAAACCACGAGCGCGCAGCGACAACCGCCTGACCAATCTGATCAGGTGAGAAGGCGACTTTTTCGCGTAAGGACAGCGGTGCAGTCGTATGGTTAAGGCCAACGGCTAATAATTGCATAAACGTGATATTAAATTTAGGGCTCCATTATAGCGCGTAGCCAGCGACTAATTCCCAGCAAAAAATAAGACTTGCGGCAGATCAAACCCTGACGGGTCAAATTTAGGCCGATTAAACATGAAAAGCCGGTAATTTGAGGGTGAACGTGCTGCCTTTATTGGGAACGCTGACAAAATTAATCTGCCCGTGATGTCTATCTATCACTTTTTTGATAAATACCATACCTAAGCCTACCCCGTCATTTTTCGGCTGTTCATTGGTCTTGAAGCGCTGAAAGCGCTGAAATAGCCTGTGCTGGTCAGCGCGGGCAATCCCATAACCCTGATCGGCGATGCTACAGAGGATATGCGACTCGCTCATGCCGGCCTCATACTGTAGCGTGCAAGTGATGCTGGTATCGCGCGGACTGTACTTGATGGCGTTCGACAATAGGTTGGTCAGCACCCGTGTCATCAGGCTACGGTCTATCCGCACCGGATAGTCGCGCTCAGGGACGTCGGTATGGATGCGGATATTTTTTTCTCTCGCCAGACTCCACATCTCATCGCTGGCGTCCAGCAAGACATCATGGAAATCCATGTCCTCCAGCCGGTAATCCTGCGCTTCCGCCCTCGCCAGTTGAACGAAGTTGTCCGCCAGGCCCAGCGTGATCCGTGAGGCTTTTTCTATGCGCGTCAGAAACTCTGCTGGCGGTAAGGCGGTCGCGGTATCTTGCTGCAACTCCAGCAGAGCCAGTATCGACGCTTGCGGCGCCCGCATATCGTGGGAGATGAAATGCAGGGTTTCATCGCGACTGCGCTCGGCTGAACGGATCGCCGAAATATCGGTGATGCTGACTATCCAGCCGCTCAATTCCCGGTTGGCGGAATAGCAGGGTGCGCTTTTGATCAGTAAGTCACGACCCTTGGGGTCGGACACCTCTATGCCCTTGGACATACTGGCGCTGTGCGCTAAGTCCAGCAGGTTCCACCAGCTAAATGCCGTGTTGAGATTGTCATCGCTGGTTTGCGGAGCGCTTATGGTGGCAAATAAATACGGCAACATCGCATCCTGAATCTTCGGATGGCCGATGCTGGCAAAATACATCATGGCCGGCGGGTTGCAGAGAATGACATTGCCATCGACCGTGGTGACCAGTGTGGCGTCCGGCAGACTATTGAGGCTATCGCTGATGAACTGACGTAAATCCCGTACTCTGCTGGCGGCAGTGCGCATGGCGGCGATACGTTGTTCCAGTTTATCCTGAAGGCGCAGGCCGGGCGTTCCTGCGCCTTCGCTATGCAATTCGGGCAGCAGATGCGGCTCCTTATCGAGCAGGATAAATTCTTCTCCCAGATAACGGATTGCCGCCTCCAGACGGCGCCAGCTCCATAAGGGATAGGCCAGGATCAAAGCGATCAGGGCGGCCGCCGGCGGTAGCCAATAGCCTAGGCGCAGCGCGATGAAACTGCAGGTCAGTACGCTGCAAACGAGTAGTGCGGTGGCAATTAAGGCCAGGCGCGGCGAGCATAACAGATAAGCCAGCAAGGCTAGCGCTACCGGTGTCAGGCAAAACAGCATGGTTTGCCAGAGTGCGGCGAAGCGTATGGTGCGTTGGTCGAGCAGGCTGGCGAGCACATTGGCATTGATTTCTATGCCTGAGAGTGCGCCTTCATTGGCCGATACCGGCGTGCTGAAGGAGTCTGCCATGCCGGTCGCGGTAGGGCCTACCAGTACGTATTTATTCCGGAAAAATTCTGGCGGAACTTCGCCACGCAGTACCGCGACATACGGCACTGAGCTAAAGTGGCCGCTGCTGCCATAATAAGGAATATGCATCTGATAGTCGCGCTGCCACAGTGCTGCGCCCGCAAGCGTCGGTTCGGATGCCGGAGCCCTGCTGCCGGGCAGTGTAGTCTCGCGCGCTGAGGCTGAGTGTTGGCCGATATCACGCATTGCCAGCGCAAAATGCGGCCACCATTGCCCATGCATGCCTTCCTGCAAGAACACGCTGCGTGCCACGCCGTCTTTGTCTAATTCGAGATGGATGTGCGCCAATTGGCGTGCCGCATTGGCAAACATCGGTAAGGGTAGCGCAGGGCTTAAACCCTTACCGGCACTTTCTGATACCAGCGGCAAGACTAGCTTATTGCTGGAGGCAATCGCCTTGGCCAGACTCAGATCCCCATGTTGCAGGCCATCGGACTGGAAATTTTCGGTTTCGGAAAATAAGATATCAAGACCGATCGCGGCCGGTTGCGCCGCATTTAACTGTTTCAGTAGTTCGGCGTGGCGTAAGCGTGGCCACGGCCATTTCCCCAGCTCCGCCAAACTGTAGTCATCAATCGCGACGATGATGATATCGTCGCGCGCCGGATGGGTATTGACCTGCATAAAACGGTCATACAGGGTTTGGTCCAGGCGACCTAAACCGTTGATTGCGCTAAGCCCGCCGGTCAGCAAGAGTATCAGTAAGCTGATCAAGATCCATTCGCGTAGCGCGATCTGGCGGGGTGCCCGGTTAAATTTCTCTGTGTTCATTATGGTTCTCAGAAGTGCACACGAGAACGATTAGAAACTTGGCCGTATCGTCCCGCTGCCGGAATTGACAGGTTCGCCGTTGCCGCTCACCCAACGGGAGAAAATCTCAATTTTTTGAGTCGCCGAGAAAGCACCGGCATAACCATCCGGATCAATTGCCTTAACACGGATAAAGTAAGAACCCGCATCCGGACGCGGTATGCTAATTTCCGCCTGATCCAATTGCTGCGTCAGGTAAATGGCGGCGAAGGCTGGGTCGCGCGCGATCTCAAGCACAAATTTCTGCCCCGGTTCGGCAGGCCAGTTAAATGACAGGGTATTGCTGCCTGTATCGGTTAGCGGCGTCATGGTTTGCGCAGGTAGCAGCTTGAAAGTCTGGGTGTCGCCGAACGGGCCCTGATCTACTCCACCGGTTTTTTTCACAATACTGGCCAAGCGCCAGAAATAGTTACCAGTGCTTAATTTACTGCTGCTGTATTGGCTGGTGGTGATGTCAGCCTGATCGATGACGAGATTCTGGAATTGTGCATCATTGGCTACTTGTAAGCGGTAGCTCAGCGCATTGCTCGCTTCAGTCCAAACAAAATTAACCGTTTCTGCGCGTAATTTTACTTTTGGTTCAATTGCAAAAGGCGGTTCAGGTCTCGCCTTGAGAGTGAAATTTTGTATGTTTGGCAAGCCTTCGAGGCCGGCGACATCAATCGCGGTCACTTTAATGAAATAACTGCCGTCGGGAAGTCCGTCAAATTTGAAACGATCACCAGTGATGCGACTTTCCATCAGGATATTCTGGGCGCGCGCATCGCTGGCGATTTGCGCCCGGTAGGCTAGCGCACCGGCATTTTTTGTCACGCTAAACTGGACCGTCGGTTTTTCTTGCAGCCGGAAATTTCCCGTTACTTCAGGCGCTGCCAATAAATCAAGCGCTTTACCTACGCCGCTGGCGTTAATGACGTTGCCTTTGCCTCGGGTGAGTAGTAAAGCATTCGGTTTTTCTTTTTTGCCTACCGAGACACCTCCGGACAAGACTTCATTGGCAATGCCATTGTCATTGATACCAACGCGGAAATGGGTGCCGCGCACACCGGCGATTGCCAGTGGCGAGCTAACTTCAAAACGACCTTTATTCGATACCAGCGGCGACACCCGCGATTCGACCCGCCCTTGCTGCAAGCGGATTTCGGTGCGTGGGCTTTTGGTATATTTTGCCATTTTCAGTTTGGCGAGCAGCACCTGACTATTCGATGGTATTGAGATGCGCGATTCATCCGCTAGTTCCAGGCTTAAGAAGCCATTTTTTTCCGGTGCTGATCTGGGTTCCTTCGTTGAGCACATCACCGATTGCAATAGTGCTTTCAATACCATCCTTTTTCCTGGCGCTAGATTGTCCGGCCAAGGCGATGACGGTCGCCGTACTGGCTTCTTCCGGCAATAATTCCAGGGGAATCAGTATCGCTGAACCGACCGGGATAGTCTTGTCATTGAGAATTTTGTTGCGTTTTCCTATCGCGGCCCAATTGCTGGATTTGTCCGTAAAACGTTTGGCTATGCCAGAGAGCGTATCGCCTTCCAAGGCAAAATAGGTCATGTCCGGCGGAGTGTCTGCAACGCTGCCTGGCTGGCCGCTAGTTTTGCCGAGGTTACCGGCTTTAGGGGGCACTGCCTGAGCCGACAGGCTAAACATCAACACTAGTGAAGTGGTAAAAAGTGCCAAGACGCGCAAATTAAATGCAGCGGGCAATTTAGCGGGTAAAGCTGGGTTCATGCCAATTTCCTAGACGTTTTTGATTCAAGCAGCCAAGTTGCCATGCCGGCCTGATGTCATGGCAATGGCAATTTGGCGTAACTTATTCTGCTGAGACTTGCTCCAGGCGGTAGCCATAGCTATACACGGGAGCCAGGCGATAACCATTTTCCGGGCGCAGCGTCAGTTTGCTGCGCACTCTTGAAATATGGGTGTCCATGGTGCGCGAGGGGATCTCTATGTCGCGTGACCAGACCGCTTCCAGAATGTAGGCGCGCGACAGCGGCCGGCCAAGGTTGTTGAATAATAATAAGGCCAGATCAAATTCTTTCTGGGTCATTTCCACCGGTACATCATTGACACTGGCACGACCGGCACGGGCTTCGAACTTGTAGATGCCGAACTGTATGATTTCAGGCGTGCTTTGAGATGGGTAAGCGCGGCGCAGCAAGGCTTGTACCCGGGCCACTAGTTCACCGCGCCGTATCGGCTTGATCATGTAGTCATCGGCACCTGCCGCTAACCCGGCAATAATGTCATCTTCGCCTGAGCGACTGGTCATGAAGAGCACCGGCAAGGCCGCCGGCAATTTCTCCCTGACCCAGTGTAAGACCTCGGTTCCGCTCAGGTCGGGAACCTGCCAGTCCAGAATCAGCATGTCGTAACTCTCGCGGCGTAACTGATGTAGCATTTCTTTGCCGCTTAGAAACGGATGGCAGGTGTGGCCGGCAGCATTCAAAATCGTGCATGCCAGTTCCAATAAGTTACTGTCATCGTCAAGAATTGCGATTCTCATAAAGGTACTCGGAAGGAAATCTGTTGAAGAAATGGATGTGCGCCATTTTACCTAAGGTCCGTTCAACGACATAGGACTGCGGGTCATCGAGATAGAGATAGCTAAAAAAGCGGGGAGGCGTTTTAAGGGGCGGGAGATATCTTTGATTCGACTATTTGCGGGAGTCTGCGCTCAATTGCATCCTCCCGCCATGTTTAACCGCGCAATTCTACGTCAGGCAAGATGACATTGACGTCCAGCACTTCCAGATTACCTTGCTTATCGAGAGATACTTTTATGTCTTCGGCACTGACTTTGGTGTACTTGGAAATGACCGCGATTAACTCTTCGCGTAAAGCCGGCAAAAAATCATAACCTTCACGGCCCGTACGTTCACGGGCGATGATGATTTGCAGGCGTTCTTTTGCCGCATTCGCACTTTTTGGTTTAGGTGCAAACAAAAAAGAAAGCAAAGCCATCTTACTTACCTCCGAAAATTCGTTGCAACAACCCAGGCTTTTCGTAGTTAACAAATCGCAAAGGAGGTTCCTGTCCGAGGAAGCGTGATACCACGTCTTCATAGGCATCAGAGACATCGGTGCCTTTCATGTGAATTGCCGGATTACCATGGTTGGAAGCATGCAATACTGCCTCTGATTCGGGAATTACGCCTATCAGGGGTATGCGCAAAAATTTCCTGTACATCGGTATACGACAACATTTCACCGGCTTCAACGCGTTTCGGCGAATAGCGGGTAATCAGCAAATGCTCTTTTACCGGCTCGCCGCCCGCTTGCGCACGCTTGGATTTGGCCTGGATGATGCCTAAAATTCTATCCGAGTCACGTACCGACGATACTTCCGGGTTGGTTACGACGATCGCTTCATCGGCAAAAGTCAGGGCCATGACGGCACCGCGCTCGATACCGGCCGGTGAATCACAGACAATGAATTCAAAATCCATTTTAATCAGGTCATTGAGTACGCGCTCTACGCCGTCTTCGGTCAGCGCATCCTTGTCGCGGGTCTGCGACGCGGGCAGGATAAACAGGTTATCGCAATGCTTATCCTTGATCAGCGCCTGATTCAGGGTCGCTTCGCCGCTGATGACATTGACCAGGTCATACACCACACGACGCTCGCATCCCATGATCAGATCAAGGTTACGCAGGCCGACATCAAAATCCAGTACGGCTGTCTTGTGACCGCGCATCGCCAAACCAGAAGCAAAACTCGCGCTAGAGGTGGTTTTTCCCACCCCGCCTTTACCGGACGTTACAACGATAATTCTTGCCACAAAGAACTCCTTTAACTTGTACTGAAAATACCAATAAATTGGGTTTAAATGCGCTTAAAATGATTTTATGCCGCTGACTTCAGCGATGATACTTCAATACTGTCGCCTATCAGCTTGATTTGTACCGGATGTTGCGCCGGAAGTTGCGGGAAGCCATCTTCAAAGGTGCGGTAAATACCGGCAATCGAGACCAGTTCAGGTTCCATCGTCAATGCGTAGATGCGAGCATTGATGTTGCCGCTGGCACCGGCCAGCGCCCGGCCGCGCAATGGAGCGTAAATATGGATGCTGCCGTCGGCGATCACTTCCGCGCCATTATTCACCGATGCAGTAATGATCAGATCGGAACCGCGTGCATAGATTCTTTGCCCGGCACGTACCGGGGTATCAATCACCATTGCCGGTATGTGCTGCGCTTGCGGTGCTGCGGCGACGTGTGATGGGGGGGCTTCAGATTCTGGTCGTATTTTACTCACGACATCAATACTTAAACCCAGTGAGCGAATGTCGGCATGATCTTGCTCGCGTGCATTACGTACGGCGACGGTATTGAGGCCAAAGGATTTAAACAGGGCAATTAATGCGCTCCAGTCCAGCGTCTCCCCAGAAATCGCATCAATATCGATAATGGCAAATTCATCATCAAAAAAATCGGGAGTGCCGGCGGTCATTTCTTTTAATGCAAGCTCAAGTTCCGGAATCCCTGCCTCATTGAGGATAATCGCGACTGCCACCACCGTGGCTATTTTTACTTCTATAGGCTTGCGTGTCTGGTTGTTTTGCATAAAAGGCGAAATTAGGGAGTAAGAACAACTGTTGACGCAAATCTTCTGCCATTAAAAATAAGGGATAGATGACGCGAATATGGCAATCGTACCAATTGATGAACAAGAATGCAAAAAGACTATGCAGGGTGCTGGGCTGTTACACCTTCGGTACATCCTGTCGGATGACACCGCAGGTAGCCGTCGTAAAAAATCTGGTGCTCTAGATGGGACGATAAAGACGAAGACACCGTATGCCGGCTTGTTTGAGGTGCGGGTCGGCAGCGACATTCTGTACACCGATGAAAAAGCGCAATATCTGTTTCTCGGTAGCGTGATCGACGCCCAGACTTCTACCGATTTGACCAAGCAGCGTACCGATGAATTGAGTAAGGTGAAGTTCTCTGATTTGCCTTTGGAACTGGCACTGAAATCGGTTACCGGTAATGGCAAGCGTGTCATCGCGATTTTTGAGGACCCTAACTGCGGCTATTGCAAGCGTTTCCGCAAGACTTTGCAGGGTGTGGAAAATCTCACTGTCTACACCTTTATGTACAACATCCTGTCGGATGACTCTACGACCAAGTCGAAAAATATCTGGTGCTCTGCAGATAAGAATAAGGCATGGGACGATTGGATGCTCAATAACAAGGCTGCGCCAACTGCCGCGGCAAATTGGATGCCAAACGACAAGATTCTGGCCTTGGGTAAAAAGCTGCGCGTAACCGGTACGCCTACCATCATCTTTGCCGATGGTTCACGTTTGCCGGGTGCGGTCGATGCCAAAGCGATGGAAGCCAAGTTCGCCAGCCTGAAGTAAACAAGGCCCAGATCGAAACGCTGTGATGAATGCTCCTTACTGGTGTGGCATCTTGCTGGCCGCCGGCAAGGGGCGGCGTTTTGATGCCAGCGGCGTGCGCAATAAATTGCTGCAGCCTTTGCCGTCGGGCCTGGCAGTCGCGGCCGCTAGTGCGCAAAAATTTATGCTCGGCTTTGCCGCGCAGTCTGGCTATTCCCCTATGAATACTTTTGATCAACAGCTTGCCAACCGTCTGGGTTTTTCCGGCCTGGTTCCCTTTGTGTTGCTGACGCTGGCCTGCTGGATCGTCCATCCTGACTGGCTCGGGTATTTCATTAAGGGACAGCTTTCTTACGGTATCGCGATTCTTTCCTTCTTGGGCGGCTTGCATTGGGGTGTCGCCCTGATGTCGCATGACCGTCCGGCGGATGAAATCAAGCAAGCCCTGATCTGGGGCGTGATTCCGACCATGATTGCCTGGTGTTCCATGATTAATATGGGGATAGGCTTCTTGGTACAGATTTTAGGTTTTGTCGTTGCCTATCAGGTTGATAAGCACTTCTATCAGCGCTATGCCTTGCCGGGCTGGTTCCTGGTGTTGCGTTTCCGTTTGACTTGTGTGGTAGTGACGGCATTGTCGCTGACTTTCATTGCAGCGAATGTGCGTTCTTAAAAAAATACAAAGAGACAACAACAGCATGAAAATTGCATCTAAAAAAAATTTGCTAGTGCCAGCCATTAAGGCGGATAAAAATACTCTTCACTACAGCATCGTGCCTAAAGACCTGGCAGGACATCTGTTTCAGGTGACGCTGCAAATAACGCAAACCGATCCTGCCGGACAAGCCCTGAGTTTACCGGCGTGGATACCCGGCAGCTATATGGTGCGGGAGTTTGCCCGCAATATCGTCAGCATCAGTGCCGCTTGTGACGGTAAAAAAATCGCTTTAACTAAGCTCGATAAGCACAGCTGGCAAGCGGCCCCGTGCAAGGGGACTTTGACCGTCACGTATGAAGTTTATGCCTGGGATCTTTCGGTGCGTACCGCGCACATGGATCAAAGTCACGCTTTCTTCAATGGCACCAGCGTATTTTTGCAGGTGCTGGGGCAAGAGATGGCTTCGCATGTGCTTGATATCCAGCGCCCGCTTGACGCTGCCTGCAAAAATTGGCGCGTGGCGACCAGTTTGCCGGAACTGAAAGCCAAGCGTTATGGCTTCGGCACTTATATCGCAGAAAATTATGACGCCTTGATCGATCATCCGGTAGAGATCGGTGACTTCGCGATGGTGAGCTTTGAGGCGCACGGCGTACCGCATGATTTCGTGGTCAGCGGTCGCGTCCCCAATATGGATCTCGATAGGATTGCCGCCGATGTGAAAAAGATCTGCGAAAGCCAGATCGCCTTTTTCGAGCCAGTCAGCAAACGCGCGCCTATGGAGCGTTACGTGTTCATGACCATGGTGGTGGGTGGTTACGGTGGTTATGACTGGAACTTGGCCTCGACCGCCCGCAGCTGCAGCCGCAATGATTTGCCGCTCGACATCAAACAGAAATGAGTGATGGTTTATCGTTACAGCTTTTTAGGCCTGTGCAGTCATTGAATATTTTCATTACGCGGTTCCTGGAACGCAAGCGCATCAAGCCCGCAGCGTTTGCGCATTACGATCTGCGCCAGGAAAATTACACACATGGTCGCGCTGTTTGGATTTAAGCATACGCCTGGTGCGCCGGTAAAAAATCCCTGGCACGTGATGCGTGCGTTGTGGCAAAAGTATGGCCACGGTTTGCGGTCAGCAGCAAGGTCTGGCGGAAGACAATGGCGTCATAGACGCAATATCCATGCGGGCTGCAGCACTAAAACCGCTGTAAACCCGCATCAATATTGCGTATTCAATGTCAAAAATCTAAAAAAAACAACTTTTGCATTTCCATGCCGGGATTTTCGGCGCGCATGAAAGCCTCGCCGACCAGGAAGCCGTGGACATTCGCTTCGCGCATGCGCTTGACGTCGTCTGTGCCCATGATGCCCGATTCGGTAATCACCAGTTTGTCGCCGCTGATGCGTGGCAGCAGGCCTATGGTGGTATCGAGTGTTACCTCAAAGGTGCGCAGGTTGCGGTTATTGATGCCCAATAAGGCTGTCTTGAGTTTCAAGGCGGCATCGAGCTCTTCTGCGTTATGCACTTCGACCAGCACGCTCATGCCCAGTTCGTGGGCGCAGGCTTCCAGTTCGGCCATCAAGCCGTGATCCAAGGCCGCCACGATCAGCAAAATCGCATCCGCTCCCCAGCTGCGCGCCTGATAGATCTGGTAAGGATCTACCATGAAATCCTTGCGTAAGGCCGGGATGTTGCAAGCGGCACGCGCCTGCTGCAGATATTCGGGCGCACCCTGAAAGAACTGCACATCAGTGAGCACCGACAGGCAAGCCGCGCCATATTGCTCATAGCCAGCAGCGATTTCGGCAGGGCGGAAATCCGGGCGCAAGATGCCTTTCGACGGCGAGGCTTTTTTGATTTCAGCGATGACTGCTGCCTGACCGGCCGCAATCTTGTTGCGCAGGCTGGCTTCAAAACCGCGTATGCTCGCCTGCGCTTCTTGGTTGCCTTCCACTTCGCTGCGCAGGCTGCTGTAAGACTGGTATTTTTTGGCGGCAGCGACTTCGTCTTGTTTGACGTCTAGAATTTTGTTCAGGATATCGGACATCGCTTATTTCCCCAGTTGCTGAGTGACCTGGACGAACTGTTCCAGCTTGGCTAGTGCCGCACCGGAAGCAATCGCGTGCTGGGCTTTCCTGACGCCGTCGGCAATCGAGCTGGCGACACCGGCGCCGTACAGAGCCGCGCCGGCGTTAAGGCTGACGATATCGGAGGCAGGGCCTGCGACATTGTTCATTATGTCGAGAATTTTTTGCTTCGATTCATCCGCTCCCGATACTTTCAGGTTGCGGTTAGAGACCATTTGCAGGCCAAAATCTTCAGGATGGATATCGTATTCACGGATTTCACCGTTCACCAGTTCGCCCACCATGGTTGGCGCGCCCAGCGAGACTTCATCCATGTTGTCACGACCCCAGACCACCAGCGCATGTTGTGCGCCCAGTCTTTGCAGTACGCGTATCTGGATACCGACCAGATCAGGGTGGAATACACCCATCAGGATATTCGGTGCACCGGCCGGATTGGTCAGCGGCCCGAGAATATTAAAAATAGTCCGTACACCGAGTTCTTTACGCACTGGTGCCGCATGTTTCATGGCGGCGTGATGATTCGGTGCGAACATGAAACCTATGCCAGTCTGGGCGATAGACTGGGCGATTTGCTCGGGTTTAAGATTGATGTTAACGCCCAGCGATTCGAGTACGTCGGCGCTGCCCGAGGAAGAGGAAACACTGCGGCCACCATGTTTGGCGACGCGCGCACCGGCGGCGGCGGTGACAAACATCGAGGCGGTAGAAATATTAAACGTGTGTGCGCCGTCACCGCCGGTGCCGACGATGTCGATCAGATTGGTGGTATTGGCCATCGGCACCTTGGTCGATAGTTCACGCATGACTTGAGCGGCGGCGGTGATCTCGCCTATGCTCTCTTTCTTGACGCGCAAACCGACGGTGAGTGCGGCTATCATCACAGGCGACATTTCTCCACCCATGATTTTGCGAAACAGCGATAGCATTTCATCGTGAAATATCTCACGGTGTTCGATCAGGCGCGACAGGGCTTCTTGCTGAGAGATGGTCATGATTATTTTCCGGTCAAAAAATTCTTGAGCAAGGCATGCCCATGTTCTGACAAAATCGATTCAGGATGAAATTGCACGCCCTGTAAATTGAATGTCTTATGGCGCACTCCCATGATTTCGCCGTCTTCAGTCCAGGCTGTCACTTCCAGGCAATCAGGCAAACTGGAGCGTTCTATCGCCAGCGAGTGATAGCGGGTAACGGTATACGGACTAGGCAAGTCTTTGAACACACCGACACCGGTATGCGCGATCGGAGAAGTTTTTCCGTGCATGACTTGCTTGGCGCGTATCACATTGCCGCCGAATGCCGCAGCGATACTCTGGTGCCCGAGGCAGACGCCTAAAATCGGAATCTCGCCCGAGAAGCGTTTTAGCACCGGCACCGAAATTCCCGCCTCCAGCGGCGTACAAGGACCAGGCGAGATACAGATGTGATCGGGCTTTAAGGCAGCGATTTCATCGAGCGTAATTTCATCGTTGCGGTAGGTACGTACATCTTCACCCAACTCGGCAAAATACTGCACCAGGTTGTAAGTAAAGGAATCGTAGTTGTCGATCATTAATAACATTTATATCTCCCCATCCAATCCATCTTGCACTTGTTCTGCTGCGCGCAATACCGCGCGCGCCTTGTTTTCGGTTTCTTGCCATTCCATTTCAGGCACCGAGTCGGCGACGATGCCTGCTGCCGCCTGCACATACAGCATGCCATCCTTGAGTACGCCAGTGCGTATCGCAATCGCCAGATCCATCTCGCCGCTAAACGACAGGTAGCCACAGGCACCGCCATAGATGCCGCGCTTGGTCGGCTCTAATTGATCAATCAGTTCCATCGCCCGCACTTTCGGCGCACCGGATAAGGTACCGGCCGGGAAGGTGGCTTTGAGCACGTCGAGATTGGATAAATCCGCCTGCAAGATACCTTCGACGTTAGAGACGATATGCTGTACGTGCGAGTATTTTTCTATCACCATCTGATCGGTGACCTTGACGCTGCCGGTTTGGGCGATGCGACCGATGTCGTTACGCGCCAGATCGATCAGCATCACGTGTTCGGCGATTTCTTTAGGATCGGCCAATAGTTCGACCGCTAACTGTGCATCGCTTTCCGGTGTGGCGCCGCGTGGACGGGTGCCGGCCAGCGGACGTATCGTGACCTTTTTATTGCCGTCCTTATTTTCACCACCCTGCGTTTCGTTACGCACCAAAATTTCGGGTGAGGCACCGATGATCTGCATGTCGCCAAAATTGTAGAAATACATGTAGGGCGAAGGATTGAGCGAGCGCAAGGCACGATACAAGGACAGCGGTGAATCAACGTAAGGTTTCTTGATGCGCTGGCCAATCTGCACCTGCATCAAGTCGCCGGCCATGATGTATTCCTTGGCTTTGGCGACTGCCTCCAGGTAATCGGTCTTATTGAAATCGCGTATGCTTTCGGTACGTACCGAGGCCGAAGTCACCGGGGCATCAACGCTACGGCGCAGCATGGCACGCAAGTCTTTCAGACGCTGGCGCGCTTTTGACCAGGCTTCCGGCTGGCTGGTGTCGGCATACACGATCAGATACAGTTTGCCGGAGACATTGTCGATTACCGCCAACTCTTCGGTTAGCAGCAATTGGATATCGGGCAGACCCAGATCATCTTTGGGCGCGGAATTGGCCAGACGCTTTTCTACATAACGTACCGCATCGTAGCCAAAATAGCCGGCCAGGCCGCCGCAAAAACGCGGTAAGCCCGGACGCAAGGCAACCTTGAAACGCGACTGAAATTCGGCAATGAAGTCGAGCGGATTACCTTCTGCGGTTTCGACCACGACGCCATGCTTGACGACCTCGGTACGCATGCCGTAGCTGCGCATCAGCGTGTGGGCAGGCAGGCCGATAAATGAGTAGCGACCAAAACGTTCGCCACCCATAACCGATTCGAGCAAGAAAGTATTCTTGCCGCCGTTCTGGTTTTGCGCCAGCTTCAGGTACAGGGTGAGTGGGGTCTCCAGATCGGCCAGAGCTTCCGCGATCATGGGGATACGGTTGTAGCCTTGCGCGGCCAGCGATTTAAATTCGAGTTCGGTCATGGTGTGCTTTCAGCCGTCATGGAAACGGAGCCTGAGTGATTCAGGTTCCAGATTATACGGGTAAGACATAGTAAAAAAACATGCAAACTAGCGCGAGGGATGTGCGTAATTTGCCCGGCAAACAATCAGTTTTGCCAGCGTCGCCAAAGCCAGGCCTCAAACGTGCCTGGTATCATTGCGGGATGTTTTTTATCGAGGAACATTCTGGGATGTTGAACGTAAGTTTGGTCGAAATTTGGGGTAATTAACTAAACAACTAAGTAACTAACTCGGTAACTAACTCAGTAACTAAGTAAGTTTCAAACAAGTAAGAGCAGGAGAAAACCATCAATGTATCAGTGAGTGATTAACTTAACTGCTTCTAACAAGGTTGAAACTATACCATCGCTTTCGACATTTTGTATAGTCTCACCATGATTGTAGCCGTAGGGCACTAACAACACCGGGCATTGTGCCGCTCTGGCGGCCTGCGCATCATTGGATGAGTCGCCTATGGCCAGTACCTTGGCCGGAGCCAAATCAAAATCAGCGCACACTTGCAGTAAGGCAATCGGATCTGGTTTCTTGCGCTCAAACGAGTCACCACCATAGACCACCTCAAAATAGGCGGATAAGCCCTTCTTCTCTAGTAGCGGCAGGGTGAAGGCGACCGGCTTGTTGGTCACGCATGCCATGCGTAATCCTAGTGCACGCATCGCCTGCAGGCCCGCGATGACATCCGGATACAGTTCGCTGTAATCGCCGTTGATCGCCAGATAGTGGCGCTGATACGCAGCCATCGCCGCATCAAAATGCAGTGCGATTTGCTCCGCCGCAAAATCGACCGCCAATACCCGCTGGATCAGATTTTCCGAGCCTTTGCCGACAAATTTTTTGATGGTGTCGATGTCGAGTGCTGTCAGCCCAAACTCTGCGCGCATACGGTTGATGGCGATCAGAAAATCGGGAGCGGTATCAAGCATGGTGCCATCAAGATCGATGATGACGGCTTGTATGTCTGAGAACATAATTGAAATCTATAAGGCAATATCGATGCGCCTGGTGGCACGATAATGGCCTGAAAGGCGCATGGATATTGTGGTTTGCTACGTCAGATGACGAGAGAATTAGACTTTTGCCAGTTCCGTGCGCATCGCATTGATCACTGCCGTGTAGTCGGGTTTGCCGAAAATAGCAGAGCCAGCGACGAAAGTATCGGCACCTGCCGCGGCGATTTCTGCGATGTTGTCGATTTTTACGCCACCGTCGACTTGCAGCATGATGTCGCGTCCGCTGGCATCGATCATCTTGCGAACTGCGGCGATTTTCTTCAGCGTGTGCGGAATGAAGGATTGGCCGCCAAAACCCGGATTAACCGACATGAGCAAGATCAAATCAAGCTTATCCATCACATGTTCCAGTATGTGTAGCGGGGTTGCCGGGTTGAGTACCAGGCCGGCTTTGCAACCATGTTCGCGTATCAGTTGCAGGGTGCGGTCTATGTGTTCCGAGCCTTCCGGGTGAAAACTGATGATATTTGCACCCGCTTTGGCAAAATCAGGGATGATGCGGTCTACCGGTTTGACCATCAGATGTACATCGATAGGAACTTGTACGTGTGGGCGTATCGCTTCGCAGACCAAAGGTCCTATCGTCAGATTCGGAACATAATGGTTGTCCATGACGTCAAAGTGAATCATGTCGGCGCCGGCGGCGACAACGTTGCGAACTTCTTCGCCAAGGCGGGCGAAGTCAGCGGAGAGTATGCTTGGTGCAATGCGATAAGTGGTCATGGTAGGGCTGCTTAAGAAGTGGTTAAACCTAAATTGGCAAGATGCGGTATTTTACTCCTGCAGGCTTGAGCTCGCTCTTGTAAGATGCAGCCTATGGTCGCATGTAGATATTTTTGTATGAAAAGTCCTTGGCGGGCGGTAGCGTCGCTAGATTAGTACAGAATTTAGAGAATGTAGAACGGAGAAACAACAAGATGGCAGCTTATGAAATCGAAGTAGCGGTAACGACACAATATTTAGCGGATCAATCAGAGCCTGATAATCACGACTACGTATTTGCCTACACCATTACGATTACCAATACCGGGACGGTGGCGGCGCAGTTGATTTCGCGTCATTGGGTGATTACCGATGCACAAAATCAGGTGCAGGAAGTCAAGGGCTTAGGGGTAGTCGGGCATCAGCCTTTATTGCAGGCCGGACAGGGCTTTGAATATAGTAGCGGTAGTTCATTGACTACACCGCACGGCAGTATGAAGGGGATGTATTTCTTTGTGGCCGAAGACGGACATCGTTTTGAGGTGCAGATACCTGAATTCGTCCTTTCCTTGCCGCGCACTTTGCATTGATCCGCACTTGTTAGTGCGGTAGATCAGTTTTGTTCTCGACTTCTTTTGTTGGCGCGGTCGTGTTTTCAGGTTTTCGTCCTGAAAACATCGTCCACCAAACGATGAACACAAATAACAGCGTCGCGCCGCAGGCTTCCAGTGCCAATAACCACATTATTTTTTACCTTTATGTTTAAACAATTTACCCATGTCAGGATTTTACTCCTGGCAAGCGTCTTCGGTGCGCTGGCTGGCTGTACTAGTGTTTCTCTGGATAAACCCACGATTAAAACACCCGTGGTAGTGCCGACTACCAGTCCGTCGTCAGCGTCCGCCAAATGGCCGGAACTATATAAGCCGGTCAGCTTCTCGGTGTTGCCAGGATGGCAGCAGGATCAATTGACAGAATTGTGGCCCGCTTTTATGGCATCTTGTTCTGCCATCAGGAATAAACCTGAGTGGAAAGAGCCATGCGCTATCGCCAAAGACCTGGACGCTAAAGATAGCATGGCGATTCGGGTATTTTTTGAGGCATTTTTTACCCCGCATCAGGTTGTCAACGCGGAAGGTGCTAGTGAAGGTTTGATCACTGGCTATTACGAACCCTTGTTGCGAGGTGCGCGTCAGCGTGGTGGCATCTTTCAAACACCTTTATATCGTACTCCCCCTGATTTGTTGGCGATAGATTTGGCTAGCGTTTATCCGGAGTTGAAAAATATGCGTTTGCGCGGCCGGGTGGTCGGGAATAAAGTCCTGCCTTATGCTACGCGCGCTGACATGTTGCCTGCGCTCAATGGTAAGGAGCTAGTCTGGGTCGATGATGCGGTAGATGCGTTTTTCCTGCAAATACAAGGCTCTGGCCGGGTATTCTTACCGGATTCCAATGAAACCATTCGGTTGGCGTATGCCGATCAAAATGGACATCCATATAAATCGATAGGGCGATATTTAATTGATAAAGGCGAGTTAAAGCTTGAGCAGGCATCGGCGCAAGGGATTAAAGAGTGGCTGAAAAATAATCCGGCACGCCAGGATGAATTGCTGAATGTAAATCCTAGCGTGGTGTTTTTTAAGGAAGAAAAAATCATTAATCCATCGATCGGTCCTAAGGGGGCATTGGGCGTTCCCTTGACCGGCGAGCGCTCGATCGCGATAGATCCGCAACATATTCCGCTCGGGGCACCGGTGTTTTTATCGACGACCCAACCGAATAGCAGTGTTACGCTGCAAAAATTAATGATGGCGCAAGATACTGGTGGAGCTATCCGTGGCGCGGTAAGGGCGGATTTCTTTTGGGGCTTCGGTAACGTGGCTGGCGAATCTGCCGGACGCATGAAACAAAAAGGTGCACTTTGGGTGTTGCTGCCGAAGTCGCCTGGGTAATGAATCGTTTTTGTAAAGCAAGTTCTTGCAATAATTAATCTCATCGTCATCAACTTAAACTCAGGAGTTTGAATATGGAATACCAAAACATCATCGTAGAGACCAAAGACAAAGTCGGCGTTATCACTTTGAATCGCCCTAAGGCTCTCAATGCACTCAATGATCAGTTAATGGATGAGCTGGGTTTTGCCATGAAAGCCTTCGATAAAGATGAGGCGATCGCTTGTATCGTGATTACCGGTAGTGAAAAAGCATTCGCGGCTGGCGCTGATATTGGTGCGATGGCGAACTATTCTTATATGGATGCCTATAAGAATGACTACATCACCCGCAACTGGGAGCAAATTCGCCAGATACGTAAGCCTGTGATCGCTGCGGTAGCCGGCTATGCCCTGGGTGGTGGCTGTGAACTTGCCATGATGTGTGATTTCATCATTGCTGCGGAGAACGCCAAGTTTGGTCAGCCGGAGATTAAATTGGGAACCTTGCCAGGTGCCGGTGGCACTCAGCGTCTGCCGCGCGCCATCTCTAAATCAAAAGCAATGGATATGTGCCTGACCGCACGCATGATGGATGCGGTAGAGGCGGAGCGGTCCGGTCTGGTATCGCGTATCGTACCTTTAGATAAGTTGATGGAAGAGACTTTGGCTGCCGCCGCTACGATTGCTTCGATGTCGCTGCCTATCGTGTTGATGATTAAAGAGTCGGTGAACCGTGCATATGAAACGACACTGGCCGAAGGTGTGAATTTTGAGCGCCGTTTGTTTCACAGTAGTTTTGCCACTGACGATCAAACTGAGGGTATGAAAGCCTTCATGGAAAAACGCCCGGCAGTTTTTACCAATAAATAAGCGTATAAATTATTTGACCAAAAGCCTTGCCTTATCTATCTAGGGCAAGCTATAGTTCGCCTCCCGCTGAAATGCGGGGGTAAAAGAAGCAAGGAAATACGGCAGCAACGGCAACCCGGCATGAGTGAGAAAAATAAGAATTCATGTGCCAGTAAAACGAGGGGTTGACGGGGTAGAGTAAATGCCGCATAATCTCGCTTCTGTGCTGCTCACAAACAAAACGCTTTGTGAAAAACGGCCGGACACCAGGCAGTCGGATTCTTGCAAGAGAGTATCGATAGCGTGGCAGAAAACACCGAATACCGATCTTTAACAATTAACAGTCAATAAATGTGGGCACTTGATAAAGAGCGCGGCTAAGTTACTTCGGTAAGTTAGTTAAACTTAAAAAATATCAAATGTTCGCAAAAGTAATAAATAGGATGCTTTGAGGCGTAAGCCGAGAAGTAGCCTGTCAGTTATTTGAGTGAGCGACACCGTTCGAAAGAACGGAGTTCAGAAATGAACACAAAACAGAGATTAAACTGAAGAGTTTGATCCTGGCTCAGATTGAACGCTGGCGGCATGCCTTACACATGCAAGTCGAACGGTAACAGGTCTTCGGATGCTGACGAGTGGCGAACGGGTGAGTAATATATCGGAACATACCCTAGAGTGGGGGATAACGTAGCGAAAGTTACGCTAATACCGCATACGATCTGAGGATGAAAGTGGGGGCTCGCAAGACCTCATGCTCATGGAGTGGCCGATATCTGATTAGCTAGTTGGTGAGGTAAAGGCTCACCAAGGCGACGATCAGTAGCTGGTTTGAGAGAACGACCAGCCACACTGGAACTGAGACACGGTCCAGACTCCTACGGGAGGCAGCAGTGGGGAATTTTGGACAATGGGGGCAACCCTGATCCAGCAATGCCGCGTGAGTGAAGAAGGCCTTCGGGTTGTAAAGCTCTTTTGTCAGGGAAGAAAAGGTATCCTCTAATACAGGGTGCTCATGACGGTACCTGAAGAATAAGCACCGGCTAACTACGTGCCAGCAGCCGCGGTAATACGTAGGGTGCAAGCGTTAATCGGAATTACTGGGCGTAAAGCGTGCGCAGGCGGTTATGTAAGTCAGATGTGAAATCCCCGGGCTCAACCTGGGAACTGCATTTGAGACTGCATGGCTAGAGTGTGTCAGAGGGGGGTAGAATTCCACGTGTAGCAGTGAAATGCGTAGATATGTGGAGGAATACCGATGGCGAAGGCAGCCCCCTGGGATAACACTGACGCTCATGCACGAAAGCGTGGGGAGCAAACAGGATTAGATACCCTGGTAGTCCACGCCCTAAACGATGTCTACTAGTTGTTGGGTCTTAATTGACTTAGTAACGCAGCTAACGCGTGAAGTAGACCGCCTGGGGAGTACGGTCGCAAGATTAAAACTCAAAGGAATTGACGGGGACCCGCACAAGCGGTGGATGATGTGGATTAATTCGATGCAACGCGAAAAACCTTACCTACCCTTGACATGTACAGAATGCCGAAGAGATTTGGCGGTGCTCGCAAGAGAACTGTAACACAGGTGCTGCATGGCTGTCGTCAGCTCGTGTCGTGAGATGTTGGGTTAAGTCCCGCAACGAGCGCAACCCTTGTCATTAGTTGCTACATTAAGTTGAGCACTCTAATGAGACTGCCGGTGACAAACCGGAGGAAGGTGGGGATGACGTCAAGTCCTCATGGCCCTTATGGGTAGGGCTTCACACGTCATACAATGGTACATACAGAGGGCCGCCAACCCGCGAGGGGGAGCTAATCCCAGAAAGTGTATCGTAGTCCGGATTGTAGTCTGCAACTCGACTACATGAAGTTGGAATCGCTAGTAATCGCGGATCAGCATGTCGCGGTGAATACGTTCCCGGGTCTTGTACACACCGCCCGTCACACCATGGGAGCGGGTTTCACCAGAAGTAGGTAGCTTAACCGCAAGGAGGGCGCTTACCACGGTGGGATTCGTGACTGGGGTGAAGTCGTAACAAGGTAGCCGTATCGGAAGGTGCGGCTGGATCACCTCCTTTCTAGAGTGCGTTTAGAGTTAAGTGTCCACACTTATTGACTGTTAATGATTAAGAACGTAGAGATGAAGCGATTCATCGATACCGAGTTCCCGAATTGGGGGTTTAGCTCATCTGGTAGAGCACCTGCTTTGCAAGCAGGGGGTGAACGGTTCGATCCCGTTAACCTCCACCATTTACCTGGTAAATAGTGGGGCTGTAGCTCAGCTGGTTAGAGCACCGTGTTGATAACGCGGGGGTCGTTGGTTCGAGTCCAACCAGCCCTACCAGTTAAATGCGAAGGGGAAGAAAAAGCAAATGTGAGTGGCGCGCGCGCTATTGAGATTTGTTCTTTCGAAGCGAAAGCAAAGTATCAAGTATTACCGTTCTTTAACAATTGAGAAGAAGTAAAGTAGAAATAATCAAAATTATTTCTGTGAAGGAAATTAATGACGACAGTCATTAACGATAATTCATGGAAGGGTTGTGATTGTATCAAACAAACATAAAATGTATTAAAAAGAGTTTGAAAAGCACTGTAGCAATACAGGGTTTTAGAAAATCAAATATCTTGAGATACGGCAAACGCTAAAGTAATACTCATAGTAATAAGAACTATAGCGATTTTTTGGTGATGAACCTTGGTTTAAGCAATTAGACGAAGACGCCAGAATCTAAAGTTATAGGGACAAGTGACTAAGTGCACATGGTGGATGCCTTGGCGATTACAGGCGATGAAGGACGTAGTAGCTTGCGATAAGCTGCGGGGAGTGAGCAAACACACTTTGATCCGCAGATTTCCGAATGGGGAAACCCACCCTTAGGGGTATTGCAACCTGAATACATAGGGTTGCAAGGCGAACGTGGCGAACTGAAACATCTAAGTAGCTACAGGAAAAGAAATCAACCGAGATTCCCAGAGTAGTGGCGAGCGAAATGGGAGCAGCCTGCAAGATTTAGCATGTCTGATAATAGAACGGAATGGAAAGTCCGGCCATAGAGGGTGATAGCCCCTTATATGAAATCATTCGTGTGGAACTAAGTTTGCGACAAGTAGGGCGGGACACGTGAAATCCTGTCTGAACATGGGGGGACCATCCTCCAAGGCTAAATACTCGTAATCGACCGATAGTGAACCAGTACCGTGAGGGAAAGGCGAAAAGAACCCCGGAAGGGGAGTGAAATAGATCCTGAAACCGTGTGCATACAAACAGTAGGAGCGGACTTGTTCCGTGACTGCGTACCTTTTGTATAATGGGTCAGCGACTTACATTCAGTGGCAAGGTTAACCGCATAGGGAAGCCGTAGAGAAATCGAGTCCGAATAGGGCGAAATTAGTCGCTGGGTGTAGACCCGAAACCAAGTGATCTACTCATGGCCAGGATGAAGGTGCCGTAACAGGTACTGGAGGTCCGAACCCACTAATGTTGAAAAATTAGGGGATGAGCTGTGGGTAGGGGTGAAAGGCTAAACAAACTTGGAAATAGCTGGTTCTCTCCGAAAACTATTTAGGTAGTGCCTCAAGTATCACCATCGGGGGTAGAGCACTGTTATGGCTAGGGGGTCATCGCGACTTACCAACCCATTGCAAACTCCGAATACCGATGAGTGCGAGCTTGGGAGACAGACGTCGGGTGCTAACGTCCGGCGTCAAGAGGGAAACAACCCAGACCGCCAGCTAAGGTCCCAAAGTATAGCTAAGTGGAAAACGAAGTGGGAAGGCTAAAACAGTCAGGAGGTTGGCTTAGAAGCAGCCACCCTTTAAAGAAAGCGTAATAGCTCACTGATCGAGTCGTCCTGCGCGGAAGATGTAACGGGGCTAAGCTATACACCGAAGCTGCGGATATGTTTTAGGACATATGGTAGGAGAGCGTTCTGTAAGCCTGCGAAGGTGTCTTGTAAAGGATGCTGGAGGTATCAGAAGTGCGAATGCTGACATGAGTAGCGATAATGGGGGTGAAAAGCCTCCACGCCGTAAGCCCAAGGTTTCCTGTTCAACGTTCATCGGAGCAGGGTGAGTCGGCCCCTAAGGCGAGGCAGAGATGCGTAGCTGATGGGAAGCAGGTTAATATTCCTGCACCGTCGTATGATGCGATGGGGGGACGGATCGCGGAAGGTCGTCAGGCGGTTGGAAGAGCCTGTTCTTGACTTGTAGAAGGCACTTAGGCAAATCCGGGTGCGTAATTCAAGGGGTTGAGACGAGTGAATTTATTCACGAAGCGATCGGAAGTGGTTCCAAGAAAAGCCTCTAAGCTTCAGTCATACGAGACCGTACCGCAAACCGACACAGGTGGGCGAGATGAGTATTCTAAGGCGCTTGAGAGAACTCGGGAGAAGGAACTCGGCAAATTGGTACCGTAACTTCGGGATAAGGTACGCCCTTGTAGTTTGACCCCCCTGCGGGGGAAGGACGAAAGGGTTGCAATAAACTGGTGGCTGCAACTGTTTAATAAAAACACAGCACTATGCAAACACGAAAGTGGACGTATATGGTGTGACTCCTGCCCGGTGCTGGAAGATTAAATGATGGGGTGCAAGCTCTTGATTGAAGTCCCAGTAAACGGCGGCCGTAACTATAACGGTCCTAAGGTAGCGAAATTCCTTGTCGGGTAAGTTCCGACCTGCACGAATGGAGTAATGATGGCCACACTGTCTCCTCCCGAGACTCAGCGAAGTTGAAATGTTTGTGATGATGCAATCTACCCGCGGCTAGACGGAAAGACCCCATGAACCTTTACTGTAGCTTTGCATTGGACTTTGAACCAATCTGTGTAGGATAGGTGGGAGGCTTTGAAGCGTGGACGCCAGTCTGCGTGGAGCCATCCTTGAAATACCACCCTGGTTTGTTTGAGGTTCTAACCTTGGTCCGTTATCCGGATCGGGGACAGTGCATGGTAGGCAGTTTGACTGGGGCGGTCTCCTCCCAAAGTGTAACGGAGGAGTTCGAAGGTACGCTAGTTACGGTCGGACATCGTGACGATAGTGCAATGGCATAAGCGTGCTTAACTGCGAGACTGACAAGTCGAGCAGGTACGAAAGTAGGACATAGTGATCCGGTGGTTCTGTATGGAAGGGCCATCGCTCAACGGATAAAAGGTACTCTGGGGATAACAGGCTGATTCCTCCCAAGAGTTCATATCGACGGGGGAGTTTGGCACCTCGATGTCGGCTCATCACATCCTGGGGCTGTAGCCGGTCCCAAGGGTATGGCTGTTCGCCATTTAAAGTGGTACGTGAGCTGGGTTTAAAACGTCGTGAGACAGTTTGGTCCCTATCTGCCGTGGGCGTTGGAAGTTTGAAGGGGGCTGCTCCTAGTACGAGAGGACCGGAGTGGACGAACCTCTGGTGTATCGGTTGTCACGCCAGTGGCATTGCCGAGTAGCTATGTTCGGAATAGATAACCGCTGAAAGCATCTAAGCGGGAAACTAGCCTTAAGATGAGACTTCCCAGAGACTAGATCTCTTTAAAGGGTCGTTCGAGACCAGGACGTTGATAGGCTGGGTGTGGAAGTGCAGTAATGCATTAAGCTAACCAGTACTAATTGCCCGTAAGGCTTGTCCCTATAACTTTAGTGGTTATAGATTATGACAAGTATTGTTTGTGTGTTTGCCTTATGTAGTAGCGTTGGAAAACGCCGCGAAGTTTGGTACAAATCACAACCGCCTAAGTCCTGCACTGACCTGCAGGCACGCTACAGCGATGGTCAATCGCTGGGCACATGATTAGTGCGACCGGGAACGGACCGCACACTCTACTGAGCTTCTTCCCAATTGGACCTTGTGCGACTCACAGAGCAACGTGAGCCACACGAAGTCAACAAGTTATGCCTGATGACCATAGCAAGTCGTACCACCCCTTCCCATCCCGAACAGGACCGTGAAACGACTCCGCGCCAATGATAGTGCTGCAACCAGTGTGAAAGTAGGTCATCGTAGCTTTTATTAGAAAACCCCTCAGCAGAATCCTGCTGAGGGTTTTTTGCTTTGCGCATAGCGACGCTACCGACTGCAGCAAAAGCGTATCGGTAAAAAAGGCGATGTCAGGATTAGCTGGGATGAGGCGTTAGACACCATCAGCGATTGAAAACGGTAGCGGCAAAAACCTATGCAGTGCTTCCATACAGCTATGCTGGAACTAGGGGGATAGCATGTCGCAAAGGTTTTTCCATCGTCTTGGCGCCTCATTTTTAGATCGGACCATCTGTGCGACTGCCGGCGGGGTCGGATATAAGTACACGATAGGTGCACGTATCGGCACCGATATTGAACAGACTCAAAATGCCAAGTTGATCATTATCTGGGGCGGTAATCCTATTGCTTCGAGTCTGCATTTTTGGATGCGCGCGCAACAGGCCAAGCGAAACGGTGCCACACTGATCGCGATTGACCCCTATCGATCGCTGACAGCGGAAAAGTGTCATCAGCATATCGCTTTGCTGCCGGGAACCGATTCCGCGCTTGCCTTGGGAATCATGCATGTGCTGATACAGGAAGACCTGCTGGATCATGACTACATCTCGCGATACACCACGGGCTTTGATCAATTGGCTTTACGTGTCAAGGAGTGGACACCTGAGCGCGTTGCGGCGACCTGCGGTATTACTGTCGGTGAAGTGCTTGGTTTAGCGCGTATCTATGGCGAGTCTGCGCAGCGCGGAGAGGCTAGCATGATCCGTATGAACTATGGCGTTCAGCGCGTGCATGGCGGAGGTATGGCGGTGCGCAATATCGCCTGTTTGCCGGCGCTGGTTGGTGCCTGGCGGCATCAGGCGGGCGGCGTTCAATTGTCCTTGTCTGATTCCTTCCCTAAGGATATGCATGCCTTGCAACGTCCTGACTTGTTTCCTCGGGAGGTGACGCCAAGAACCATCAATATGAGTACGATAGGTGATGATTTATTGCGAGAAGCGGATAGTGATTTCGGTCCCAAAATTGAAGCGCTGATAGTGTATAACTCTAATCCTGTCGCCATCGCCCCCGATTCGGGTGCGGTAGCCAGAGGGTTCGCCAGAGAGGATTTATTCACTGTCGTGCTGGAACATTTTCAAACTGATACCGCTGATTATGCGGATATATTATTGCCGGCAACGACGCAACTGGAACACGTAGATGCGCATAGTGCCTACGGTCATTTGTATATGATGGCCAACAACGCCGCCATTGCGCCTATGGGTGAGGCAAAGCCGAATACCGAAGTGTTTCGCCTGCTGGCAGAGCGCATGGGCTTTACTGATGCATGTTTTTTCGAGTCAGATGAGCAGATTGCCGCGCAGGCATTCAAGCGTAGCGATGTCCGTGCGATTCATTTTGACTGGGAATCCTTGAAAAACACTGGATGGACTAAGCTTAAGGTCTTCGACGCGCCGTTTGCTCAGGGGGGCTTTCCTACTCCTTCAGGTAAATGTGAGTTTTATAGCCAAGCAATGCTGAACGACGGATTGGATCCATTGCCCAGCTATACGCCGCCGTATGAATCCGTTGCCAGCAATCCCGCCTGCGCAGCGAAATATCCTCTGGCGATGATTTCCCCGCCTGCCCGTAATTTTCTCAACTCTAGTTTTGTCAACGTTCAGAGCCTGCGAGACACCGAAGGCGAACCGCATCTTGATATCCATCCGGATGATGCGGCACAGCGCGGCATTGTCAGCGGAGATATGGTTCGCATTCATAACGACCGGGGTACATTTGTAGCACGGGCGCGTATCACCGACAAAGCAAGAGTCGGCGTGGTGGTAGGTTTGTCAATCTGGTGGAAAAAATTTGCATCAGATCACAAGAATGTTAATGAAGTCACCAGCCAGAAGTTAACCGATATGGGGGGCGGACCGACTTTTTACGATGTTTTGGTACAGGTAGAGAAAATTCAAAAAATATCAGTTAAAATGTAACGACCGTGCTTTTTATTTAGCATTAAGTGAGGAGAAATGCAATTCCAACAGAGATAATCTTTCTCGGTTGTCGTATTTTGCTAGAGGATATGCTCGGCTTGCTTGTAAAAGGCTTGCTTAGGCTCTTCTTAGTGGATAGCATCAATCCATTAATCGTGTATCGTTAATTTTACTGCATCATTTTTTGCTCTGCAGTTGATGACGGGCTTCCAATAATATAATAATCAGAGACGAGGTAATTAGTATGGATAAGTTTTGGCTGAAGTCGTACCCGCAAGGCGTTCCTGCTGAAGTTGATGTGTCGCAATACAAATCGCTAGTGCAATTATTGGAAGAGTCGTTTAAAAAATATGCTGATCGTAATGCCTATGTCTGTATGGATAAGTTCCTGACTTATGGCGAACTCGATATCTTGTCGAAAAAAATCGGTGCCTGGTTGCAGGGCCGCGGCCTGAAAAAAGGCGCGCGTGTTGCCATCATGATGCCTAACGTATTGCAGTATCCGGTCGTTATGGCCGCGATTTTGCGTGCTGGTTATGTCGTTGTGAATGTCAATCCTCTGTATACCCCGCGTGAGTTAGAACATCAGCTAAAAGATTCCGGTGCTGAAGCAATTTTCATTCTGGAAAATTTTGCCACCACGTTGGAAAAAGTTATTGCAAAAACTTCGGTGAAGCACGTGGTTGTTGCGACTATGGGCGATATGCTTGGTGGCTTGAAAGGCACTATCGTCAATTTTGTCGTACGTAACGTCAAAAAAATGGTTCCAGCATTTTCCTTGCCGAATGCTATCCGTTTTAAGCAAGTTGTTGCTGACTCCGCCAAATTGTCATTGCAAGCTGTGAGTCTGGGACATGATGATATCGCCTTTCTGCAATACACCGGTGGCACTACCGGTGTTTCCAAAGGGGCGACATTAAGTCATCGCAATGTGGTCGCCAATGTGCTGCAGAATGATGCCTGGCTGATGCCGGGTATGGTCGGAGTACATTCCGCCGAGCAAAAAATTATTGTTTGCGCTTTGCCTCTGTATCATATTTTTGCCTTAACCATTTGTAGTTTGCTGGGCACCAGAATTGGTGCGTTGAATCTGCTGATCCCGAATCCTCGTGATATGCCTGGTTTTATTAAGGAACTTGCCAAGTACAAGGTGAATGTTTTCCCTGCAGTGAACACTTTATACAATGGCTTGTTGAATAACCCTGAGTTTGCCAAACTGGATTTTTCCGGATACGAAATTTGTAGCGGCGGCGGTATGGCTGTGCAAAAGGCAGTGGCCGATAAATGGCTGAAGGTGACCGGTTGCGCAATCGCGGAAGGGTATGGCTTATCAGAAACCTCACCGGTAGCGACCGCGAACCCCGCCAATACCAAGGAATTTTCCGGTACGATAGGTTTGCCTATCCCTTCAACCGAAATAGTGATTTTGGATGATGACGGTAATCGTCTGCCATTGGGGCAGGCCGGTGAAATTGCGATTCGCGGACCACAGGTGATGGTCGGTTACTGGAATCGCCCGGATGAAACGGCAAATTCAATGACGGCCGATGGTTATTTTAAGACGGGTGATGTCGGGATTATGGATTTCCGCGGTTATACGACCATCGTTGATCGTAAAAAAGACATGATTCTGGTTTCGGGATTTAATGTCTATCCGACCGAGATCGAAGGTGTGGTTGCTATGCATCCCGGTGTTCTTGAATGTGCCTGTGTCGGCGTTCCTGATCCTAATGCAGGGGAAGCGGTGAAATTGTTTGTGGTCCGTAAGGATCCTAGCTTAACCGTTGAGCAGTTGATGGAATACTGCAAAGAACAATTTACGGCCTACAAAAAACCGAAATACATAGAATTCCGCAATGATTTGCCTAAGACTAATGTAGGAAAAATTTTGCGACGTGAATTGCGAGACGAAAAAAAAGCCGCATAGAGAGCGATGAATCTCGGTTGCTTATTCTGTAGATTAAACGACTTAAATTCCTTGCCCTGCTTTCTGAGCTTGATACGTTTTAATGAAGGAAATGCTCCGGGAAATGGGCTTTTATCATGACATGAAAAAAGGAAGGCAGACTTGCCTTCTTTTTTTTAGTCGAACACAATTAATTTGAATATAGATATGACTGTATGCGGCATCGCTTCTTACAGAGTAATTATCAGTAACTAGGAAAATAGCATGGATAACTTTTGGTTGAAATCGTACCCTAAAGGCGTACCCGCAGAGATCAATACTTCACAATACAAGTCTCTGGTGCACTTGCTGGAAGAGTCATTTCATAATTACGCAGAACGAAAAGCGTATGTTTGCATGGATAAGTTTCTGACTTATCGCGAACTAGATGTCTTGTCCAAAAAGATCGGCGCCTGGTTGCAAGCCAAAGGCCTGAAAAAAGGCGCTCGTGTCGCGATCATGATGCCGAATATTCTTCAATATCCGGTGGTGATTGCCGCCGTGTTGCGCGCTGGATTTACTGTTGTCAACGTCAACCCTCTCTACACGCCACGTGAGCTGGAGCATCAGCTGAAAGATTCTGGTGCAGAGGCGGTGTTTATTCTCGAGAATTTCGCCACTACGCTGCAACAAATCGTTGCAAAAACCAATGTTAAGCACATTGTTGTCGCCAGCATGGGTGATTTGCTGGGAACTATAAAAGGGACGTTGGTCAATTTTGTGGTTCGCAATATGAAAAAAATGGTGCCGGCTTTTTCTTTGCCAAGCGCCATCAGTTTTAAGCAGGTGATTGCGGAAGCTGCACAATTGAATTTCCAGCCGGTTGATCTTGGACATGACGATATCGCGTTCCTGCAATATACGGGTGGCACAACTGGTGTTTCTAAAGGCGCAGTTCTTAGCCATCGCAATGTCGTCGCCAACGTATTGCAAAATGACGCCTGGTTAATGACCGGTGCTGATGGGCAGCGCTCGACGGAACAGAAGACCATGGTATGCGCTTTGCCCCTTTACCATATCTTTGCGTTGACGGTTTGCAGCCTGGTTGGAACGCGCATAGGTGCGCTTACTCTGCTAATTCCAAATCCACGCGACATGCCTGGTTTTGTGAAAGAACTGGCCAAATACAAGGTGAATATTTTTCCTGCGGTCAATACCTTGTATAACGGCTTGTTGAATAATCCGGATTTCGCCAAACTTGATTTTTCAGGTTATCAAATTTGTGTCGGCGGCGGTATGGCGGTGCAAAAAGCGGTTGCCGATAAATGGCTGAAGGTAACCGGTTGTGCCATCCTCGAAGGCTATGGCTTATCAGAAACATCGCCGGTCGCTACCGCCAATCCGGCAACTACCAAGGAGTTTTCCGGCACTATCGGCTTACCTTTGCCGTCCACCGAAATCGCTATCTTGGATGACGATGGCAACCGTCTGCCGTTGGGACATCCGGGCGAAATCGCCATCCGTGGCCCGCAAGTGATGATGGGTTACTGGAATCGTCCGGAGGAAACCGCTAACTCTATGACCGCTGATGGCTATTTTAAAACCGGTGATGTGGGTATTATGGATTTCCGTGGTTACACCACGATTGTCGATCGTAAAAAAGACATGGTGCTGGTGTCGGGTTTTAATGTCTATCCGAATGAAATCGAAGGCGTGGTTGCGATGCACCCTGGCGTTTTAGAGTGTGCTTGCGTTGGTGTCCCGGACGCTAATTCCGGCGAAGCGGTGAAGCTTTTTGTGGTGCGTAAAGATCCTGCATTGACAGCTGATCAGTTGATGGATTATTGCAAGGAACAATTTACCGCCTACAAAAAACCGAAGTATATTGAGTTCCGTGATGATCTGCCTAAGACTAACGTTGGTAAGATCTTGCGTCGCGAATTGCGCGACGAAAAAAAAGCGGCGTAAGTCGCGCTTGATCGCAGTCTGGTTTTCTCAGTGAAAATCAGATAGCGATTTTCAGCGGTGCAAGGAAGTAAACAAAAGGCCTGCAAGAGCGAAACTCTGGCAGGCCTTTTGTTTCTCAGAACCAGTCTATTCTTACATCAGACGTCGATGCCGTATTAGCACCTGTTCCGTATCCTTAAAGTATTCCGCCAGTTTTTCAACCATGAAAACCGACCTATGCTGTCCACCGGTACAGCCTATTCCTATCGTTAGGTAGCTGCGGTTATCGTGTTTGAAAGCAGGTATCCATTTCTCTATGAAGTGGCGTATGTCTTCGTAGAGCTCTTGTGCCATCGCTTGGCCGTTGAGGTAGTTAACTACCGGCTCATCCCTGCCTGTCAGTGCTCTTAAGCTCAGGTCATAGTAGGGATTGGGCAGCATACGCACGTCAAAGACAAAATCAGTATCTAACGGCACTCCGATTTTGAACGCAAATGATTCGAACATGAGGGTTAAAGGGGCGTGTTCTATCTGAATTACGTCCTTGACCCAAGCGCGTAAAGTGTTGGCGCTAAGACTGGATGTATCTACCACATGGGCGAGAAACTGCAGGGTTGCCAGCATTTCCCGCTCTTCCTCTATACATTCGGTCAGGCTTAGCCGGTCGCCCATAGCCTGGTCTTTTTGCAGCCTATGGGACAAAGGGTGACTACGCCGCGTTTCGGAAAAGCGCGCGACCAAGGATTCTGTACTGGCTGTGAGAAAGAGTATTTTAACCTCATGCCCGTCGGCCCTTAGTTTTTCTATCGTATCTGGCAAGCCCGTGAGTAAGTATGCACTGCGCGAATCTATCGCCATCGCCGCGCTTTGTATATCTTCCCGCAGTAAAGTGCTGACTAATTCCGGTAGCAGGCTGGGCGGTAGATTATCTACGCAATAAAACCCGGCATCCTCCAGCACATTGAGAGCTACTGATTTTCCTGAACCTGAAATGCCAGAGATAAGCAAGATGCGCATGGGGATGAAAGATAGGAGACGTGGAGGGAGCTTATTCGTTTTCTTCATTCATGGCGCGGCGTTGTCGCTCCATGAAGTCTTCGAGCGTATTAATGCCGCGTAATTGAAGTATGGTATTGCGAACCGCAGCTTCCAGCAGCACCGCAATATTTCGACCGGCAGCGACGGGAATGACGACTTTTTTAATCGGCAAACCTAGTACATCTTCAGTGACCGAATCGATAGGCAGGCGTTCGTAATTTTCTTCCAGCGTGCTGCGTCGTATCAGATGGACGATAAGCTTTAAACGCATCTTGCGGCGCACCGCAGTCTCGCCAAAAATCGTCTTAATATCGAGCAATCCCAGACCGCGTACTTCGAGTAAATTCTGCAATAGGTCGGGGCAGCGACCTTCTATCATATTTGGCGCTATGCGTGAAAATTCGACGGCGTCGTCGGCGACTAGTCCATGGCTACGGGAAATCAACTCCAGACCTAGTTCACTTTTTCCTAAGCCAGATTCACCGGTAATCAGCACCCCCACACCGAGCACATCCATAAACACGCCATGCATGGTGATGCGTTGCGCGAGTTTTTTTGACAAATAGACGCGCAGGTAGTCAATTACCTGGGCCGCCGGCAGCGGGGTTGAAAACAGCGGAATACTGTTATCGTCACAAGTGGTGAGAAACGGTGCCGGTGATTCCAGACCTTGGGCTACGATCAGTGCAGGTGGGTCACCGGCAACCAGTTCCTTGATCAGGTTGCCGCGTGAGATTGGCGATAACCTATGGTAGTAAGCCAGTTCCTGATGTCCCAAAACCTGAATGCGGCCAGGATGAATCAGGTTTAAATGCCCAACTTGATCCGCCGAAGAGGTCGCATCGCCGGTGATTTGCTTTTCACCGCCAGAGAAGCCGGCAAACCAACCCAATTGCAAGGAGTCACGATTGTCATCGTAGATTTTTTGTACGGTCAATTCGGTGAGTATTGGCATGGTTGGGTTTAGCGATTGGTCATGATGAGCATGGGACGTCCAAATTATTCTTTTAGGGAACGGATGCTAGATCCGGTTTCCAATTGGTAATTTTTTCGTAAATGGCACTGGCTTCCGTTTCCGTATTTAATGAATTACGGAATTCTTCGTTGGAGAGCATTTCTGCGATTTCCGAGAGAATTTCCAGGTGTTGCTGGGTAACATGATCCGGCATCAGCAAAAAAATCAGCAGGCTGACGGCCTGACCATCGGGCGATTCAAATGGAATCGGCTCTGCCAGGCGCACAAAGGCGGCTATAGGTGCCTTTAATCCCTTAATTCGCCCGTGAGGTACCGCCACTCCATGTCCAAGGCCGGTAGAGCCCAGACGTTCTCTGGCAAATAAATTATCTGATACCGTGGAGCGGGCGATACTGCAGTTATTTTCAAACAATAGGCCAGCCTGCTCAAAAGCACGTTTTTTACTGGATACTTCGAGATCCAGAAGTACATTGGCAAGGGGGAGTATTTTTGCGATATTCGTCATGATGCAAGATCTATGGTAGAGATCAAAGGTAAAGCGCAGTTAGTCGGTGCGCGCCAAATTATAGACTTCTTTTCTCGAATACGCGTAAATCGCTGGCTACACTATGTATTTTGTTAATAAATTTTCAAAATCTGTGGCGGATAAAGGCTTGCTAAAATGAAACCCTTGCATTTCCTGGCATCTTGATTCTGTTAAAAACTGTAATTGTTCAGATTTCTCCACGCCTTCTGCCGTAACACTTAATCCCAGCGCCGTAGCCATCGCGATGATGGCTCGAGTGAGCACCACAGAGTCTTGCTTTTCAGGAATATCCCGGATAAAAGAGCGATCTATCTTCAAATTATCTATAGGGAAACGCTGCAAATAAGAAAGTGAGGAGAAGCCAGTGCCGAAATCGTCGAGAGAGATGCTGATGCCTAATTTTTTGATGGCATTAAATATAGGCAAGAGCAGTTCCAGTTCTCCCATCAGGAGGCCTTCGGTGATTTCCAGTTGTAATGCGTATCCGGGCAGTCCGGTATCATGCAAGACCTGCTGGATAATGTTTAGCAGGCTAGGGTCCTGAAATTGTTTTGGCGAGATATTGACGCTAATGACTAGCTCCGGCGCTAATGTCTCGCGCCATATTTTTACCTGCCGGCACGATTGCTCCAATACCCATCGGCCGATTGGCAGGATTAAGCCGATTTCTTCCGATATCGGGATGAATTCATCGGGAGGTATCAAGCCTACATCGGGCATTTGCCAGCGTATCAGCGCCTCGGCGCCGACGATACGCGAGGTTTGCAGGCAGACTTTCGGTTGGTAATAGACTAAAAATTCTTGTTCGCTCAGTGCCCTGCGCAAATTTTTCTCTAGCGCATATCGATGTTGAGCGCGAACATTGAGTTCGGTCGTGAAAAATTGGTAATTGTTGCGACCCAACTCCTTGGCCAGATACATTGCCGAATCAGCGCAACGTAACAGAGTTGCTCCGTCTGTGGCGTCGTGTGGAAACACGCTAATACCGATAGAGGTACCGAGATGATATTCGTTGTTATCGATCAGAAACGGTTCGCGCATTCTGGCCAGTACACGCTCGGCCAAATCCTTTAAATGCAATGCGCTGTCAAATTCTTCCGCAACGATGACGAACTCGTCACCGCCCAGTCTTGCCAGCATGTCGGTGGTGCGTATGCATGAACTGAGGCGGGTCGCCACGTCACATAGCAGGGTGTCACCGGCGGCGTGTCCGGCTGTATCGTTGACGTTCTTGAACCTGTCCAAGTCTAGAAACAGCAGGGCAATTTTTTTCTGCTGATGTTCCGCATTCGCCAGCGCCATGCTCAGTCGCTGGCTTAGCTGATGGCGATTTGGCAAACCCGTCAATGCATCATGCGTTGCGATATACTGCAATTGACGCTGGGTATCCCTGACTTCGGTGGTATCAGTAAAGGAAATCAATACCGCACTGGTCTGATTGCCATTTGCCTCGACTATCGGCAGAACGTTCACCAGTAGCCACACTATTGTATGGTCTTGTAACTCCAGTCCTATCGATAAATTGAAAATAGGAATGCCGCTACGAAACACCTGTGAAGCGGGGTCGTCTCCGATCTTGATCGTCCCGCCATCGTCGCTGATGATGCGATGAAAGTAACGATGCCTGCGTCCGGCGGTACTGATATCGGCAATTTTCAGAATACGCAGGGCGCTGGGGTTGCATGTCAGAATCTGCCCTTGTAAAGCGACGACCATGATGCCTTCGGTTAAGTTGGTGACGACCGCGCGATAGCGTTCCTCACTTTCCGCCAGGCTTTGCTCCATGTTCTTTTTGTCGATAGCCAGAGCAATCAGCGCTCCGGCGTCTATCATCAAAGCTTGTTCATCTTTACCGGGCGCGTGCGGCGTGCGGTGGTAGACATCAATACTTCCCAATACGGAATTGAAGGCAGTCCTGATCGGCAGCGACCAGCAAGATCGTAAGCCATGCGCTAAAGCCAAGCCGCCGTAATTGCTCCAGATCGGGTTGCTTGCGATATCTTCGGCTATGCTAATTTGATTGGTGTACAGCGCTGCGGCACAGGAGCCGGAATGCAAGTCAACGCGAAGGTTTTCCAGGGCGCGACAAAACTCTTCCGGTAACGAGGGGGCTGCTCCTAAATTGAGATTTCCCTTTTCCGTATCAAGTAGCATGATCGCGCAAAGGCCGCCATTATCCAGCAGAGTTTCCATCCTGTCGCAAACATCTTCCAATATATGCGTCAGCGGTTTGTCCTGAGCGATCATCTCAAGAATTTCTCTTTCGTGATGCAATGCCTCGTGAACGCGGCTGAGCGTTTTCGCAGGTAGGGAAATAAATTTTTCTTTTGCCGGAGATGGCAAGGGCGGCGGTACTGAGGTCAGGTTTCGTATCGTCAATTGGACGATATTTTCGGGACTACTGTTGATAGTGCTTATCCTGATTTCGACCTCGGTTAAGCGCCCGTCGAATGTCTTGCATAGCCCGCGCAGTGAACTCTGGGTTTGATTATCCTTGAGTAGGTCTGGCAGTGGTTGATCAATATCGCTGGCTGAATTTAAAAAAGCCGCCGGCGTCAGACCAATAATCCGTGTGGCATCGCTTGTGCCGAGTAAATTTAGTGCCGCCAAATTGCAATGGGCAACGCTACCATCGATGAAAAAGAAGTTGGCATCGCGCTCGTGCTGAAGCTGTATCGCTTGCCAAAATTCATTGGCTGTGACGGCATTTTTTTTGACGGGTAACGGAACTAATTGGCTCACAACAATGTATATTCTTGATAAGTAATATGCTTGGCGTCTAATGTAACCGAAGCCAGCAATGCTCACAACCAGAATTACAATTCATGGCAAGTCGAATTAATTCAGATCAAAGCGTACGAAGACCAGCAAGACGTCGCCGTTTCCCTTGTTTTGCGAAATGCGCGGAATATATGCCGCCATTAGTTTGCTTTTGCGGGTGCCTATGGAGGCGACCGGCAAGATGCCGGGAAACGGAACTCCTGAAAAATAATCAGTACGACTAATCAGCAACGCGGTTACGCCTACACCAGCTTCATATTTACTCCCCAACGGACGCATCCACTGATGCAGATAGCCTGCCATGAATTGCGGCTGGAAATGCGAGTCCGAAATCGCCAGTGCATACAGAGATTCCTCGTTATCCTTGGGCGTGCGTATCGATTTGCTGAATCCCAGACCCCAGGCATTTTCATTGAGTTCGGCGATTCTTTCTGGCGTATAGGTATCGCGACCATGGCGTGCATAGCCTGACAAAATCATAGCCAGAGAACCGTTGTCGACAATGTTTAAGGTTTTTGATTTGGACTGATCCCACCAGCCGGGTTCTTTGGTCTCGGCGCCGACAGGCGTTTCTGCGGTAGTTTGCTGTTGCTGCGCAAAACTTGTCTGCGCAGTGCTTGCCAACATGGCGGTCAGCAAAAAGGTTGTGGCGAATTTTTTGAAATTAAATAGAGACATGGTGTAAAAATAAAAGGATTGCGTGTTATTGCGTGTTATTGCGGGTATTGCTGGTTTTTCGCTTGAAACGGCTTACTGGCGTGCGTTGCGGGCGTTCGAGGGTTTTTGCGCGGTACTGAAATTGCTGCGCCATGGGTTGATGTCCAGGCCGCCACGTCTGGTGTAGCGTGCGTAGACCGAGAGTTTTTGCGGCTTGCATTGCTGCATGATGTCAATAAAAATGCGCTCTACGCATTGCTCATGAAATTCATTGTGCTCGCGAAAGCCGATTAAATATTTCAGCAGGCTTTCCTGATCGATAGGTGCACCGATATAGTGTATCTGCACGCTGCCCCAGTCCGGTTGTCCGGTTACCAGGCAATTGGATTTGAGTAGGTGCGATACCAGTGTTTCTTCCACCGGTGCGACTTGATTATCGGCTTTGAGCAGCAAGGGATCCGGTGTGTAGCTATCGACTTCGATATCTAGGCGGTCGAGCAACATCCCATCTAGTTCCTGCATAGACAGTTTGCAGAATTCCTCTTGGGTGGTCAGCGTCACTTGTACGCTCGCCCCAAAACCCGCTGACAAATCGGTGCGCAGCCGCTGCAGTAGTTCGTCGCTTCCCGCCAATCTGGTTTGATTGTAAGAGTTCAAGTACAGCTTAAACGACTTCGATTCTATGATGTTCGGTGAGTCCGCCGGAGCCATGATGGTGGCGATCGCCACCTGTGGTTTTCCGCGCAGATTGAGCCAAGATACTTCATAGGCGTTCCAGATATCCATGCCAAAAAATGGCAGGCTGGTCGTGATGCCTATTTCCTCGCGCTTGTCTGCCCTGGGGATAGGAAATAGCAGTGAGGCGTCATACTGGGAAGTATACGTCGCCGCTTTTCCTAGTGTCGATTGTTCAGGGCTATTGCTGTGGTCTGGTGTAGTCATGTTGCCGCTTGTTGATGTCAGAGGGCTGGGCTTAGCCCAAAAAAAGTTGGTAGACCGGGTTATTGCTTTCGTCCCAGTAGCGGTAGCCCAGCGTGTTCAGGAACTCCTTGAACGCTTTCATTTCCTTTTTCGGGACCTGCAGTCCGACTAAGGTTCTGCCGTAATCGGCACCGTGGTTACGATAGTGGAACAGGCTGATATTCCAGTTCGGCGCCATACTGTTCAAGAAGCGCATCAGGGCACCCGGGCGTTCCGGAAACTCAAAGCGATACAGCAACTCATTTTCCGCCAGCGCGCTCTTGCCGCCGACCAGGTGGCGTATGTGCAGCTTGGCCAATTCGTCGTTGGTCAGATCCAGGGTAGGGAAGCCGTTTTTGATGAAATTCTTGGCGATTTTTTCTGATTCACCGCGATTGCTGACCTGGATGCCGACAAAGATATGCGCTGCTTTTTGATCGCTGATACGGTAGTTGAATTCGGTAATGTTGCGGGCACCTATCATTTCGCAGAAACGACGGAAACTACCGCGCTCTTCCGGTATCGTGACGGCAAAAACAGCTTCACGGGCTTCACCGATTTCGGCGCGCTCGGCGACGAAACGCAAGCGGTCGAAATTCATGTTGGCGCCGCAGGCGATGGTTACCATAGCCTGGTTTTTCAGTGGTTTCTTGTTCGCTTTGGCACGTTCTATATACGCCTTGCAACCGGCAATCGCCAGGGCGCCGGCTGGCTCTAAAATGCTGCGGGTATCCTGAAATACATCTTTCAATGCGGCACAGATAGCATCGGTGTCAACCAGGATGATCTCGTCTACATATTGTTGGGCCAGGCGGAAAGTTTCTTCACCGACCAGTTTCACCGCAGTGCCATCCGAAAACAGGCCTACGTCATTCAAGGCGACTCGCTTGCCGGCTTTTAAGCTGCGAGCCATCGCATCAGAATCAACGCTTTGGACGCCGATAATCTTGATATCAGGGCGCACCGCCTTGACGTAGGCAGAGACACCGGCGATCAGGCCACCGCCGCCGATGGCAACAAAGATCGCATGAATCGGCTCGGCATGCTGGCGTAAAATTTCCATACCTACCGTACCTTGTCCTGCGATCACATCAGGGTCGTCAAAAGGATGGACGAAGGTCAGTTTTTGTTTTTTTTCCAGAGTGAGCGCATGATCATAAGAGTCACTGTAGGAATCGCCGTGCAACACGATTTCTACATAGTCACCGCCGTGGGTGCGTACCGCATCAATCTTTACTGCCGGCGTGGTGGTTGGCATCACAATCACCGCTTTGCATTTGACTCTGGCTGCGCTGAGCGCGACACCTTGCGCATGATTGCCGGCGGAGGCGCAGATGACGCCGCGCTTGAGTTGTGCCGGGCTAAGATGGGCGATTTTATTGTAAGCTCCGCGTAGCTTGAAGCTAAATACGCTTTGCATGTCTTCGCGCTTGAAATAAATTGGGTTTTCCATGCGTGCTGACAGGGCTGGAGCAAACTCCAGCGGTGTTTCAACGGCGACGTCGTAGACGCGTGCAGTAAGGATTTTTTTTAAATAATCAGTTGTCATGGATAGGCCAAATGTTAAAAGATCAAAGCGAGCAAATTTGCCTCATTATAATGTATGGTTTTTATAATGGCTTCGTAACACGATGATAGCGACTGCGGTTGACTGGTTATTGGGGGTATTGGCGCTGCCGGAAGTCGGTTTGACTTCGGTGTTTTTGATTAGCTTTATCTCTGCCACCTTATTGCCATTTGGCTCTGAGCCTACGGTTTTTGCCGTCATCAGCGCCAATCCGTCTCTGTACTGGAAGGTGATTGCGGTGGCTACCCTGGGCAATTCCCTGGGGGGCGTAGTCGATTATGCGCTAGGGTATTACGCCAAGCAGACCTTTGCGGCTGAGCGCTCGAGTAAATGGTTTGCGTGGTTGCAGCGTTTCGGCGCAAAAACCATGTTGCTGGCCTGGTTGCCGGGCATAGGCGACCCTATGTGTACGCTGGCGGGCTGGCTCAAGTTACCGTTTTGGCCTAGTGTGATGTATATGACGATAGGCAAGTTTTTACGATATGTCAGCCTGACCTGGTTATTGCTGAGTGTTCCCGGCGGGTTCTGGCGCACACTAGGCGAGTGGTTTTTTTGAGAACTCGCTCTAATACCAATTTTAATACCAGTTAGTCAGGTAATCCCTGGCGTAAACAGATACTCTCCCCGGGTATATATAGATAGATTCTCTATGAGGCAATGTTTATAAGTGTCTTAGGCAGCTATTTCTGCATACTCCTAGTAGTGTAAAAAACATTAGAATAACCACTTGCCGAATATTCTTAGGTAAAACGCTAGTTTTGCTCTATTAAATACTATGATAAGGCGTGTCGACTGTAGGGCTGTTCGTTCATTGTGCATCGCAATACGCTAGAATAAGGTTAATTCTGTTTTAAATGCATGTTTACACTTCCTTACTAAAATCGTCGGTCGAGTTCCGGTTCGCCATCCTCACCCGTCAGTCTAAAAGATCCCACTGATGAATGCTCCAGCACAAATCCAGGCCTTACTCTCTGATGCTCCCAACGGTGCCGGCACTGCCAGCACCAGTCGCGTGCGCGAAATCCCGTATAACTACACTTCTTTTTCCGATCGCGAAATCGTCATTCGCTTGCTAGGCGACGATGCCTGGCAATTGCTCGACCAATTGCGCGGCAAGCGCCAGACCGGGCGTTCGGCTCGCATGCTGTACGAAGTGCTGGGTGACATTTGGGTGGTGCGTCGCAACCCCTACCTGCAAGACGATATGCTGGATAATCCCAAGCGCAGGCAGGAGCTGATCGATGCGCTTAATCATAGGCTGGCGGAAGTGGAGAAACGCCGCCTGAGTACCGCTAGCGATGCCGATGCAGAGCGCAGCAATAGCGTAGAGATACTGGTGCAAGCGGCGCGTCAGGCGGTCGCCACGTTTTCGCAAGAGTTCCGTGATACCTATGATTTGCGTAAGAAAGCGAGCAAATTACTAGCCAAATACACGGCCAAAGACAATATCAAGTTCGATGGCTTAAGCCGCGTTTCTCACGTGACCGATGCCACCGATTGGCGCGTTGAATACCCGTTCGTGGTCTTGACACCGGATACCGAAGATGAAATGGCGGGTCTGGTAAAGAGCTGTATCACCTTAGGCCTGACCATTATCCCGCGCGGCGGCGGCACCGGTTACACCGGTGGTGCCATTCCCTTGACGCCGTTTTCGGCCGTCATCAACACCGAAAAGCTGGAACAGCTGGGCGCCGTCGAGATGACCATGCTGCCCGGCGTAGAGCGTGAATATGCAACGATTTACTCCGGTGCCGGGGTTGTCACCAAGCGCGTCTCTGATGCCGCTGACAAGGCTGGTTTCGTGTTTGCAGTCGATCCGACTTCGGCCGAAGCCTCTTGCGTAGGCGGCAACGTCGCCATGAACGCCGGCGGCAAGAAAGCCGTGTTGTGGGGTACCGCACTCGATAACCTGGCTTCCTGGAAAATGGTCGACCCTAACGGCGACTGGCTGGAAGTGACACGTCTGGAGCACAATTTAGGCAAGATCCATGATGCGCCGGTCGCCAAGTTCAGGCTTGAATGGCGTCATCCCGGCGAAACCAAGGTATTCAAGACCGAGCAGCTCGATATTCCCGGTAGCAGCTTCCGTAAAGAAGGTTTAGGCAAGGACGTTACCGATAAATTTTTGTCGGGCTTGCCGGGCGTGCAAAAGGAAGGCTGCGATGGCCTGATTACCTCGGCGCGCTGGATTCTGCACAAGATGCCGAAGTTCACGCGTACCGTTTGCCTGGAGTTTTTCGGTCAGGCGCGTGATGCGATTCCTAGCATTGTCGAGATCAAAGATTACCTCGATGCAGAAACCAAAAAAGGCGGCGCGATTTTGGCCGGCCTGGAACATCTCGATGAGCGTTATCTGCGCGCGGTCGGCTATACCACCAAATCCAAGCGTGGTGTCTTGCCCAAGATGGCTTTGTTCGGCGACATCGTCGGCGACGATGAAAATGCGGTAGCGCAAGCCGCTTCGGAAGTGATACGCATCGCCAACACCCGCGTCGGGGAAGGCTTTGTTGCCGTCAGTCCGGAAGCGCGCAAAAAGTTCTGGCTCGATCGCGCAAAAACCGCTGCCATTTCCAAGCATACCAATGCCTTCAAGATTAATGAAGACGTGGTGATTCCGCTCAATCGCATGGGCGAATACACCGATGGCATCGAGCGCATCAATATCGAATTGTCGATACAAAACAAGCTGGCGCTGGTCGCAGAACTGAAATCCTTCTTTGCCAAAGGGCATCTGCCGCTGGGTAAGAGCGAAGACGTTGACGGTGATGATATTCCGGCCGCCGAACTGCTGGAAGACCGCGTTAATCAAGCCGAGAGCCTGCTGCAAGCAGCCGAGGCGCGCTGGACTTATTTGCTGAATAATCTGGATAAGCCACTGATTGATGCCAAGGCCGAATTGCTGGCGCTGGGTCTTGATAAGCTGGAATTCGTATTCGATCAGCGGCTCTTGAGCCAGCCAGATGCAAGCGTGTTTTCCATCGTCCAAGACCGCACCGTGCGTATCTCATGGAAGGCAGAAGTACGCGCCGTATTGCGCCAGATCTTCAATGGCGCAGCGTTCAAGCTGATCCTTGATGAGTGCACGGCCACCCACAAGTCGGTATTGCGCAGTCGCGTGTTCGTCGCGCTGCATATGCATGCCGGCGACGGTAACGTGCATACGAATCTCCCGGTCAATTCGGATAACTATGAAATGCTGCAGGTGGCGCATCACGCCGTAGCGCGCATCATGGTGCTGGCACGCTCATTGAATGGCGTGATTTCCGGCGAACACGGGATTGGTATCACCAAGCTTGAATATCTGACCGAAGACGAGATCAAGGATTTCCGTGCGTACAAATTGCGTATTGATCCTGAAGGCCGTTTTAACAAAGGTAAGCTGCTGAATCTGCCGGAATTTGCCGCTGATCTGCGCAACGCGTATACGCCGTCGTTTGGCCTGATGGGACACGAGTCGCTGATCATGCAACAAAGCGATATCGGCGCGATTGCCAATAGTGTCAAGGATTGCCTGCGTTGCGGGAAATGCAAGCCGGTCTGCGCCACCCACGTGCCGCGTGCCAATTTGCTGTATTCACCGCGCAATAAGATTCTCGCCACATCATTGTTGGTCGAGGCCTTCCTGTACGAAGAGCAAACCCGGCGCGGTATCTCGATCAAGCACTGGGATGAGTTTTCCGATGTCGCTGATCATTGCACGGTCTGTCATAAGTGCGTCAACCCTTGCCCGGTCGATATCGACTTTGGCGATGTGTCTATGAATATGCGCAATCTGTTGCGCAAGATGGGACAAAAGAAATTTAATCCTGGTACCTCCGCTTCGATGTTCTTCTTGAACGCCACTGATCCGGCCACCATCAATGCCACGCGTCAGGTGATGATAGGCTGGGGTTATCAGGCGCAGCGCTTCGGCCATGACCTGCTGAAAAAGTTTGTCAAGAAGCAGACCAAGACACCACCGGCAACGGTAGGCAGGGCGCCGGTCAAAGAGCAGGTGATCCATTTCATCAATAAGAAAATGCCGGGTAATCTGCCGAAGAAAACCGCGCGCGCCTTGCTCGATATCGAAGACGACAAGATCGTTCCGATTATCCGCGATCCGCAAACCACCACGGCCGATACCGAAGCGGTGTTTTACTTCCCCGGTTGCGGTTCCGAGCGCTTGTTCTCGCAAGTTGGTTTGGCGACGCAGGCGATGCTCTGGAATGTCGGCGTGCAAACCGTGCTGCCGCCCGGTTACCTGTGCTGCGGTTACCCGCAACGCGGTAACGGCCAGTTCGACAAGGCCGAGAAGATGATGACGGATAACCGCGTGCTGTTCCATCGCATGGCCAACACCCTCAACTATCTCGACATCAAGACCGTTATCGTTTCCTGCGGCACTTGCTACGATCAGTTGGCGACCTATGAGTTCGATAAGATTTTCCCTGGCTGCCGCATCATCGACATCCATGAATATCTGATGGAAAAGAACGTCAAGTTGGCCGGGGTAGAAGGTACGCGTTACATGTACCACGAACCTTGCCATAACCCGATGAAATTGCAGGAGTCGGGCAAGACCATCAATGCCCTGATTAGCACGGTAGATAACGTCAAGATCGAGAAAAATGAACGTTGCTGCGGTGAATCCGGCACGCTGGCGGTCAGCCGCCCCGACATTTCGACGCAAGTGCGTTTCCGCAAGGAAGAAGAGATGCAAAAAGGTGCGGATAAGTTGCGCGACGATGGCTTTAAGGGCGATGTGAAAATCCTCACTTCCTGCCCGTCCTGCCTGCAAGGGCTGAGCCGTTACAACGACGATTCCGACACCACGGCCGACTATATCGTGGTGGAGATGGCGAAACATATCCTGGGGCCAAACTGGATGCCGGAATACGTTGCCAAGGCGAATAGCGGTGGTATCGAAAGGGTCTTGGTGTGACGATAAACTGTGAATTGTGTGCTGCCGCTGGCGGCGAACTGCTGCACGCCACTGAAAAGTGGCGGGTAGTGCTGGTTGATGATGCCAATTACCCGGGATTTTGCCGGGTGATCTGGAACGCACATGTCAAGGAAATGACGGATTTACCCGTGCCTGAGCGTAATGAGCTGATGGCGGCGGTCTGGATCGTTGAGCAAGCCGTGCGCGACGTGATGGCCCCGCATAAGATCAATCTGGCCAGTTTTGGCAATATGGTGCCGCATATGCACTGGCATATCATTCCTCGCTATGAGGACGATGCGCACTTCCCGAATCCGGTATGGGCCGCCGCCAGAGCGGTTTTGCCGGATGCCGGTACGCTCAGCGCGCGCCGCGCACTGTTGCCTGTTTTACGGCTGGAATTGCTTAAACAATTGAAATCGCTTGAAATAAGCTGAAATAAGCCACCACACATCTCTCGGTCAGAAGGGCGCTACAATAGGCGCCTGACTACCATTCATACGCTCGCTGCATAAATGGCGAAATAGCGAAATACTACATAGCGACAATCAGGATCACCATGACAGCGCCCAAACAGCACATCCCTACGCCAGCGCCTACCGCGCTCAATGTCCGCACCCAGTCGCGTGTGCTGGAAATCAATTTTGATGATGGCAAAGAATTTTCCTTGCCATTTGAATTGCTGCGCGTGTACTCGCCGTCGGCCGAAGTACGCGGCCATGGCATAGGCCAGGAAACCCTGCAGACCGGCAAACGGGAGATTGGCATCACCGGTATGGAACCAGTCGGTAATTACGCGGTCAAACCGCTATTCTCGGATGGTCACGAATCAGGGATTTTTTCCTGGGATTACCTGTATTGGCTCGGTGATAATCAAGCTAGCCTGTGGCTCGATTACATGGACAGATTGCATGCAGCCGGACATCCGGATGACACTGGCCGTGATTTTACGGCGCAGATCAAGACTGGCGGCTCTTGCGGACATAAGCATTAGGCCGGTGCGGGCGACTTATGTTAGCTTGGTTGGAAGTCGGGCTTGCCTTATAATCCACGCCAATTCACATAAGTTCAGCCAATTAGCTACCTACATTAAGGGTTAAATCATGAGCAACACCACCCATTTCGGTTATGCCACCGTAGAAGAAGATCAAAAAGTCCATGAAGTGGCTAAGGTCTTTCACTCTGTTGCGGCCAAATATGATGTCATGAATGATTTGATGTCGGCCGGCTTGCATCGCGTCTGGAAAATTTTCACGATCGCCCAGGCTGGTGTGCGCCCGGGCTTTAAGGTGCTTGATATCGCAGGCGGTACCGGCGATCTGGCTAAAGAGTTTGTCAAGCAGGCCGGCAAAACCGGTGAGGTATGGCATACCGATATCAACGAGTCGATGTTGCGCGTAGGTCGCGACCGTCTCTTGAATAAAGGTCTGATTACCCCCACTTTACTGTGTGATGCGGAGAAATTGCCGTTTCCTGATAATTATTTTGACCGTGTCACGGTGGCGTTTGGTTTGCGCAATATGACGCACAAGGATCAGGCGCTGGCAGAAATGCGCAGGGTCTTGAAACCAGGCGGAAAACTGCTGGTGCTGGAATTTTCTAAAGTACCGGAAATCATACAAAAACCTTATGATTTGTATTCGTTCAAGGTTTTGCCTTGGCTGGGACAGAAAATCGCCAATGACGCCGAAAGTTACCGTTATCTGGCAGAATCGATACGCATGCACCCGGATCAGGAAACCCTGAAGGGCATGATGCAGGACGCAGGTCTGGAACGGGTAGAATATTTTAATTTAACAGCGGGTGTGGCTGCTCTTCACACTGGTATCAAGTTGTAAACATAATTCAGATTTCAGGAGAATAAATAATGAAAAAATTTTTAGTGGCTATGATGATGGTGGCAAGTGCCATGGCGATCACCGTAAGCGATGTCGAAGCCAAGCGCTTAGGTAGTGGCGGCTCGGTTGGGCGCCAGTCAAATAATGTGACTCGTCAGGCTGCGCCGGCAACACCTAGCCAGGCTAAACCGGCGGCGGCACCTGCGGCAGCTCCTGCCGCTACGCCACCTAAACCGGCTGGCGCATGGAAGGGTATAGTCGGCGGTTTGATCGGTGGTGCTTTGCTGGGCGCAATGTTCTCATCTATGGGGCTGGGTAGCGGATTGGCGAGTGCACTGGGTTCTATTCTGCCTATGCTGTTGCTGGGTGGCTTGGCGTTTTTCCTGTTTCGCATGTACCAGAACCGCAAAGGCGGCGCAGCTCCTGCCGCGTTTTCGCAACCGTCATATGCAGGCGTTCCAGCTTCCTCTACCGCCTTGCCTGAAATCGGTTCACGTATAGAGCCGCAATCTTTCCAGTCTGGCGCCGCTAGTTTCGGTTCCGCCGCTGCTGCTAATGCTGGTTCTGCCGATCAGGGCACATGGAGTGTTCCGGCTGATTTCGATGTGCCGGGCTTCCTGCGCAATGCAAAAACTTACTATATCCGTTTGCAGGCATCATGGGACAGGGCTGATATCAATGATATCCGTGAGTTCACTTCGCCAGAGATGTTCGCCGAGATCAAGATGCAGATTCAGGAACGTGGCACACAAGCCAATGTCACTGATGTGGTAACGATCGACGCTGAATTGCTCGGTCTGGAAACTTTGGGCAATGAGCATTTGGCCAGCGTGAAATTTACCGGCATGATCAAGGAAGATGCGAATGCACCTGCCGAAGCCTTCAAAGAGGTATGGAATTTGACCAAACCTTTGAATGGTCAGGGCGGCTGGACCTTGGCGGGTATTCAACAATTGTAATTTTTTGTCTGATTTGACTGGCCGTATCCGGCAAGTTTGCTCAAACACAGTCTCCCTTGCGGGGATAAACTGTTAAACTTGAAACCGCCCATGATTTTCATGGGCGGTTTTTTTATTCCATTATGATTCCTCTCTCTCCTACCTTCGCACTCTTCGTGAATCATTTGCTGGCTCAGGAATCCTGGGCAAGAGGCAAACTTCAAAAACACTCAGGCCAAGTTGCCTGTATTGATGTACAGCTATTTTCCCTGAAGCTGAAAGTGACTGCCGACGGTATGCTGGAGGCTGCCGCTGAAGACGCTACGGCCGCCGTCACGATACGCCTGAAACCGGCCGATCTGCCGCTGATTGCGCAAAACCGTGAACGCGCTTTCTCTTACGTGAAAGTCGATGGCGATGCCGATTTCGCCAATACCATTTCGCATCTGAGCCAGAACCTGCGCTGGGAAGCGGAGGAAGACCTGAGTAAATTATTCGGTGATGTGGCGGCGGTACGCATGGTGACGGGGGCGAAATCCTTGCTCGAAACCGTCAGGCAGACCCATCAGAATATCCAGGAAAATCTGGCGGAATATTTTTTGGAAGAGAATCCCATGCTGGTAAGACCGGCGGCGGTGGATGCCTTTGGCTCGGAAGTGAACAAATTACGTGATGATGTGGAACGCCTGATGAAGCGCATCGCCAAACTGGAAAGGTCGTAGACGGTGTTGAAATTTTTAAGACTGCTGAAAATTATTCGTGTGGCAGTGCGTTACGGTATCGATGAAATCGCCATGTCAGGTTTGCCGGTGCCACGCACCGCTAGGCTGATCGAGGCGCTGTTGTTCTGGCGTGATTTGTCGGCGCCGCGTGGTGAGCGCCTGCGTAAGGCATTGGAAGACCTCGGCCCTATCTTCGTCAAATTTGGCCAGGTCTTGTCGACCCGGCGTGATCTGATGCCACCTGATATCGCCGATGAGTTAGCCAAGTTGCAGGATAGGGTGCCGGCTTTCGATACCGATCTGGCGATTGCCCAGATCGTGAAATCTTTAGGCGCCCACCCTGATCAACTGTTCGCCAGTTTTGATCGGGTTCCGGTGGCATCGGCCTCAATTGCGCAAGTCCATTTCGCTACCCTCAAAGACGGCCGTGAAGCCGCCGTCAAGGTGCTGCGTCCGGGCATGAAAGGCGCGATTGATAACGATGTGGCGCTGATGCAGATCGCCGCTGGCTGGCTGGAATTCTTATGGGCCGACGGCAAGCGCCTCAAGCCTAAGGAAGTGGTGGCTGAATTCGACAAATATCTGCACGATGAACTCGACCTGATGCGCGAGGCCGCCAATGGTAGCCAGTTGCGTCGTAATTTTGCCGAATCGGATTTGCTGCTGGTGCCGGAAATGTACTGGGACTATTGCTCGCCTTCGGTGATCGTGATGCAACGTATGAAGGGCATCCCGATCTCGCGCCTCGATCAGTTGCGCGATGCCGGGGTCGATCTGGAAAAGCTGTCGCGTGACGGCGTGACGATTTTTTTCACGCAGATTTTTCGCGACGGTTTTTTTCATGCCGATATGCATCCGGGGAATATCCTGGTCTCGACCGAGCCAGCTACTTTTGGCCGTTATATCGCGCTCGATTTCGGTATCGTCGGTACCCTTAACGACTTTGATAAAGACTATCTGTCGCAAAACTTTTTGGCGTTCTTTCAACGCGATTACAAGCGCGTGGCAGAGGCGCATATCGAATCCGGCTGGGCACCGAAAGAGACCCGGGTTGACGAGCTTGAGGCAGCGGTTCGCGCCTGTTGCGAACCTATCTTTGACCGGCCGCTCAAGGATATTTCTTTCGGCCAGGTCTTGCTCAGATTGTTTCAGACTTCGCGCCGTTTCAACGTAGAAGTGCAACCGCAGTTAGTCTTGCTGCAAAAAACCTTGTTGAATATCGAAGGTCTTGGTCGTCAGCTCGATCCTAACCTGGATCTCTGGAAAACCGCCAAGCCGTATCTGGAACGCTGGATGAATGAGCAGGTAGGCTGGCGTGGCTTGGTCGATAAGCTCAAGGATGAAGCGCCGCGCTACAGTCACATCTTCCCGCAACTGCCGCGGCTGGCGCATCAGGCCTTGCTGCGCGCCGCTGAACCACCGCAAAACAATGCGATGCTGGCGGCTTTGCTGCTTGAGCAGCGTGCCACCAACCGTTTGCTGCGCACCATCATCTACTTCGCCGCAGGCATGTTCGCCGGGGTCTTGCTGGCGCAGTTCCTGTTTCACTTTGTCGAATATTAAGCGGCTCGCCATGCCCCAATTTTCCGGCAAAGATCCGATGCAGCCAGAGTTCTGGAACCAGCGCTTTGAGGCGCAGTTCACGCCCTGGGATAAGGGCGGGGTGCCATTGGCTTTGCAGGAATTTGTCAGCCAGGCGCAGCAGCCTCTGGTGACGCTGATACCTGGTTGTGGTATCGGTTACGAGGCGGCTTTTCTGGCGCAAGCTGGCTGGGATGTGACAGCGATCGATTTTTCGCCGGCGGCAGTGGCCAGCGCCAGAGCGGCGATAGGCGTATGGGGCAGGCATATCGTTGAGGCCGATTTTTTTCTGCATCAGCCGGCGCAACCATTAGGCTTGATTTATGAGCGTGCGTTTTTTGTGCGCCTTACCGCCCGCGATGCGGCCGGAAATCGCCAAACGCTGGGCGGAACTGTTGCCCGCTGGCGCTTTACTCGCCGGATTTTTCTTCCTCGACGAGAGTGCTGAGCGCTCGCTCAAGGGGCCGCCGTTTAGCATTACGGGCGTGCAGTTAGAGGCCTTGCTGCTACCGTATTTCGAGTTGCAGGAAGATGTCGCCGTCAGCGATTCGATTGCCGTGTTTGCCGGTAAAGAGCGTTGGCAGGTCTGGCGCAGGCGCGCCTGAGCGGCTCCTGAATTTGTATAAAAATGCTTGCCGCCAGAACGCAATTCCCATGCGGGTTTGCTGGCATGCAGCGTGAAAACCCGCATGGGGATTGCGTTCTGGCCTGCTCCGGTCTGTCCCAGCCAGTTCCCAGTTTCGTCCTCTTCTTAAGTTTTGCTAGCTGCCATGATAAACACTGAAGTGCCACGCTTTATTCCCAAAGGCTTGATCCCTACTGACGAGCAGGTCAATATTCAACTTGCCAGAAATAAGACGGTGATCATCAAGGCTAATGCCGGGGCGGCCAAGACCACCACGCTGGCGCTGCGTATCGGTGAAGCGATTGCGCGCAGGCTGGAACCGGAAAATATTTTAGCCCTGGTATTTACGCCGGAAGCCAAAGATGTCCTGAGAAAGCGCCTGCTCGAAACCGGCATTCCGCTCGCTACGGTGGCGCGCCTGCACATCGCCACGTTTGACGGCTTTGCCGGTGAAATGCTGGAAAAGATAGAGTTGCGCAATGTGCCGTACCTGCCGCACAGCAAAGACCTGAAAGAGTATGTGATCGCGGCGATGGAAAACGCCAGTGACAAGTACACTGGCCAGGTCGAGTTTCTGGAAATTAGTACCCATAGTCTGGCGATCAGTCAGTTCATCAATGCCCAGCTTGAGATCAAAGCCAAGATGTCCTTGCTGGGTGATTTTGAGTATATGGAACTGGAAGAGGTCAGCACCCTGCTTGGGGTGCAACTGTCGGAATACCTGACCGCTATTGAGTATGAGCTGATCCGTCTCGGCAACGATGACAGGGTGCTGTTTCGCGGTCTGTTCGACGCCACCTACGATCTGGCGCGGATACTCGATGCCGAGCCGTACACCAGAAATCTGCTGCCGCGTTATCGCCTGATTTTGTGTGATGAATTGCATGATCTGAACGAGGCTTCGTTCCGCATCCTGCTGCATTTGATCGACCCTAGTTATACTTATTTTGTCGGCGCCGGTGATAAGGATCAGGTAATTCACTCAAGGCTAGGTGCCAGTGATGAATACATCAATAGCCGTTTCAAAAGCAGTTTTCCGGCGATGGTCAGCTACCCCTTAAGCAATTGTTACCGTCACGGGCCACATCTGGCGTATGCCATGGAAGCGTTCAAGAACAAGACCGTAGAATCGCCGCTGGATCTGCATACCGAGATCAGCCAGCTTAGTTACGATGCCAGTGACAATACGGCTTGCGCGGCGCAGGTGGTGGCCGCACTGAAACGCTGGCATAAGGATAAGCACCCCTTGGGCGGATGCGCGATCCTGGTGCGCGAACGGCATCAGTCTATCGCGATAGAGAATGCCTTGATGCAGGCTGATCTGGCGTATCACACGCTGGATATGAAGAGTTATCTGCAGCGCGAGGAAATCCTGTTTCTGCGCGGCGTCATTGCGATCGCCCTGAAAAATTTTGCCAGCGTTAAATCGAAAAAAGTGCGTGGCGATATCTTCGATTCTGTCGTGATTTTCTCTGAGGTCAGTTTAGCGCCGGGCGAGAATATCGAGGATTTCAAACAGAGCGCGATCGACATCGAGAATACGCCTGAGGCGCTGGCATGGTTCTTCTCCGGACGACTAAATCAGGATGGCAGTAAGGAGCTCAGGCAGCGCCTGCAGCTGCTGCTGGAGAGCATGCAAATGGCGTCGAAAAGTAAACCCGCCGAGCATGTTTTGGGTGAACTCAATCTCGCGCTAGCGAGCTTGCTCGATTATTTGCGCGGTGCCCAGGTGCACGGTATTGAGTCGCAAGTATTTGGCGAAGCCGAAGACAAATTGCAGGAAATTTCGGCCTATCTGCAGCGCAGTATTTTGGCTGCTGAAAGCGACACCTTGTTGCGGGAATTACGTAATAGCTTACTCAGCTTATTGTTTTATCTCGATCGCGTAGTGGAGCAGGGCGTCAAGAATCGCATGGCGGCGGTGGTCGCATATGTCGATAGCCTGGCCGACGATACCCCGGCAGAACTGGTGTTGCGCGAGATCTGCCGCTTGATCGATATTGAAGCCCTGGCCAGACGTCTGTATGTGCATGCCTACGATGCCATGGTCGTCAATAAATCGGTACAAGGCTTTATTGCGGTGGCGGCGCAAAAGCAATTGAATCTGCGTGATTTTTCCGAGTGGATAGGTGCCGCCGATGAATTCATTTCCGCCCGCAAGAGTAAGAACGCGGTATTGCTGGAATGCGCGGCCAACGCCAAGGGCAAGGAGTTTGATCATGTGATTTTGCCTTTCCTGGAGAAAAACGAGTTCCCGTTTGCCGGCATAGGATCGAAGGAAGAAGAGAATCTGTTTTACGTAGCGGCCACCCGCGCCAAGTTGTGCCTGAGCCTGATCATCCCGAAAGAAGAGGCGCAGCGCAGTCCTTACATTGCGCGCATGAAAATCAGCGGCAACAAGGCGCGCGCCGATGCCGCCGTCGCAAAGAATGGCAATCAGGCCGCCCTCGTTACCCGGATAGAGTTCAGGGCCAACGGTGACGATTGGGCGCTGGCAAAATCCCTGGGAGCGCATTGGGATTTCTCCAGGAAAGTGTTCTACCTAAAAGAAGGCCAAGACCCGAAACCTTTCGTGCAGTGGTTGCGTAGTCTGGATAGGTTTTAGATTTTTCTGGCTCAGCTGGAGTGCTTGATTTTGTATAAGAAAGCATGCGTAGGTGCGATTAGCTGCGCGTAATCGCACGTATGTCATTGTGCCGGATAGGATATGTGCGATGGCATGGGCCTTGGTTTTCTTCTGTCGTTGCTGCGCTATTGCCGGGCTACCCCCGGTCGGCAATCGAACATCAACAACAAAAGTACCAACAAGACCAGGCCATAGCAAACCAAAACCAGCATACCGCCAGCACGCCTATTCCATGCGGTTGCTGGCACCATATTGGCCTGCGAGCCGCACGGCATATGCGTATAGCATTTTTGAAAATCACTGTTTAGTGCAATCCGCGTCGTACCCCTCTTATTTCTTACGCGGTAGTTGAATTTTTGGCAGTTTATTCGTAAAAGCCCTTACAATTCTGAGTACACACTACCAATTAAATCCCCTGGTCAATTCTGCTGCCGCTGTCATCCTTGGATGGAGATGGCTCTTTTTACGAAAGAAATTCATGATGCCATTTTCGGCTTTCTTCGCTTTCCGTTTCCGTTCGGCAGCGATGCTGGTTTGTGCGTTGATGGGGGCATCTGCGCAAGTTGAGGTTGGCGCTCAGGCTGTTGAGCTGGTGGCTGGCCCGGCCTTGCCAAAGACTGCCGCTGATTGGCGGCATGCGGCGATCCTTGATATCGATGCCGCGTATCAATTGAGCCTGGAGAATCATCCCGGTACCTATGATCCTGTTAATCCTGATTTCTTAAAAAATCTTAAGGGAGCCAAAGAGTATGGCTTGAGCTTGGCGGTCAAGGTGGTCGATGCTGCCGGCTATGTTGCCGCGACTCAGGGTTTTAATGTACGGATACACGATGGACATGCCGGTATGTCGCACAGTCTCGATGATAGCCTGTTGCCTAAACTGCGCTGGCCTGGCTTCATTGCCGTATGGCGCGGTGATGCCTTGTATGTGCTGGCTTCCGAAGCTGGCGGACCGCAAGCGGGGGCCGAAGTGCTCGCATGTGATGGTAAGCCCATCAAACAAATTATCAGCACCAATGTGTTTGGGTTTCAGGGGCGAATTGATGAGGCCGGCCATTGGTGGGTAAGGGCGCCGCGCGTGTTTTTGGATAGGGGCAACCCTTTCGTGGTAACGCCAAAGCGCTGCCAGTTTAGCGTGGGCGGCAAGAAAATTGAAAAACAATTGCACTGGACGTCGATCAGCGAACAGGGTAACCAGTGGCTGACAGAAAGCTACAACGGCGAACAACTCGAGGTGGGCATGAGTGAGCCGCGCCGCAATTTGTTCTGGCTCGCCATGCCGACCTTTCAACCTGATGAAAAGCAGCGCGATGCCTATCGTCTGATGTTAAAAGCGCTGGGCGAGTATAGACAGAATTTCCTTAGTGCTGATGCCGTGGTGATCGACCTGCGTCAGAATCAGGGCGGCTCGTCTGAATGGAGCCAGTTATTTGCCGAAGCGTTGTGGGGCAAAGCCAGAGTGGATCGCCGCGTGGCGGCGTATGGTGCCAAGACTTCGGTCTGGTGGCGTGCCTCTCAGGGGAATACCGATTTTGTTAGCGGTTTAGTCGAGGTGCTGACGCAACAAAAGCAAACCGAAGGGGCGCAATGGGCGAAAACCCAAAGCGAGGGCATGCAGGCGGCCTTGGCGCGTGGTGATAAATTTTTTGTTGAGGTAGATCCGGTCACGGCAGCGCAATTGCCGGCAGATGCAAATGCCGATATGCCGGGCGATCCTCCTGCCTTTAAGACACCGGTGTATGTGATCGTGCCCGGCCAATGCGCCAGCGCTTGCCTTGATGCGATCGACGTGTTTTCCCTGTTCTCGAACAGCAAACTGATAGGCGCGCCTAGTTCGGCCGACTCCACTTACATGGATGTGCGCAATCAAACACTCGCCTCGGGTCTGGCCGAGGTGATCATTCCCAACAAGGTCTACGTCAATCGCCCCAGAAAAAATGGACAAGTGTATTTGCCGGCGATTTATGTCAAGGATCTGCAGTGGTCAAATGCGAATTTGTTGAAGGCCGTGGAAACTGATTTAAGAAAAAACAAACAGTGAGTTTACTTAGTCCGGATTCGGGCTACATCATTGCTTTGCAGCATGAAGGCCGCTGGTAAATAATTGACCAGCGTGTTACTTTTTGTACTCGTTCTTACTGTTTACTTTTTACTTCTTGCAGGCACCCCACTCCGTATGAGCATAAGGCCGTCAGACGCCATGTCATTTTATTTGCTGGGCGAGAGCGCGGCGGTGATACAAACTCGCTCGCCAGTGAGCCTGTCGTGTCAGCGCCGCCTGTGGTCGATGGCGCAGCAGTTGCGTGCTATCGGTGGCTATCGTGAGGTAGTGCCAGGCATGAATAATCTGACGCTGGTGTTTGATCCTGATCTCACTAGCGGGACAGCGCAACTAGCGCTCTTGGCCGATTTGTGGAGCGCTAGCGATGCGCAAGATTTTATCCCGCGATCGGTACTGATAGAGGTGTCTTATGGCGGCGCATCCGGTCCCGATCTGGAGTTGGTTGCCGCGCACGCCGGCTTGCACCCCGAACAAGTGGTCGCGTTACATACTGCGGCCGACTACACCGTATATTTTTTAGGTTTTCAACCTGGTTTCCCTTATCTGGGGGGCTTGCCTCCGGTTCTGGCAACACCGCGGCGCGACATGCCACGCTTGCTGGTACCGGCCGGATCGGTGGGCATAGGCGGGACTCAGACTGGTATCTATCCTGCCGCGACTCCCGGAGGCTGGCAGTTGATCGGACGCAGCTCAGTGTGCCTGTTTGATCCCATATTAGCTGAGCCTAGTTTGCTGCTGCCCGGTGATTTGATACGGTTTGTGGCGGTATGACAATGGCTAAAGTTATGCCTTTCACTTTAGATGTGGTGCGTGCTGGCATACAGACCACGGTACAAGATCTTGGCCGTGGCGGCTACCGGCATTTAGGTGTCGCACAGAGCGGGGCTTTGGATGCTCCTGCGCTGATGTTGGCCAATCGTCTGGTGAATAATCCCGCGCATTTGGCCGGATTGGAGATCGTCATCGGGCCATTTTCCCTGCGCTTTTCCCGAGCTGGCTGGTTCGCTTTATGCGGCGCCGATTTTGATGCAACGCTAGATGGCGTACCGGTACGCAGTGGTTGGCGTAGCCAGGCGGCGGCAGGTCAAAGCTTGGTTTTACGCGGGCCAAAAAACGGCATGCGGGTTTATCTGGCGGTGGATGGCGGGATCGCTGTGCCGGAGGTGCTGGGCTCACGCGCTACCGATATCGCCGGAAAATTTGGTGGTTTTTTTGGGCGCGCCTTGCAAAATGGTGATCGTTTGCCGCTGGGAATGGTAAGTGCCGGAACCGAATGTGACCGTGCTGTCGGCTGCCTGCAAAGAGTGTGGACGCCAGAGCTAAGGGTTTTGCCAGGGCCTGAATACCATGAGTTTGACGCTGCTGCGCAGCAGTCGTTCTGGAATCAGGCATGGTGCGTCAGTCATCAGAGTAATCGCATGGGCTATCGCTTGCAAGGTGAGCCCTTGCATCGTATCGTTAAAGATGATCTGTTGTCGCATGCAGTGTTGCCAGGGGTGATACAAGTACCGCCGAATGGTTTGCCGATAGTCTTGTTGGCCGATGCGCAGGCAACTGGCGGGTATCCGCGTATAGGTGTGGTCATTGAGGCTGACTTGTGGAAGCTGGCACAGGCAGCGCCGGGGACGCGCTTTTTTGTTTTGTTCCGGCCGATCTGGCGGAGGCGCAGGCGGCGCAAAAAAAATGGAAGCAGGAACAATATCGTCTGGAATGGAGTTTATATGGAAAATAAACGGACAATTGATTTGAATGCGGATCTGGGCGAGGGCGCGAGCTGCGACGAGGCGATACTTGGCTGCGTGAGTTCGGCCAATATCGCCTGTGGTGGTCATGCCGGAGATCCTGCGTCGATGCGCACGGCGGTGCAACTGGCGCGGCGTCACGGAGTGGCGATAGGCGCGCATCCGAGTTTTCCCGATCGTGAACATTTTGGTCGTAATGAGATGAATTTGCCACTGTCGCAAGTGCTTGATACGGTGAGCATGCAGATTCAGGCATTGCGTGAGATTGTTACGCAGGAAGGTGCGCTGCTGACGCATGTCAAGCCGCATGGCGCCTTGTATAACCAGGCGCGCGCGCGACCCCGCTCTGGCGCAGGTGATCGTGCAGGCAGTGGCGGGAATTGATCCTGCCCTGCGTCTGTTTGGCTTGTCTGGTAGTGCACTGATTGCTGCCGCTAAAACCGCGGGTTTGGCCGTGGCCGAAGAGGTGTTTGCCGATCGCCGCTACCAGGCCAATGGCGCGCTGGCGTCGCGCAGCCTGCCGCAGGCAATGATCGATGATGTGCAGCAGGCCTTGGCACAGGCTTTGTGCATGATACGGGACGGTAAAGTGCTGGCGTTGGACGGCAGCACTTTACGTTTGCAGGTCGATACCGTATGCCTGCATGGTGACGGTGCACATGCGCTGGAATTGGCGCGTTTGTTACGGCAGACACTCACTACCCAGGGGATAACAGTGTGCGCTATGGGCGCGCGGCCCTAGGTGCGAGTCCTGGAGTCTTTTTGCTTTAGCGTGTTTTTTAACGACAGGAATTTTTGCATGGATCTTTCTCTCTGGTTGCCGTTGATAGGCATCCCTATCGTGGTGCTCGGGTTTGCATTACGCTTTAACCCTTTAATGGTGGTAACGCTGGCAGGTCTGGCCACTGGTCTGGCGGTGGGTATGGATGGCTTTAGCTTGCTGGAAACTTTTGGTGAAAAATTTATGAATAGCCGGCAGTTGGCAAGTGCCTTGTTAATCTTGCCGGTGATAGCGCTGCTGGAAAGATATGGCTTAAAACAGGCTGCGCAAAGCTGGGTGGCCCAGATACGCGGGGCCACCACCGGGCGCATCCTGATGTTGTATTTTGTCGTGCGTGAAGTCAGTGCCGCCTTGGGGTTGCTGAGCCTGGGCGGACAGGCGCAGACAGTGCGGCCGTTGTTGGCACCGATGGCGGAAGCTGCCGCCAGTAATCAATATGGCGATTTGCCTGGCCCCATTCGTGACCGTATCGCTGCGCATGCGGCGGCCTGTGATAACGTCGCCTTGTTTTTTGGCGAGGACATTTTTATCGCCTTCGGCGCGGTCTTGCTGATGACCGCTTTCTTGAAAGAAAATGGCATCCATGGGGTAGAGCCACTCATGATAGGTTTGTGGGCGATACCGACCGCCTTATGCGCCCTGATCATACATTTGTTCCGGTTGTCTCGTTTGGATGCGCGCATCGCCCGTGATATGCATGCCTGGCGTTTGGCGCAAAGCTCGCTTGCCGCTTCAGCCAAAGCGGAGGCGGTAGCATGATCAGCATAGACAGCCTCATCAGCATCAATCTGGTGTTCTATCTGATAGGCGGCATCGCCATGCTGGTAGCCGTCTTGAGCTGGCGTGATCGCTCCAATTCCAAGCGTTATAGCACGGGTTTATTCTGGTTTTTATTTGCCTTTAGTTTTTTATTTGGCGATCTGATGCTGGCGCTGCTGGGTAAGCAGATGACTTACCGTATCGTCGGTGTCATCGTCTTGCTGATCGCGGCAATCGCCGGCGCTAATCTGCTGGGCACCGGGCGACCGGAGTCCGAGGATGAGCCGGCACTGCGCCTGTCCGCGCAGGTTTTAGGGAATAAGCTGTTTCTTCCGGCTTTGGCTATCCCGGTGGTGACGGTGTTGCTGACCCTGTTCGCCAAAGACCTGAAATGGGGCGGACTGTTTTTTCTGGATCAAAAAAACCTGACGCTGGCCGCACTCAGCGTTGCCTGTGTCGCGGCAGTTTTCCTGGGGAGCAAAATTACCGGCGGCTCGCCTTGGCTGGCTGTGCGCGCATCACGTCGTTTGGTCGATGCGATGGGTTGGGCCTTGCTGTTGCCGCAGATGCTGGCGATGTTGGGCGGTGTGTTCGTGGCCGCACATACGGGGCGCTCGATACAGTCTATCGTCAACCTGTTCATTGATCCGGATAATCGCTTTGCCCTGGTGGTGATTTATTGTCTGGGTATGGCACTGTTTACCATGATCATGGGGAATGCTTTTGCGGCTTTTCCGGTGATGACGGCGGGCATTGCCTTGCCCTTTCTCATCGTCGGGCATCACGCCAATCCGGCGGCGTTGGTGGCGATAGGCATGTTCTCCGGTTACTGCGGCACGCTGATGACGCCTATGGCAGCTAACTTTAATATTGTACCGGCCGCTTTGCTGGAGCTGAAGGATAAGTATCAGGTCATCAAGATACAAATTCCTAGCGCACTGGCGGTATTGGGCTGCAATATCCTGTTGATGTATTTTCTTGTGTTTCCTTGATGGCACCTCCAGATGAAAACTATTTTATTGACCGGTTTTGAGCCCTTTGGCGGCGAACATAGCAATCCTTCATGGGAGGCGGTGCGGCGCCTTGACGGCAAGCATTTGCATGATGGCAGCCGTATCGTGGTGGCATTATTGCCGTGTGCCTTCGGTGCCGCGCTCGATGTCCTTGGCACCAAGATCCGGCTATTCGCCCCCGATCTGGTAGTTTGTGTCGGGCAGGCCGGTGGCCGTGCCGATCTGACCATAGAGCGGGTGGCGATCAATGTCGATGATGCGCCTATTCCCGACAATGCGGGCAGCCAGCCTATCGACGCGGCGATCGTGGCCGATGGCCCGGCAGCGTATTTTAGTACGCTGCCTTTGAAATCGATTGTGCAGGCTTTGCGTGCCAAAGGGATACCGGCATCGGTCTCGCAAACCGCCGGAACCTATGTGTGCAACCATGTGTTTTATGGCTTGATGCATCTGGCCAGTAGCCGTCATGCGATACGGCATGCCGGCTTCGTTCACATTCCCTATCTGCCCGAGCAGGCCGCGGCGCATCCTGGTGCGCCTAGCATGTCCTTGAATATGATGGTGGAAGGATTGATGCTCTTGCTTGAAATCAGTGTCAGCGTGAAGCTTGATAGCCATATTAGCGGTGGCAGCACCCATTAGCGGGTTAGCACCTGCGTTGCCCTATGCTTCAGTCTGACAGCGTTATTTGCGTAAATAATAGTGGAAATTAATATTGGAAATTAATAGTGGATTTTCGCTAGGGAGTACATATGCGGGCACAGCCGTTTGAGCTTGGAAATGAGGAAGGAAATATTGAGGCGCATGTGCAGTTTGCGAGGCTGGAAAGTTGTCGTGAGCTTTGCCTGGATCAAAATTACCGGGAACTGACACTGCAGATGCAGGTCTTGCGGCAAGGCTCGCTGAGTCCGTTGCATGCATTTTTGCTGGAATTGCTACAGCTTTATCCTGGTGTGATGCAAGAAGCCTTGCCCAATACCGTCTTATTGCAGCGCGCTACCGCTCAGCTTGAGGCCGCGATCGCGTTGCAATCATCGTTGGCACAGGCCTGGGTGTGGGAGTTAATGCAATTCTTGCAGGTTGCCGTCAATCTGTATCATCCGGCCCTGCATAGCACGGCCATGGCTGCGGAATTATATGCCCGCTGCGGCCGTGACAAAGATGTTGCAAGTATGCATGCCAGCCGCTGTCGCGTCATGATGTTGTGTGAGATGTATCCTGAAGTGGTGCGATTAAGTGATGCTCTTTTGGCGCAGAGGGAGCTCTTAAGCCCGGCCAGATTATGTGGCGTGCTAAATAATGCGGCCACTGTCCGATATCATCTTGCGCTGGAAGCTGGGGTATCGCTGGGTGCTTCGCCTTGGGAGGCCGCTTTATCATTGCATAAAGAGTGCCTTCAGGTCGCGCAGGCGGGCGGTCTCACCAAAATGCTGTTTTTCAGCAACGCGAATATTGCCATTCTCAGTGCCTTGCTTGGCAGGCCTGAAAGCGTGCGGTGCCATATGCAGGCATTGGCGCAAATCCCCTTTGCTGATAGTCATACACCTTGGCCATATTGGGCGCGCTTGTGCGAGGCGCTATTGTTGTGTCAAGGCGCGGAGGCGACACAGGGTTGGCTTGCCTTGCAGCGTCTGTCCCGGGATTTGGCAGAGATAGATACCGAATTACATGCCGATCATTTGCCCGTGCAAGAGGTCGTCTTGCGTATGCTCGCTGTCATAGGGCGAGAGACTGGCCGTTTTGAGGAGGCCTTGACCGCGAGCGAAGTTCACATGAGCTTGCAGCAAAGGCAAAGACGCATGCTCTCCAGGCAATTGGGCGAGAGTGTCGATGGCGTGTTGGCCTTGCCTCGGTTGCAGAGCCAAAATCAGCAGCTTACGGCGCACGGCGAATTACTGGAAAATTCACTGCAGCAGCGCAATAGCGAGTTGCGTAGTGCACTCGATAGTTTGCAAGCCGAGGCCAAGGTTAGGCTGGCTGCGGAAGTCGCGTTACAACAGGCGCATGACGATTTGGAGCATCAGGTCAGAGTCCGTACCGCCGAACTGGAGCAAGCGATGAGCCTGGTGATGCGGCAGGAAAAGCAGTTGGCATTAGGGCGCATGGTGGTCGGTATCGCGCATGAGATGAATACCCCGCTGGGCAATGCCCGCATGGCGGCCAGCACGATCAATGAGCAATGCCTGCAATTGATTGCAGGATTGCAAGCCGGCAGTTTGCGTCGGCCTGAATTGCAGGCAGCCTTGGAATGTGTGACGCAATGCGGCGGTATCGCCGATCGCTCGTTGGTGCGCGCCTCTGATCTGGTGCAACGTTTTAAGGCTCTTGCGATAGGGCAGCATACCGAGACCAGTGTGAAATTTGATGTGGTAGCGCTGATACAGCAGTTGGTCGAGAGTTGGCAAATCCGGCTGGCGTTGGAAAACGTGCAATTGGAAGTGCAGATGCCCGCGCAGTTATGTGTGATCGCCTATCCGAATGCCTTGTTGCAAGTGCTGGATCAACTCTTGGAAAATAGCGTGGTTCATGGCTTTCTTCATGCGGAGCGGGGTTGTGTCAACTTATGCGTACAAATCGAAGCCGGGCAATTAAGCATACTGTTGAGTGACAATGGATGTGGCATTAGTGATGCCAATTTGCCGCATGTGTTCGAGCCGTTCTTTACTACCCAATTGGGGCAGAGTGGTACCGGTCTGGGGCTCAGTATCGTCAATAGCCTGGTTTGCGACTTGATGGGTGGTAGGGTGCAGATAGAAAGTAAGCCCGCTCTGGGTACGATAATCCGTCTGAGTTTTCCGGTGCAGCGTCTGGCGAACCTGAGTTAATTTTTGTCAGCTTGGCAGTCTTGTCCACGCGTTGCCTCGCGTTTGCTAATCTGTGCCCGATACTTCGCTATAATGCCCGCAATAAATTGTCAGGCGATTTTTTTCGCTTTTTCTTGAAATTGGGAACTGACGCAAAATTGTTCCAGCCAAATGCACTGCCGAAGACCTACGCCTAATACGCGGTAAGGTGAGCGAAAGTGAGCGAAATGCGGTTGGGATATGTTTGCGGGTGCTCCCGAATTATTGTTGGCTCTTGCATGAATACCTTACTTTGGTTTGTTGTCTTATATTGGGCTATTTCGGTTGGCATAGGCTTGTATGCCGCACGTTACGTAAATAACTCCAAAGATTTTGCGCTGGCCGGACGTTCGCTGCCGATGTCGGTCGTGACTGCCACCGTATTTGCGACCTGGTTTGGCTCCGAGGCGGTGCTGGGGATTTCTTCTACCTTCGTCAAGGAAGGCTTGCGCGGCGTGGTGGCCGATCCGTTCGGTTCTTCCATGTGCCTGGTGCTGGTCGGCATCTTTTTTGCGCGCCCGCTGTACCGGATGAATTTGCTGACCATTGGTGACTATTACAAGAATAAGTTTGGCCGCACGGTTGAGGTGCTGGTGACCTTATGTATCGTGGTCTCTTACCTGGGCTGGGTGGCGGCACAGATCAAGGCGCTGGGGCTGGTGTTCAACGTGGTTTCCGGCGGTTATCTGTCTATGGACGCCGGCATGATGATAGGCGCTGCCAGTGTCCTGATCTATACCCTGATGGGCGGTATGTGGTCGGTGGCGATCACCGATTTTTTACAGATGATCATTATCGTGATCGGCATGTTGTATATAGGCTGGGAAGTGTCGGATATGGCCGGTGGCGCCGCCAACGTCATCACGCATGCCTCGAATGCCGGCAAGCTGGATTTCTGGCCGGCGCCGACTGCCAAGGAGTCGCTCTGGTTCTTTGCCGCCTGGATTACCATGATGCTGGGCTCTATTCCGCAGCAAGACGTATTTCAAAGGGTGGCTTCGTCGAAGAACGAAACCATCGCCCGTAACGCGTCGATTTTGGGTGGTGTCTTGTATTTTTGTTTTGCCTTTATTCCCATGTTTCTGGCGTATTCCGCCACCCTGATTGATCCGGCCATGGTGGCAAAACTGATAGACACGGACCCGCAACTGATCTTGCCGACCATGATCATGAGCAAGATGCCGATGCTGGCGCAGGTGCTGTTTTTCGGCGCCTTGCTGTCGGCGATCAAGAGTTGCGCCAGCGCGACCTTACTGGCGCCTTCGGTGACCTTTTCGGAAAATATCATCAGGCCTATGTTGCCAAAACATACAGATCGCCAGTTTTTGCTGATGATGCGCGTGGTAGTGCTGGTATTTACGGCGATCATCACCATGTTTGCCATGAATACCGAGGCCAGCATTTACAAGATGGTAGAAAATGCCTACAAGGTAACGCTGGTGGCCGCTTTCGTCCCTTTGGCCTTTGGACTGTACTGGAAACGTGCCACCACGCAGGGCGCGCTGAGCTCGATTATTCTCGGTCTGTCCTCCTGGATATGCTTAGAATATCAAGCTCCGGAGGGCTTGTGGCCGCCACAATTGGTCGGCGTCCTGATGAGCCTTAGCGGTATGGTATTGGGATCTTTGCTGCCACAACTGGCAAAAAAGCCAGTGATCGCGTGAAAATCAGCTCTGCACTAGCCAGCGAAAGCCAGAGTGGCTGTAAATCACAGTAAAAAAACCTTTATAATTCAGGGTTTTACAAGATTTTTTCGGATTGATAAAATGCCAATTTATGCTTACCGCTGCGAAGAATGTGGATTTGCCAAAGACGTATTGCAAAAAATGTCTGACGAGCCTTTGAGCGTTTGTCTTTCATGTGGCAAGCCTAGTTTCAAGAAGCAAGTGACCGCCGCCGGTTTTCAGTTGAAGGGTTCCGGCTGGTATGTGACCGATTTCAGGGATGGCAAGGGCGGTGCCGCCACTGGCGCTACCGGTGGTGCAGTTGCGCCTGCCGCAGAAACATCCTCTTCCGGTGATGCTGCAGTTCCGGCCACGCCAGTTGCACCTGCTTCAGCGTCGGCCAGTCCGGCACCCGCGGCAAGTTCAGGTAGTGATAACAAGGCTGCCTGATGCGCGTGGCACATCCAAACAAGGAAGAATAGACGATCATGCGTAAATACTTTATTACCGGCTTGCTCATTTTAGTGCCGTTGGCGATCACGCTATGGGTACTGCATTCAGTCATCAGCACCATGGATCAATCTTTGCTGCTGCTGCCGGAGCAGTGGCGTCCGGAGCAATTATTTGGCTTTAAGTTTCTGGGCATCGGCACTATCCTGACCTTGCTGATCGTTTTTGTGACTGGCTTGCTGGCGCAAAATTTTATCGGTAATTATGTGGTAGAGGCCTGGGAAGCCTTGCTTAAGCGCATCCCTATCGTGAACTCCATCTACTCCAGCGTCAAACAGGTTTCCGATACCTTGTTCTCGTCATCCGGCAATGCGTTCAGCAAAGCGGTATTGGTGCAGTATCCGCGTGAAGGCAGCTGGACCATCGCCTTCCTGACCGGCGTGCCGGGCGGTGCGGTCGCCAGGCATTTGCAGGGCGATTACATCAGCATTTATGTACCGACCACACCGAATCCGACTTCAGGATTTTTCCTGATGGTGCCTAAGACCGACACCATAGAATTGGATATGACGGTCGATGCGGCGCTGAAATACGTGGTATCCATGGGCGTAGTGGCACCGGATCAACTACCGCAGGTCAAAAAATAAGCAGGTCAAAAAAATAAGCAGGTCAAAAAAAATAAGTAGTACAGAATTAGCTTTAAAAATTAGCGTCACGAAACCATTTAACTTTACATATTTGAATAAAGACAGGTAGAAACTATGTCCATGCGTACCAATTACTGTGGCCTCACGAATGAGGAATTACTCGGTCAAACCGTTAGCCTGTGCGGCTGGGTACATCGTCGTCGCGACCATGGCGGCGTGATTTTTATCGACTTGCGTGACCGCGAAGGTCTGGTGCAGGTGGTATGTAATCCTGATGCGGTAGAAGTGTTCAAGGCGGCCGAATCGGTGCGTAATGAGTTCTGCCTGCGCGTTACCGGCGTGGTGCGTCCGCGTCCTGACGGCACAGTGAATAACAATCTGAAATCGGGCAAAATTGAAGTGGTCTGCGATATGCTGGAAGTGTTGAACGCTTCGGTTACGCCACCGTTTCAGTTGGATGACGACAATCTGTCCGAAACCACCCGCCTGACGCATCGCGTACTTGATTTGCGTCGTCCGCAAATGCAAAACAATTTGCGCCTGCGTTACAAGGTGACGATGGAAGTGCGTAAGTTTTTGGATGCCAACGGCTTTATCGATATCGAAACGCCTATGCTGACCAAATCGACGCCAGAAGGTGCGCGCGATTACCTGGTGCCTTCACGCGTGAATGCCGGTGAATTTTTTGCCTTGCCGCAATCACCGCAATTGTTCAAGCAATTGCTGATGGTCGCTAACTTTGACCGTTACTACCAGATCACTAAATGTTTCCGTGACGAAGATCTGCGCGCTGACCGTCAGCCTGAATTTACCCAGATCGATTGCGAAACTTCCTTCATGTCCGAGCAAGAGATTCGCGACATGTTTGAAGGCATGATACGTCTGGTATTCAAGAACACGCTGGACATCGATTTGCCGAATCCTTTCCCGGTCATGGACTACGCTGAAGCGATGGGCCTGTACGGTTCCGATAAGCCGGATATGCGCGTCAAGCTGCAATTTACCGACCTGACCGAAGTCATGAAAGATGTGGACTTCAAGGTGTTCTCCGGTGCGGCAAACATGCTCAACGGCCGCGTAGTCGGTATGCGCGTACCAGGTGGCGCCAACATGCCACGTTCCGAAATCGATGCGTACACTCAGTTCGTTGCGATCTACGGCGCAAAAGGCCTCGCTTACATCAAGGTTAATGAAGTCGCCAAAGGCCGTGATGGCTTGCAATCGCCTATCGTCAAGAACTTGCACGATGCGGCATTGGCGCAGATTCTGGCATTGACCGGCGCGCAAGACGGCGATCTGATTTTCTTCGGTGCCGATAAAGCCAAGGTCGTCAACGACGCTATCGGTGCACTGCGCGTCAAAGTCGGTCATAGCGAATTCGGTAAAAACAACGGCTTGTTTGATAATGTCTGGAAGCCATTGTGGGTGATTGACTTCCCTATGTTTGAATACGATGAAGCCAATGACCGCTGGTCTGCCACTCACCATCCTTTCACTGCGCCAAAAGACGGCCACGAAGATCTGATGGAAAGCGATCCGGGCAATTGCATCTCAAAAGCCTACGACATGGTTCTCAATGGTTGGGAACTCGGTGGTGGTTCAGTCCGTATTCACCGTGCCGACGTACAGAGCAAGGTATTCCGCGCCCTGAAGATTGATGCCGAAGAAGCGCAATTGAAATTCGGTTTCTTGCTGGACGCATTGCAATACGGCGCGCCTCCGCACGGTGGTCTGGCCTTTGGCCTGGATCGTATCGTTACCATGATGACGGGTGCAGAATCGATTCGCGACGTGATCGCTTTCCCGAAAACCCAGCGCGCCCAGTGTCTGTTGACTCAAGCGCCGTCAGCGGTTGATGAGAAGCAATTGCGCGAATTGCATATCCGCCTGCGCGCGACCGAACCTGTGATCAAGGGCTAATCGCGTTTGATGACGAATAAAAAAAGACACAGTAATCTGTGTCTTTTTTTTATCTTGATTTACGCTGATTTTGAACCCACACTATTCATGTGCGCTGCAGGACGAAAATGCCTGCAGAGGCGCATGGATAGTGCGTTGCCGGAATCGTTTTTGGAATGGTTTGTGGAACTAGTCGGGCGCATTGCCTGATCCGCAACAAAGTGGATACGGTCGTCTTTGAGTTAACCTGAGCAAACGCAATAAAGTATGAATTTTAAAATCCCTGAATCTGTTCTGGTCGTCATCTATACTTCAGAATTGGAAGTGCTGTTAATCGAGCGCGCTGATAAACCGGGTTTCTGGCAATCGGTGACGGGTTCCAAAGATAGCCAGGATGAAGCCTGGTCGGTGACGGCACAGCGCGAAGTGTTGGAAGAAACCGGCATTGATGCCAGTTTGTTTGACTTGCGTGACTGGCAGATTTCCAATATCTATGAAATTTATCCGGTCTGGCGTCATCGTTATGCGCCGGGTGTAACACAAAATACCGAGCATGTATTCGGACTCTGCGTGCCACGCGAGATTGCCGTGACGCTGGCACCGCGCGAGCATTTGCGCTATCAGTGGTTGCCGCATAGAGAGGCTGCTGACCTGTGCTTTTCCGCCTCGAATGCCGAAGCTATTTTGCAGTTGCCGGTCTTAAAGTAAACGGAGTACAAGATGAAGCTGCGTATTGCCACTTACAATATCCACAAAGGGGTTAGCGCTTTTGGTCGTAAGGCGCGTATCCATGGCCTCAAGGATGCGATCAATTTACTCGATGCCGATCTGGTGTTTCTGCAAGAGGTGCAGGGGCAGCATGATTATCATGCGGAAATTCATACGCGCTGGCCGGAAATGGGACAGCACGCCTTTATTGCCGGTGACACCCATGAGGTGGCGTATGGCATGAATGCCGTGTATCAACACGGCCATCACGGCAATGCCTTGCTGAGCCGTTTCTCCATTAGTTCTTCAATCAATTACGATGTCTCCGATCACGCCTATGAACAACGTGGCATCCTGCATGTGGTGATACGGGTCGGCAGCATAGATGTGCATTGTTTCGTGATTCACCTGGGCTTGTTTGCCACCAGCCGGCGACGTCAGGTACAGGCCTTGATCAGTGAAATTCAAAATAAGTTGCCGGCCGATGCCCCTTTGATTATCGCCGGTGATTTTAATGACTGGAGCAAGGGTCTGAGCCAGACCTTGTATCAGCAGCTCGGGGTCAGGGAGGCGTTTGATAGTGAGCGGGCGCAGGGCGCATCGCTGCTTACGCTGAGCGGCATGCGCGGCCTGCTGACGCAACCGCGCTTTAAGCATGCACATACCTTTCCCGCGGAAATGCCTTGCCTGTGCCTTGATCGTGTGTATCTGCGCGGCTTTCAGGTGGAACAGGCGGAAGTCTTGCGCGGCGCGCCATGGACTACCTTGTCTGATCATGTCCCTATCGTGGTGACCCTCGATTTCGCTGCCGGGCGCACATGAAAATATCGGCGCTAAATGCGTAAGCTCAATTTCATTTCGGGTAATGAGGTGCGCTTATTGCATTGTGGCAGTGACTACTTTGTTAGCCTGCTTCAAGAGATTCTGCAGGCGCGTACTGAAATCTATCTTGAAACCTATATTTTTTCCGATGATGCGATTTCCCTCCAGGTGCAGGGCGCGCTGATAGCTGCGGCTGCGCGCGGCGTGCAGGTACGTATCATCATCGACTGGGTCGGCACCGGAGAGCAGCGCTCGCAACAACTGCTGCGGGAGTTCGCTCTGGCGGGTGTGGCTTGCCGTTGTTTTAATCCCTGGTTTAAGCGCGGGCTGTCGCGCACGCACAGAAAAATAGCGGTGTTTGACCGTCGTGTCGCCTTGGTCGGCGGTCTCAATATCATTGATGACCTGATCTCGGATGATGGTTCCGGCTTGGTACTGGCCTTTCCGCGCTGGGATTTTGCGGTGAGCGTGAAGGGGGGATTATTGTCGTCTATCCACCTGGAAGTGGAGGCGCAATGGCTCAGGCTAGGCAAGCTCAATCTCATTTCACGGGTGCAGTTAATCCGGGATTTGCGTCAGGAGTTGCGCATAGGCTCGAATCAGCCTATGCAGGCCGCCTTGGTGGTAAGGGATAATTTACGCAATCGCAGCACCATACAGCGCGCCTATTTGCAGGCTTTAGGGATGGCAAGGAAGCGTGCGATTCTGGCTAATCCGTATTTTGCACCAGGCCGCAAGTTACGTAATGCCTTGATTTCGGCCGCCTCGCGCGGGGTCGACGTCACCTTGCTGATCGGGGTTGGACAATTCAAGCTGCAGGATGCCGTCACGCACTCTTTTTATCCTAAGCTGTTGCTACATGGGGTGAAAATCATCGAATACAGGCGCACCCAGTTGCATGCCAAAGTTGCCGTGATTGATGATGAATGGGCGACCGTAGGCTCGAGTAATTTCGATGGCTTGAGCTTATTCGTCAATCAGGAAGCCAATATCGTGATCCGCGACCAGGACTTTGCCCGTAATTTGACCGTGCATCTGGAACAGGGGATAGCCGATGGGGTCGCGGTAGCCGCTGAGGATTATGCCAACCATCCGTGGTACCGGCGCTTCTGGTATGGCACCGCCTACCTGCTGTACCGTGGCTTGATGCGCATCGCTACGCTAGGCAGCTATACCTAATACATGGAGTGGCGCTTAGGCGATTTTGTAGCAGCTTGCTTGCCAGTGCGGTTGAGCGTGCGTCATTTCGTACCGCGCGCCAAGACATATCCGGGTTGACTAAATGGATGGATGCCGCGGCGGCCTATGAATCGTTTATACGGCATCACACCATCTCGTGACAGACCCTTGCTTGCCCGACTCGACGATAGAGTGTGTCATTAAAAGAACAACTTCCTCATCCTGATTTAGCTGTAAATGGCTAGTATTCCTGAATAGGATGAAATACATCGTAGAAAATAGTATGATCGTTTTTAAATTAACTAAAAGTAGATTTTTTATTAATGAGTGAGAATATTCGAATTGATAAGTGGTTGTGGGCGGCCAGATTTTTTAAGACTCGTAGTTTGGCCACTCATGCCGTTGATCTGGGGCGAGTCTTGCAAAATCAGCAGCGCGTCAAGCCAGCCCATACTGTGAAGTTGGGTGACCTGATCGAGGTGCATCAGGGGGATCAAGTCTGGCAGATAACGGTGGTGCGTATCCTCGATGTGCGTGGTTCCGCAAGTGTGGCGCAAACCATGTATCAGGAGACGGAAGAAAGCATCGCAAAGCGTGTGCTGGCGGCGGAAAATAAAAAGCTCTATCAGGAACCGGGCGCAGTGCTGGCACGGCGCCCGACCAAGCGCGAGCGCCGTCAGCTTGATTTCACCAGAAATTGAGGAAGCGGACGGCAACTACTTGAATCACGAATAAGTAGATACTCTCCTCTAGAAGCTTCTTTCTGGTTTGACTTTTGGTTCGCTGTGATTAATAGTACGAGCGTTCGATTAATTCATATATTTGCATTAATTAAATGCATCCACGAATCATCTTAATAAGTAAATTGTAATATGAATATGACATCGAAATTCATGCGCAAGGGAGAATTGACCCGGGCTGCTATCCTGGACGTTGCTCTGGATGCTGCCAGTCGCGATGGTATCGAAGGTCTGACGATTGGTTTGTTGGCCGATAAGATGAATATGAGTAAGTCTGGTGTTTTCGCGCATTTTGGATCGCGTGAAGATTTGCAGATAGAAGTGTTGAAGTTGTATCACCACCACTTTGAGCGGGAAGTGTTTTATCCCAGCATGAAGGAAGAACGTGGCTTGCCCCGTCTGCAGGCGATGTTTGCCTTGTGGGTGAAACGGGTTACGGTAGAAATCGCCTCAGGGTGCATCTATATCAGTGGCGCGGCCGAGTACGATGATCGTCAGGGGCCGATACGGGAAGAGTTAGTCGGGATGGTGCATGCATGGCAGGGCGCCTTGCACCGTGCGGTAACGCAGGCAATTGCCTTAGGGCATTTGAATGCAGAGGTGGATCCGGATCAGATTGTGTATGAAATGTATGGCTTGATACTTGCCTTGCATCACGACGCACGCTTCCTGCGCAAACCAGGTAGTGTCAACCGGGCAGAAATTGGTTTTGAAAGAATGATTGAATGTTATGCACCTGTGAAGCGCTGAGAAGCGGCGATAGAAAGCTGTTTTTGGCGCTGCCAGCAGTGTGTGCAATATGAGATTTTTGAATTGTAATTGTTTAAATTAGCTGTTTTAACTTTGTCTTCTGGAGAAAATTATGGGTCAATACGTCGCTCCCTTGCGTGATATGCAATTCGTTTTGCATGAGCTGTTAGCCGTTGAAGGCGAACTAAAACATTTGCCAAAATACGAAGAAATTGATGCTGATATCATCAATCAGGTGTTGGAAGAAGGTGGTAAATTTACTTCGGAAGTACTGTTTCCGTTGAACCACTCCGGTGATCGCGAAGGCTGTCATCACGATAAGGCCACTAAAGCGGTTACTACACCTAAAGGCTTTAAAGAAGCCTACCAGCAATACGTTGCAGCCGGTTGGCCTGCCTTGTCTTGCGATCCGGAATACGGTGGTCAAGGCTTGCCACTGGTATTGAATAACTCGTTCTACGAAATGCTCAATTCGGCAAATCAGGCTTGGACTATGTACCCTGGCTTGTCGCACGGCGCTTATGAGTGCATCCATGAGCATGGTACTGCAGAGCAAAAAGCACTGTACCTGCCAAAATTGATCGCTGGCGAATGGACCGGTACTATGTGCCTGACCGAGCCACATTGCGGTACCGATCTGGGTCTGCTGCGCTCCAAAGCTGAGCCACAGGCTGACGGTTCCTACAAAATCACTGGCGCAAAGATTTTCATCTCTGCCGGTGAACATGATATGGCCGAAAATATCGTCCATCTGGTATTGGCTCGTTTGCCAGGCGCACCAGAAGGCTCCAAAGGTATTTCCCTGTTCATCGTACCTAAGTTCCTGCCAAATGCAGATGGTTCCAACGGTGCGCGCAATCCGATTTTCTGCGGCGCGATCGAAGAGAAAATGGGTATCCACGGCAATTCCACTTGCCAGATGAACCTCGACGATGCGACCGGTTGGTTGATCGGCGGCCCCAACAAAGGTCTGAACGCGATGTTCGTGTTCATGAACGCAGCACGTCTGGGCGTTGGTATGCAAGGTCTGGGTTTGACTGAAATCGCTTACCAAAATGCACTGGTGTACGCAAAAGACCGTATCCAGATGCGTAGCCTGTCTGGTGTTAAGGCGCCGGAAAAAGCAGCTGATCCTATCATCGTTCACGCTGACGTACGTCGCATGTTGTTCACCGCTAAGGCTTACGCAGAAGGCGCGCGCGCATTCTGTTCTTACGTTGCGCTGCAATTGGATAAAGAACTGACTCACCCTGATGAAGCGGTACGTAAAGAGTGCGCTGACGAAGTCGCCTTGTTGACACCGATCATCAAAGCCTTCATCACTGACAACGCATGGACTGCCACTTCCGAGTGTATGCAAGTGTACGGCGGCCACGGTTTCATCTCCGAATGGGGCATGGAGCAATACGTGCGCGACGCTCGCATCAACATGATTTACGAAGGTACTAACACTATCCAGTCCTTGGATTTGCTGGGTCGTAAAATCCTCGGCGACAACGGCGCGAAATTGCGTAAGTTCGGCGCTAAAGTACAAGCTTTCGTTGAAGCCAACGGCACTAACGAAGAGCTGTCCGAGTTCATCACACCTTTGGGTGAGTTGGGCGACAAAGTCACTAAACTGACTATGGAAATCGGCATGAAAGCCTTCCAGAATGCAGATGAAGTCGGCGCTGCTGCCGTACCTTACCTGCGTGTGGTCGGCCATCTGGTGTACAGCTATTTCTTCGCGCAAATGGCGAAGATCGCTCTGGAGAAGAAAGATTCCGGCGATACGTTCTACACGGCCAAACTGGCAACAACACGTTTCTACTTCGCTCGCCTGTACCCTGAGACAGCGATGTTGATCCGCCAGGCACGTTCTGGTTCTGCCAACTTGCTCTCTTTAGACGCAGACTTGTTCTAACTTATTTTAAATAAGCGCTGGCCCTGCAACACAACAGTGATGTGGGGCCAGTTTCTAGATCACCATGAGGTTACAAATGACCAATTTCATCGTTAAAAAAGTCGCCGTTCTTGGCGCAGGCGTGATGGGTGCGCAAATCGCCGCACATTGCATCAATGCTAAAGTGCCGGTAATCCTGTTTGACCTGCCAGCTAAAGAAGGTCCTAAGAACGGTATCGTGTTGCGCGCTATCGAGAACCTGAAGAAGCTCAATCCTGCGCCTTTGGGCAATAAGGATGATGCAGCCTTGATCGAAGTCGCTAACTACGAAGACAATCTGGAACTGTTGGCTGGTTGCGATCTGATCATCGAAGCGATTGCCGAACGTATGGACTGGAAGCATGATCTGTACAAGAAAGTCGCTCCTCACATTGCCCCTAACGCGATCTTCGCATCGAACACTTCCGGCCTGTCGATCACGGCATTGTCAGAAGGTTTTGATTCCGAATTGAAAGCGCGTTATTGTGGCGTGCATTTCTTCAACCCACCACGTTACATGCACCTGGTTGAGTTGATCCCTACCGTTGCGACACGTCCTGAAATCATCGACCAGCTCGAAGGCTTCCTGACCACAACACTGGGCAAGGGCGTAGTCCGCGCTAAAGATACACCTAACTTCATCGCTAACCGTGTCGGCGTTTTCGGCATGCTGGCAACCATCTATCAAGCGCAGCAATTTGGCTTGTCGGTCGATGTCGTCGATGACCTGACCGGTAAAAAACTCGGTCGCGCTTCTTCCGGTACTTTCCGTACGGCAGACGTGGTTGGTCTGGACACCATGGGTCATGTAATCAAGACCATGCAAGACAACCTGGCGGATGATCCTTTCTTCGCTGTCTACAAGACACCCGAAGTGCTGGCCAAATTGGTCGCCGCCGGTGCCCTGGGTCAAAAAGCCGGTGCTGGTTTCTACAAAAAAGTCGGCAAGGAAATTCAACGTCTCGATTTCGCGACAGCACAATACGTGACTGGCGGCGCGAAGGCCGATGACGTGGTCGCCCGTATGCTGAAGGAAAAAGATCCGGTCAAGAAAATGAAGACCTTGCGTGAATCGACCAATGTACAGGCACAGTTCCTGTGGGCGATTTTCCGCGACGCTTTCCATTACATCGCCGTACATAGCGCCAGCATTGCAGACAATGCGCGCGACATCGATTTCGCTATGCGTTGGGGTTTCGGCTGGAACGTCGGTCCTTTCGAAACATGGCAGGCAGCAGGCTGGCAAGAAGTTGCCGGTTGGGTAAAAGCAGATATCGACGCCGGCAAAGCGCTGTGCAATGCACCGTTGCCAGCTTGGGTATTTGATGGCCAGGTCGCTGAAAATAAGGGCGTACACACACCACAAGGTTCATGGTCTGCGGCAACTGGCACTTTCGTGCCACGTTCGACTCTGGCTGTGTACGACCGTCAGGCTTTCCGCGCTACCGTATTCGGTACCGGCGTAGCGACTGGCGCAACTGCCGGCACGACTTTCTTCGAAGATGATTCAGTCCGTATCTGGCACCAGAACGATGATGTGCTGATCTTGTCCCTGAAGACTAAGATGCACGTTCTTGGCCCTGGCGTTATCGACGGTATGGAAAAAGCAGTTGCCGAAGCCGAGAAAAATTTCAAAGGCTTGGTGATCTGGAGTGCTGATGCAGCCGAAGGCGGTGCTTTCTCCGCTGGCGCTGATTTGCAAGCGATGTTGCCATTGTTTATGTCCGGTGGCGTCAAAGCCATTGAGCCAGCGATCGTGCGTTTGCAACAAGCGCATCAAGGCCTGAAATACGCTAACGTACCAGTTGTGGCAGCCGTATCTGGCCTGGCACTGGGCGGTGGTTGCGAATTGATGATGCACGCCGCTAAGCGCGTCGCTTCCATTGAATCGTACATCGGTCTGGTTGAAGTCGGTGTTGGTCTGATCCCTGCCGGTGGTGGTTTGAAAGAGGCAGCAGTTCGTGCCGCTAAAGACGCTAAAGGTACTGACCTGTTGCAGTTCCTGAAGAACTACTTCACCAATGCAGCTACTGCAGCGGTTTCCAAGTCAGCTTTGGAAGCGCAGAAAATGGGTTACCTGTCTGCGGATGACGTGATCGTTTTCAATGCCTACGAGTTGTTGCATGTTGCCAAGGTAGAAGCGCGCGCCATGTTTGACGCCGGCTATCGTGCACCGATGAAAGCTCCGGTACCAGTGGCAGGCCGCTACGGTATGGCGACTATCACTGCACAGTTGGTGAATATGCGTGACGGTGGCTTCATCTCTGCGCATGACTACAAACTGGGCGCGATGATTGCCGAGATCGTTTCCGGTGGTGAAATCGAAAACGGCGCAATCGTCAATGAACAATGGTTGCTGGATCTGGAACGCAAGGCATTCATGGAATTGCTGAATCACCCTAAAACGCAAGAGCGGATTATGGGCATGATGCAAACCGGCAAACCAGTCCGTAACTAATCGGGAGTAGATAAAATGACTAAACAACTTCAAGACGCGTATATCGTCGCAGCAACCCGTACCCCGATCGGCAAATCCGGCCGCGGTATGTTCAAAAACACTCGCCCGGATGATCTGTTGGTGCGTGTATTGCAAAACGCTTTGGCCCAGGTACCTAACCTCGATCCTAAACTGATCGAAGACGCTATCGTCGGTTGCTCTTTCCCGGAAGCTGAACAAGGTAGCAATCTGGCCCGTATGGCCGTATTGCTGGCTGGCTTGCCACAAACTGTCGGTGGTATCACCGTCAATCGTTTCTGCGCTTCCGGTATCAGTGCCGTTGCGATGGCCGCTGACCGTATCCGCGTCGGCCAGGCTGACGTAATGATCGCTGCCGGTGCAGAATCGATGTCCATGGTACCGATGATGGGTCATCATCCATCCATGAACATGGGTATCTTCAAGGACGAAAACATCGGTATGGCCTATGGTATGGGTCTGACCGCTGAGAAGGTTGCCCAGCAATGGAAAATCTCGCGCGAAGCGCAAGATGAATTTGCCCTGCAATCACATCAACGTGCGATCGCTGCGCAAAACGCCGGTTACTTCGATGCTGAGACAACTTCAGTTGAAATCATCGAACGCATCCCGAATCTGGCTACCGGCCAGATCGAGTTGAAAACCCGCACCGTCAGCCGTGACGAAGGTGCGCGTCCGGATACTTCAATCGAAGGTTTGGCAAAACTGCGTCCGGTATTTGCCGCTAAAGGTAGTGTTACTGCCGGTAACAGCTCGCAAACTTCAGATGGCGCTGGTGCCTTGATTCTGGTCAGCGAAAAAATCCTGAAGATGTTCAACCTGACTCCATTGGCACGTTTCGCTTCCTTCGCGGTGCGCGGCGTACCACCGGAAATCATGGGTATCGGTCCTAAAGAAGCGATCCCTGCGGCTTGCCGCGCGGCTGGCATCACCCAAGACCAGATCGACTGGTTTGAATTGAACGAAGCGTTTGCAGCCCAATCCCTGGCAGTAGTGCAGGATCTTGGCCTGGATCCGGCTAAAGTCAATCCTATGGGCGGCGCGATTGCTCTGGGCCACCCACTGGGCGCAACTGGCGCGATCCGTTCCGCTACGACTATCCACGCTTTGCATCGCAACAACCTGAAATACGGTATGGTGACTATGTGTGTTGGTACCGGTATGGGCGCAGCAGGTATTTTCGAGCGCATGTAAGCAGAACCGCTGATACGGCGCGGCGCGGTGTAATTTTCTGCCCGCCACGCTGGCCCGGCACTTGCTTCGCACAGAAGCTAAGAACCGCACATAGGTAATGCTCTGTGCGGTTTTTTTATGGAGCTAGGATGGAGACGATACAGATAGTCACTGCGGATCAGACCCGCTTGACGGCAAAAAAATTCACTCCCCCAAGTGCCGTCAAGGCGGTGGTGGTGATGCCGGCGGCAATGGGTGTGGCGCAGAGTTTTTATGTGCCTTTCGCCGAGTTCCTCGCCGAAAACGGCATTGCGGTATTGAGCTTTGATTATCGTGGCATGGGCGAATCTGTCCCCTCGCAATTTCGTGCATCCTTGCGTGGCTTTAAGGCCAATATTCTGGACTGGGCCGAGCAGGATTACAACGCTGCGCTACACGCCGCCAAAGCCTGGCAGCCTGCGGTGCCGCTGTTGGTGGTCGGTCATTCGCTGGGCGGACAATTGCCTGGCCTGGTGCCCGATCATCATTTGATTGACGGCATGCTGACGGTCGGTTCCGGCAGCGGTTACTGGCGTGAAAACGCCCCGCAACTCAAGCGCATCGTCTGGCTGATGTGGTATTTTGCGGTACCCGTGAGCACGCGCCTGTGTGGCTATTTCCCCGGGAAAAAATTACGCATGGTCGGTAATTTGCCCAAAGGCGTGATTTACCAGTGGTCGCGCTGGTGCCGTAGTCCTCATTATTTTTCCGAAAGATCTGGCGCACGCATGCAAACGGCCCATCACAAGATTCAGATACCGATATTGTCGATGAGTTTTACCGATGACGAATTGATGAGCCGCCGCAATATCGATAGCCTGCATGACTATTACAGTGGCGCACAGATAGAGCGCCGTCATATCGATCCGAAAGACGTCAATGCCAAACGCATAGGGCATTTCGGTTTCTTCCGTCCGCAGTTCCGTCACACCCTGTGGCAACAAGCCTTACAATGGCTGGCAGCAACGCCATCCAAACACCTCATTTAACTACAAGAGACTAGCAATTATGGATATCCTGACCCACATAGAAAACGGTATTTTGACCATCAGTTTTAATCGCCCTGAGAAGAAAAACGCGATTACTTCGGCGATGTACCAGGCCATGGCAGATGCCTTAATCGCGGCGGAAACCGACGTTGCGGTACGCGTCATCCTGATCACCGGCAAGCCAGAGATTTTTACCGCGGGGAATGATCTGGAGGATTTCATGAAAAACGCCGCCAGTCTGGCATCGGCCACTACGGTGCCGCCCGTGTATCAGTTTATGCAAGCGCTGAGCAATTCGGGTAAGCCGGTCATTGCCGCCGTGAGCGGTGCTGCGGTTGGCATCGGCACCACCTTGCTGATGCATTGCGATCTGATCTATCTGGCTGATAACGCCAAATTGTCCATGCCTTTCACGCAGCTCGGACTGTGTCCGGAATTTGCCTCCAGCATGATCTTCCAGCAAATCGTCGGCTACCAGCGTGCCGCTGAAAAACTGATGTTGGGCGAAGCGTTTAGTGCGGAAGATGCGTATGAAATGGGCTTCGTCAACCGTGTCTTGCCGCAAGCTGAATTACTGCCGTATGCCTTGCATCAGGCGGCTAAGCTGGTGGCTTTGCCGGCAGCATCGGTACGCGTTACCAAGCGCCTCATGAAGGCCGGACAACCGGCAGCGGTCGCGGCAAAAATGACTGAGGAAAATACGCATTTCGCATCTATGCTCAATGCGCCGGAAGCCAAGGAAGCTTTCACTGCCTTCTTCCAGAAGCGTCGACCAGATTTTTCCCAGTTCAATTATTTTCCCGCTTCCTGCGCCATCTTGCGCAAGCTCAGTAAGCTCGCTCCGGGTGTGATCAGGTTGCCGTCGTAGCGTAATTCTATCAATGCCGGTAACTGCTGCTGGCGCGTATGTGCCAGCGCACGTTCCAGCGCAGGGGCAAACTCTTCCGTACTGTTGACCACCTCTCCGCTGGCGCCATAGGCGCGTGCCAGTGCAGCGAAATCCGGGTTGTGCAATTGCGTACCGGAGACGCGAGCCGGGAATTCTTTTTCCTGATGCATGCGTATGGTGCCGAACATGCCGTTGTTAAAACACGATGATGATGACCCCCACTTTATATTGCACGGCGGTGGCGAGTTCCTGCCCGTTCATCATGTATTCGCCGTCGCCGGCAAAGGTGATTACGGTGCGTTCGGGATGCACGATCTTTGCCGCCACCCCGGAAGGTACGCTGTAACCCATGGCACCCGAAGTGGGCGCTAACTGAGTGCGAAAACCGCCGTAGCGGTAGTAGCGGTGTGCCCAGGTAGCGTAATTGCCGGCGCCATTGGTGATAATCGTGTCGTCCGGTGTGCTCGCTTGTATAGCTTGTACTACCTGCCACAAGTTGAGTGGAGCCTGTTCTTGCGCAAAGATCGCCGGCTCCTGTTGCCATGCCAGCAGATCGGCCTTGGCGGCCGCCACCGTGTGTTGCCAGGCGCTGGCATCGAGCGGGCTCATTTCCGCCAGTGTTGCCGCGATTTCCTTCATGCCGCTGTTGATCATCAGATCGGCCTGATACACGCGTCCCAGTTCCAGTGCGTCGCAGTGGATGTGGATCAGCGTTTGTTTCGGGACAGGCGCTTCCAGTACGGTGTAGCCACCGGTAGTCATCTCGCCCAGGCGCGGGCCGATTGCGATGAGCAAATCGGACTCCTTGATGCGTTGTGCCAATTTGGGGTTGATCCCTATGCCGACGTCGCCGATGTAATTGGGATGGGCATTGTCCATCAGATCCTGAAAGCGGAAGGCGCAGGCCATAGGCAGGCAGTTGGACCGCGCGAAGTCACCAATGTCCTGGCAGGATTGCGCATCCCAGTCACCACCGCCAAGCAGGACCAGAGGGCGTTGTGCCGCGGCCAGATGCTGGCGTAATTGCGCCAGTTGGACTTCGGAGCAGGACGCCTGCACTGGGGTGTAATGGCGGGTATCGGCCACTTCCGCCAATGCAGAGAGGCAGTCTTCCGGCAGCGCCAGAACGACTGGCCCAGGCCGGCCGCTGGTGGCGACCTGAAAGGCGCGCGCGATGTATTCCGGGATGCGCTCGGCGCGGTCTATTTGTGCCACCCATTTCGCCATAGGGCCGAACATGCGGCGATAATCGATCTCTTGAAAGGCCTCGCGCTCGACAAAATCATTGCCGACCTGGCCGATAAATAAAATCATCGGCGTGGAATCCTGATACGCGGTATGTACGCCGATCGAGGCATTGGTCGCACCCGGGCCACGGGTGACAAAGCAAATGCCGGGTTGCCCGGTCAGCTTGCCGTAGGCATCAGCCATGAAGGCTGCACCACCTTCCTGGCGATTGATGATGAAGCGTATATTGCTGTCGTGCAGCGCATCGAGTACCGGCAGATAGCTTTCGCCAGGTACTCCGAAAATAAGTTCGACACCGTGTACTTGCAGTGCGTCCACGACCAGTTGACCACCAGAGCGAGATATAGACATGACAAGAAGATGATTTTATGAAAAGCGATACGCTAACAGAAACCGCCTTGTTCGTGCTAAATCTTGTTTCATGGCATGGTTTGAATTTGCACGGTCGTGAATCTATACAGCGGGGCGGGCGTCATACTGTTACAATAGCGCCCGAAGCAGGCCAGACAATCGCTGGTTGCCATGTTCGCATGGTGACGGGAGGAAGGTCCGGACTCCATAGAGCAGGGTGACGGCTAACGGCCGTACGTCGAAAGCTAAGGCGCAAGCTGAAGTATAAGACGAGGAATAGGGCCACAGAGACGAGCGTATTAAGTTACGGTGAAACGCGGTAACCTCCACCCGGAGCAATTTCAAATAGGCACGCGTTGAGGCGGCTCGCGGAGCGTGCGGGTAGAAAGCTTGAGCCTGGGAGTAATCCCCGGCCTAGAGGAATGATTGTCATAGCACGAGGCAGCAATGCCAAGTGCCGTAACAGAATCCGGCCTACCGGCCTGCTTCACTTTTTTTATACCACGGTCTGTGTTGGTATATATCACATAATATGATATCTAATTATCATTATTCTCTGCCACTTAGAGAAATCCTGTTTTTTCAATGCTACACTTGCCATAACCCATTGCTTCTTAAATAAAAGATCAAAAAATCGTGTTTTCGTTGATGACAGCTTCCTTGCGTATTCATAGGTGAAAAAGTATGTTTAGGCTGATCGTTATTTTTACTGACAGTTTTTTTGTTAATAAAGGTCGCGCATGGAAAGGGTGATTCGTCATCGTGAGCCATGGGATGTGCCGACGAGAGCATTTTTATTTTGTGTCAGCCTGATTGTTCTGGCCATTATGGGGCAGACCTGGTGGTCGGTTGCTCAAGACCGCGTACTGACCCTTTCATCTGCTCAGGAAAATAGCTTTCTTGCGGTGCGCATACTGGAGGAACATGCCAATCGCATCTTGCGTGATGCCGCCCGTGCGATCGGCAATGCCGGTGAAGAGATTCAGAGCGAAGGCGACAAAATTTTGCACGATGAAGCAGCGATTCGCCAGGTCTTGATTAATCAGCGCCAGGATTCGCAGTTCTTGCAGGCTATCTCCATCATTAGTCCGCAAGGTATCTTGCGGGCTAGTTCCTTCCAGTTTCCCGCCGAGCCGATAGATTTGCGTGTTCAGCAACATGTCATTTTTCTGCTGGAGCACCCGGAAGACCGGAGTGTGGTAGTCGGCAAGCCGGTACAGATCACGCAAACCCAGCGTTGGGTATTGCCGGTCGCCAAGAATATCTATAGCGCTCAAGGCAAGCATATAGGCCTGATACAAACCGAGATTAATCTCAATTATTTCAAGGACTTTTATGAGCGCGTTGCCAAGGATGGTATTGCCGTCATTTCTTTGCATAGCAAGGACGGAAGCCTTTTTTTAAGGGCTCCTTATGATGAGCGCTATCTCAATGCCAGTATAGGCTGGACTGCCTTGGTTGCCGCGATTAAATCCGATTCGCTGGAGGCTGCCGTGATGGATGCGCCACTGATAGGTGGTGATGCCAGACTGGTATATACGTACAGGAAAATGACAGATTTCCCTTTGACCTTGGTGTATGGTCGCGATATCGACGATATTCTGGAGGATTGGAGCGAGCGGGTCAGGCAAAAGCTGTTTTTTTCAGCATTGACGGTGTTGTTCATCGTGATTCTGGGGTTTTTGCTGATGCGGCAAATCAGGCGCTTGCGGGCTTCGCGCGCTAAGCTGGCCGATAGTGAAAGTCGCTATCGTTTGCTGTTTCTAGATGCCCAGGATGCCATTCTTCTCATCAATCGTGATTACATGTATGTCGATTGCAATAAGGGTGCGTTGACTCTATTTGGTTTGAAGGATGCCAGTGAGTTATTAGGTACCGAAGTCGGACGTTTCTCGCCCGAGCGTCAACCAGGTTCGCATGACGCGCAAATGGGGAAGTCCGATCTGATCAGAAAATTTATCGATGCCACTTTTGACGGTATTCCGCAAAGATTTGACTGGGTCATCAAGCGCGATGGCATTTTGTTGTATAGCGAAGTGACCTTGAGCCAAATTGAGATTGCTGATGATATTCTGGTTTTTTGCGTGATGCGTGATGTCAATGCAAGAAAATATGTGGAGCATTTGCTGGAGGGGCAAAATCAGTTATTGCAATTGATAGGCGGCAGCGAAGATTTATTGCTGATACTTGGCGAGACCTGTCAATTTGTCGAAAAAATGATGCCGCACTGGCGTTGCGGCATACAGTTGCTGGATCAGGATCAGCGTTGCTTTAAGCAAGTGATCGGCCCTCAGTTTCCTGACGTGTTGATGCAGCAGTTGGTCGATATGCCGGTTAGTTATGGTAACGGAGTCTGGAGTGAGGCGGTGCTCAATGCCGTGCCAGTCTGGATAACGGACATACAACACTCTGCATCGATGCAATTTGTTAACCAGCTGGAAGATCTGAGAAATTTTTCCGCCTGTGGTGCGTGGCCAATTATGGGCAAGAACGGGCAGTTGCAGGGCACATTTACTTTGTTTGTCGAGTCAAGCTCAGACCTCAGTAGTGATGACCTGGGGTTTATCAGCATTACGACCGATATCGCCAGTATTGCGATTGAGGGTAAGCGCGCCGAAGAGAAGGTGTTGAAACTGGCTCATTACGACGAACTGACCGGTTTGCCAAATCGCTTTTTATATAATCAGCATCTGAGTAAGTCGCTGGCCTATGCCTCTCGCAATCGCAGTAAGCTGGCAGTATTGTTTCTTGATCTGGATAGGTTTAAAAATATCAATGATACCTTCGGTCACAACGAAGGAGATCTGGTGCTGCGAAGTGTGGCGCAGCGCTTCAGGCAGTGTCTGCGTATCTCCGATACCATCGCAAGGGTCGGCGGAGATGAGTTTATTCTATTGGTGGACGAATACAATGAGCCCAGGGATTTGGGGGATATTGCCGACAAACTGCTGATAGCCGCCGCCCTGCCTTTTGATATCCACGGACAAGAGTGCCAATTGAGTGCCAGTATTGGTATTGCCACCTATCCGGACGATGGCGGTGATGCGCAAACCCTCATGAAAAACGCGGACATCGCGATGTACCGCGCCAAAAACAAGGGCAAGGATAATTACCAGTTTTACGCCTCTGAAATGAATGTGCATACGATAGAGCGCTTAGCTTTTGAGGCCAGGCTCAGGCGCGCCTTGGAAAGGCGTGAGTTCGTTGTGTATTACCAGCCGAAAGTGTCGCTGTTTAGTGGACGGATCGTCGGTGCCGAAGCCTTGGTGCGCTGGAATCATCCAGAGCGCGGCATTTTATTGCCGGGTGAATTCATCGCTCTGGCTGAAGAAGCTGGTCTGGTCGGACGCATGGGAATGTTGGTTCTGGATATCGCCTGTCGCGACATTCTGGCGTTCAGGGCTGCCGATAAGAGTTTTGGACGGGTGGCGATCAATTTATCCGGAGCGCAGTTCAATGACGTTCGCTTACTGGAAGACGTGCAAAGTGTCACCGAATTCTGGCGGGTCGCCCCTGCCAGTATAGAGTTTGAAATTACTGAAAGTATGGTGATGCACAATCGTGAACAGGCTATCGTTTTGATGGATGGCTTGAAGAAGGCAGGATTTACGCTATCGATAGACGATTTTGGCACAGGATACTCATCACTTGCTTACTTGAAGCGGTTTCCTGTCGATAGCGTGAAAATTGACCGATCTTTCATTAAAGACATTCCCGATGATCCAAATGATACCGCTATTGTGCTTGCTATCGTCGCCATGGCCCACACGCTTGGCCTGAAGGTGATTGCCGAGGGGGTAGAGACGCCGCTTCAGTTGCAGACTTTAATTGAGTCCCGTTGTGACGAATATCAGGGCTTTTATTTCAGTAAAGCCATTCCTGAAAGCGACTTTTTGCAACTCCTGCAAAAACAGTCAAATACTTCCCCGCACTGATGTTTTTTTGTTGTTGATTTTTTACATTCCTTCTGTTGTTCGCTTAAACACATGTTTATATGTGATGTGCAACCTTCACTCCCTACCGTAAGTCCCTAATTTATTAGGCTATTCTTATTTTCTTTAATTTTAAGTAAATGCGCTAAGTCCTTGACTTTATTAAAGAATTTCGCATTTCCACGTATAAATTTACTTGACCGAGCTCAAGTCATCCTCTAAAGTGGGCGATAGTGTGAAAAAGTGTATTTTTGTGGTGGGAAATTGAGTTTTAAAACCTGCGATGAAAATGCTTTTCGGCAAGTTTATTTAAAGGTAAGCGCGTGTTTCAAGGTGCGTCATCACTTAATCTCGATGCTAAGGGCAGAATGTTAATTCCTGCCCGGCACAGGGACGCGCTCGCCTTGCAATGTGAAGGTGGTATTACGCTTACCCGGCACCCGCATGGGTGTTTGTTGTTATTCCCGCGCCCGGTTTGGGAGGCGCATAGAGAGCAAATTGCCGCCTGGCCTATGTCGGCGCGCGCATGGCAAAGGATTTTTCTGGGCAATGCCTGTGATGTCGATATGGATGGCGCCGGCCGTATTCTGGTCGCGCCGGAATTGCGCAATGCCGTCGGCATGGAGCGCGATGTCATGCTGCTGGGGATGGGAACGCATTTTGAAATATGGGATGCCGCCAAATTGGCGCAGAACGAAGCTCAGGCAATTGCCGGAGGCATGCCTGAAGCCTTAAGTAATTTTTCCTTTTGATTGAGAATAATGAGCGTCAGCCAAAAAGAAGAGTTTACCCATCAGACCGTCTTGTTGGCAGAGGCGGTTGATGCACTCGCATTAGCGGGAGATAGAGCAACTGGTATTTACGTGGACGGCACTTTTGGCCGGGGTGGCCATAGCCGGAGAATTTTGCAGCAGCTAGGTCCATCCGGGCGCTTGCTCGCTTTCGATAAAGATACGCAGGCAATTGCGAATGCCCTGCAAATCAATGATTCCCGGTTTGAAATTGTGCATGACAGCTTTGCCTCCATGGCAGATGAGCTGGCTGCGCGCAATATCACTCAGGTTGACGGAATTTTGATGGATTTGGGCATCTCATCGCCACAGGTCGATGATGCTGGCCGTGGATTCAGTTTTAGATCGGATGGCCCGCTCGATATGCGGATGGATACGACTCGCGGAATTTCTGCCGCAGAGTGGTTGGCTACCGAAGATGAGCAAATGATTAGAGAGGTAATAAAAAATTATGGGGAAGAACGGTTTGCTTTTCAGATTGCAAAGGCGATTGTTGCTGGCAGGCAGGTCAAGCCCATTTCTAGCACTAGACAGCTCGCCGAAATTGTCGCACACGCCGTCAAAACTCGCGAGAAGGGCAAGGACCCGGCAACTCGCACCTTTCAGGCTATACGGATTTTCATCAATAAGGAACTGGAAGATCTCGAAATAGGTTTGGCTGCCGCTTATTCGTGCCTGGCTCCGCATGGCCGCATGGTGGTGATCAGCTTTCACTCGCTGGAAGACCGGATAGTGAAGCAGTTTTTTGCATCCAAGGTCAATGTAGAGCAACCGGACAGACGTTTGCCTATCCGCACCGTAGATTTACCTAAAGCGCAGATGAAGCTGATCGCCAAGATCAAGCCTTCTGAGCAAGAGGTGGCACATAATCCAAGAGCGCGCTCTGCGATTATGCGGGTGGCTGAGCGTTTGCCAGGGGCAGCATCTTGAGCGGACGGCTAAATATTTTTTTAGCTGCCGTTTTGATTGCGTGTTCACTGTCACTGGTGAACTCGCAATATCAGGCGCGCCGCTTATTCATAGAGCTTGAGCGCGCCCAGACTATGACCAGACAATTTGAGTTGCAATGGACTCAGTTGAAGCTGGATCAGTCAACCTATGGCAAACATGCCCGGATTGAAGCTACTGCGAGCAAGGAACTAAATATGGTTCCCGTGACGCCCGAGCGCACTCAATACTTGACTGCAGTGGGCGTTAAATGAGTCGTTCCAGCACTTCTTCACGCACGGCCGCTGCCAAAGGTGTGCCGTTTTCCTCGAGCCCGCTACTTGCTGTCAAGTTGCCGGTTTGGCGTTCGCGTTTAGTTTTGTTTATGTTGTTTGCCGCATTTTTTGCCTTGATCGTGCGGGCATTGTGGTTGCAGGGGATGACTACCGAATTTTTGCAAAAACAAGGCGCATCCAGATATGCACGGACCCTGGAGTTGCCGGCAACGCGGGGCAAAATTACCGACAGAAATGGCGGCGTACTGGCGTCTTCGGTGCCGGTAAAAGCTATTTGGGCGATACCTGATGATGTGCTTGAGGCACCAAAAGAAAAATTGCGTGAGCTGGCCGGCTTACTGGAAATGACGGAGACAGAGCTGCGTAAAAAGCTCGATTCCGATCGCCAGTTTGTTTATCTGAGACGTCAGGTAGAGCAAGACGTGGCCGATAAGATCGTCGCGCTTGGCATCTCCGGCATAGAGACGCGTAAAGAATATAAACGCTTTTATCCTGAAGGTGAGGTGATGGCGCACGTAGTCGGATTTACCAATGTCGAAGATGTCGGGCAGGAAGGCATAGAGCTCGCCTCGGAAAAAAGTCTGGCAGGAAAAACCGGTAGCCGCAGGGTGATCAAGGACAGGTTGGGTCGCATCGTCGAGGATATTGAATCAATTCGCGAGCCACATGATGGCAAGGAATTGACCTTGTCCATCGATAGCAAAATTCAATACATCGCCTACACTCACTTGAAGGACGCGCTGGACAAACATAAGGCGAAAGCCGGTGGCGCGGTGGTGCTGGATGTCAGAACCGGTGAGGTGCTGGCGCTGGTAAATTTGCCTAGTTTTAATCCTAACGAAAGATCGGTGCTGACCGGTGCCCAGTTGCGTAATCGTGTCATGACCGATACCTTTGAGCCTGGTTCGACCATGAAACCGTTTACCGTTGCGCTGGCGCTGGAAACCGGACGGATCACTCCCGATACCATGATACAGACGGCACCGGGAAGCATGACGATAGGAACCGCAACCATTCATGATGCCCATAAACAGGGTGCCTTGACGGTGTCGCAGGTGATACAGAAGTCTTCGAATATCGGTACCGTCAAGATCGCATTGCAGATGCCGCCGCAGGAGATGTGGGAGATGTTTACCACGGTCGGCTTTGGACAACAGCCTAAATTTGGCTTCCCCGGTGCGGTCGCGGGTCGTTTGCGTAACTATAAAACCTGGCGTCCGATTGAGCAGGCCACCATGAGCTACGGTCACGGCATTTCGGTTTCGCTGATACAGATCGCACGTGCCTACATGATCTTTGCGCGCAATGGCGATACCATCCCTCTGACTTTCCAAAAATCTGCCGAAATACCCTTAGGTCATAGGGTTATCTCGGAAAAAACAGCGCAGCAAATGCGCCTGATGCTGGAGTCCGCCACCGAACCTGGCGGTACCGGAACCCAGGCGCGTATCGCCGGATATCGGGTAGGCGGAAAAACCGGTACTGCACATAAGCTTGAACGCGGTCGCTACGTGAATAAGTATATCGGCGATTTCGTTGGCTTTGCACCAGTTTCCAATCCGCGCGTGATTGTCGCGGTGATGATAGATGAGCCAAGCAGTGGTGGTTATTACGGTGGTACGGTGGCCGGCCCTGTGTTTGCGGCAATCACTGCGAACGTATTGCGCTCCCTGAACGTTCCTCCGGATACTTCCGTCACCAATATTATTCCTGATAACAGCGTACAGGAGAGCATGTAATGCCCGGAACGCCTACCTTAAAAGATACTATGCAAGAGTTATTAGATTGGCTCAGCAAGCTTGCGCCAGGCGCACAACTGAGCTCCGATTCACGCGCCATTAAAAAAGGTGACGTGTTTTTTGCATTTCCGATTGCCGGAAATGCCGGTGATGGCCGCAAGCACATACAAAACGCCATCGAGCATGGCGCTGCGGCGATCGTGTATGAACCTGAAGGGTTTGAATTGGATGTTGCGCAGCATATCCCGCATCAGGCTTTCCCTCATTTGCAGTCGCACTTGGGCGAGATCGCCAATCACTGGTATGGACACCCTGACAGTGAGATGCTGACAGTCGCCGTCACTGGCACTAACGGTAAAACTTCGTGCTCCCAATGGTTGGCAAAAGCCTTGTCTCTGACCGCCAAACCTTGTGCCGTGATAGGTACTCTGGGTGTCGGAAATTATCGTGCCGGAGCCTTGGTCAACCTGGTGGAAACCGGCTTTACCACGCCCGATGCGATTCAGTTGCAACGACGCCTGGCTGAGTTGCATGCCGCCGGTGCCGCTGCGCTGGCGATTGAGGCATCTTCGATAGGCCTGCATCAGGGACGCATGAACGGACTGCATATCGATGCGGCGCTATTCACCAATCTGACGCGCGATCACCTTGATTACCATGGCGATATGGATGCCTATGCGGAAGCGAAAGCCATACTGTTTGACTGGCCGCAGCTAAAAACTGCCGTAGTGAATTTAGATGACCCTTATGGCCAGACGCTGGCGCAAAGAGCCCTGGAAAAAGCCGCATCGGAAACAAGCTCATCATCGGGTAAACCACTGGTGTTAGGCTACAGCCTGGAGCATAAGGAGTTTGCCGGTATCCCCGTGGTTTTTGCGGATCATCTGCGCACGCATCACGGTGGCACCAGTTTTCATGTCGATTCGCCGTATGGCAGCGGCACCGTAAAAACCCATCTGATAGGTCGCTTTAATGTCAGCAATGTGCTGGGCGTACTGAGCGTTTTATTGACGAATGGGGTTGCCTGGAATAAGGCGGTGAGCGCGATAGAAAAGCTTGAGTCGGTGCCCGGACGTATGCAGCAATTGGGAACGCACGGACATGTCATGGTGGTCATTGATTATGCGCACACCCCCGATGCACTGGAAAAGACTTTGCTGACTTTGCAGCAAGTTGCGCATGAGCGGCAGGGTGAGGTGTGGTGTGTCTTCGGTTGCGGCGGTGACCGTGATCCGGGTAAACGTCCGCAAATGGGTAAGGTGGCAGAGCTGGCGCAACACGTGGTGGTCACCAGCGACAATCCCAGGACTGAAAATGCGGCGCTGATCATACAAGATATTCTCAAGGGCATGAGTAGCACACCGCATGTGATCGAAGACAGGGCGAATGCCATTTTGTATGCGATCCGGCACGCCGGCAACAATGACGTGGTCTTGTTGGCCGGTAAGGGACATGAAACCTATCAGGATATCAATGGCAAGAAATGGCCTTTTTCTGACGAAGCGCATGCTTCACTGGCACTGGCCACAGTGGCGACCAGCGGCAATATGAAGAGAGGTGCCTGATGCGAGCGTGTTTACATGAGTTGCAGGCAGCGCTGAGTTCTGCGCAGTTACTCAACGCCAGCGCGGAGGTGCAAGTTAATTGCTTGACCACCGATAGCCGGCGTATTCAGGAGGGCAATTTGTTTTTGGCCTTACGCGGCGAGCAGTTTGATGCGCACGACTTTCTTGCGTCGATTGCTACCTCCGGTGCTGCTGCGGTAGTGGCCGAACGGGTGCCGGAAGGGTATCCGTTACCGGCCTTGATTGTGCCCGATACCAAACAGGCTTTGGCAGAGATCGCACGTTACTGGCGTAGTAAGTTCTCTTTGCCGGTGATCGGGGTCACCGGCAGTAATGGCAAGACCACGGTCAAGGAAATGATCGCGTCTATTCTCAATGCCTATGCAGGTGTTGAGCAGTGCTTGTCTACCAGTGGTAATTTGAATAATGAAATTGGGGTGCCGCTCACCGTGCTCAGACTTCAGCCGCAACATCGCTGCGCGGTGATAGAACTGGGAATGAATCATCCGGGTGAAATCGCTTTGCTCGCCTCGGTCGCGCAGCCTACCGTCGGTCTGGTCAACAATGCCCAGCGTGAGCATCAGGAATTTATGCAAAGCGTGGATGCCGTGGCCGAGGAAAATGGTGCGGTGTTGCGTCATTTGCCGGCAGATGGCGTCGCGGTATTTCCGGCTGACGATACTTATACGGCACTCTGGCGTGCTTATGCGGCCGAGTCCGGACAGCGCAAAGTGCTGACCTTCGGGTTGTCGGAAAACGCCGACGTGCGCGGCAGCTTCCTGCCTCATGCGTTTGGCAGTGAAGTTAGCATTCGCATTGGCGATGACAGCTTTGTCGTGCAACTGTCGGCGGCAGGTGTCCATAATGTATTGAATGCATTGGCTGCCGCCGCATGCTGCCACAGCATAGGCGTCCCGAATCAGGTGATTACCCTTGGCTTGCAGGCCTTTCAGCCTGTCAACGGACGTCTGCAGCGCAAGCAAGCCGTCAATGGTGCCAGCGTGATTGACGATACCTATAATGCCAATCCTGATTCGGTACGGGCGGCGATTGACGTGCTGGCGCAGATAGGCGGATCGACGTTACTGGTGTTGGGTGATATGGGCGAGGTCGGTGATGACGGCGTGGCCTTTCACCTGGAAATCGGCGCTTATGCTCGTGAGCGCGGCATTACGCAAATGCTGACATTAGGCGATCTGGCTCAGCATTCCAGTCTGGCCTTTGGCGCTGCGGCCAGACATTTTTCTCACTCTTGAAGAATTGCTGCCGGCACTCGATGCCGCCACTTCTTCCGCCAGCACCGTGCTGGTAAAAGGTTCCCGTTTCATGAAAATGGAACGCGTGGTTACCCATCTTACTCAACAAAAAACTTTAGGGAATCACTGATATGTTGCTGTGGTTAGTACAATTTTTCAAACAAGATCTGGGCTTGTTGCGGGTCTTTAGCTTCATTACGTTTCGCGCTGTATTCGCTACCATGACAGCCATTTCAATTGGCCTGTTTGCGGGTCCTGCCGTGATACGCATGCTGACGCGTTTGAAAGTTGGTCAGGCGGTCCGTACCGATGGTCCGAAGACGCATTTAGTTAAATCAGGAACGCCGACTATGGGAGGTGTCCTGGTATTGATTTCCATCGGTATTTCCACCCTGCTGTGGGCCGACCTGAGTAACCGTTTTATTTGGGTGGTATTGATCGTGACCTTAGGTTTTGGCGCGGTCGGTTGGGTCGATGATTATCGTAAAGTGGTGTATCAAGATCCGGAGGGCATGAGATCCCGCGAAAAATACTTCTGGCAATCTCTGGTAGGCATTGTGGCGGCAGTGTATCTGGCGTTTTCCGTTTCAGCACCAACCAATTCCAAGGTTTGGGAGTTATTTGTCGCTTGGGTACAGTCTGGTTTTAGTATGGATCTGCCGCCTAAGGCAGATTTGATCGTGCCATTTTTTAAGTCATTCAGTTATCCGCTGGGAGTATGGGGCTTCATAGGTCTCACGTACTGCGTGATTGTCGGCACCAGTAATGCGGTTAATTTTACCGATGGACTCGACGGTTTGGCGATCATGCCCACGATTCTGGTCGGGTCCGCGCTAGGCTTATTCGCCTATCTTACCGGTCATGTCGGCTATTCCAAATATTTGTTGATACCGCATATTCCTGGCGCAGGTGAATTGCTGATTTTCTGTGGTGCGATGGCGGGCGCTGGTTTGGCATTTTTGTGGTTTAACGCCCATCCGGCTCAGGTGTTTATGGGCGACGTTGGTGCCTTGGCATTGGGCGGTGCGCTTGGTACGGTCGCCGTCATCGTGCGTCAGGAAATCGTGCTCTTCATCATGGGTGGAATTTTCGTCGCTGAAACGGTCTCGGTGATTCTGCAGGTGACATATTTTAAATTCACGAAAAAGAGATATGGAACCGGACGCCGCCTGTTTCTGATGGCGCCGCTACATCATCATTTTGAACAAAAAGGCTGGAAAGAAACGCAGGTAGTCGTGCGCTTCTGGATTATCACTATGCTGCTGGTGCTGGTGGGTTTGTCGTCCTTGAAATTACGTTAAATAAAGCACATTGTGAGTATGGATTTTTCAGGTAAACACGTATTGGTACTGGGTCTCGGAGAGTCGGGACTGGCTATGGCTCAGTGGTTACTGCGCTGCGGTGCCCGCTTGCGCGTTGCCGATACGCGCACTGCACCGGAGCGCTTGGCGACACTGAGCGGATTGTCCGCAGAAATTGAATTTGTCGGTGGTGAGTTTTCCCTGGATTTGCTTGACGGCATTGATATGCTGGCGGTGAGTCCCGGATTGTCGCCTTTGCTTGAATTGGCAAGTTTGCTGCCGGAAGCGGCACAAAGAAATATCCCGGTCTGGGGCGAAGTCGAGTTATTTGCCCAGGCGCTGGCGGCATTGAAAATCGAGTCCGGATATGCACCGAAAGTGATCGCAATCACCGGCACCAATGGCAAAACCACCGTGACTAGTCTGGTTGGTTTGCTGTGCGAACGTTCCGGGCTTAGCGTCAAAGTAGCCGGCAATATCAGCCCGGCGATGCTCGATGTGCTGCGTGAGGCGATCGCTGCTGAAGCCTTGCCTCAGGTATGGGTGCTGGAGTTATCCAGCTTTCAGTTGCATGCCAGTTTTAGCCTCGAGGCGGACGTGGCAACGGTGCTCAATATCAGCCAGGATCATCTGGACTGGCATGGCGACCTGCATGCATATTGCGCAGACAAGGCGCGTATATTCGGTAGCAAAACGACGCAGGTCTTGAATCGTGACGATACCCTGGTGATGGCAATGCGGCTAGCTGCGCCGCAAGCTGAAAACAGCGTCGTGACCTTCGGGCTTGGCGCTCCTATGGCCGATGGCGATGTTGGTTTGCTTAACGAGCATGGCATGAGCTGGCTTGCCGCAGCTAATTCGGCGGAGGATGAAAGAAGCGCTCGCCGTAAAAAGAAGGATATCGAAGAAGTACCCGTCATTATTTCGCGCCTGATGCCTGCCGATGCCCTGAAAATTCGCGGATTGCATAATGCTGCTAATGCCTTGGCTGCATTGGCGCTTTGCCGTGCGATCGGTTTGCCGTTGGCGCCATTGTTGCACGGCTTGCGTGAATACACTGGCGAACCGCACCGGGTTGAACTGGTTGCTACTGTTGGCGGGGTTGATTTTGTCGATGATAGCAAAGGCACCAATGTCGGTGCGACTGTGGCTGCCTTGAAGGGTTTGGGACAAGAGTCTGGTGGCGGCGCCAAGCGGATTCTCCTGATCGCCGGCGGCGAAGGCAAGGGGCAGGATTTTTCGCCCTTGACCGATCCGGTCGCGCGTTATGCCAAAGCTGTTTTGCTGATAGGTAAAGCTGCCGCAGAGATTCGCTCCACGCTTGAGATTGCCAATGTCGAACTGAGCGATTATGCGACTTTGCAGCAGGCAGTGCAGTCAGCGGCAGAGATGGCGCAGGAAGGCGATATCGTTCTCCTGTCTCCGGCATGCGCTAGTCTGGATATGTTTCGCAACTATGCTCATCGGGCTCAGGTCTTTGTCGATGCCGTCCATGAAGTCGCTCTTGCACGCGGAGAAGTGGTCTGATGAAACAATTACTCCTCTCATTTAACAAGTGGTTGCCGTTCTCTTCGGAGCCTGCGGCTCCGTCGCATCTGGCACAGCGCTCAAAAATGATGGAGTACGATCTCGCCTTGATCTGGGTCACCATGACACTGATGCTATTTGGCATGGTGATGGTGTATTCTGCCTCCATTTCTTTGCCCGACTCACCGAAATATGCGAATTACAAAAACTCCCATTTCTTGATTCGTCAGGCAATTTTCGTCGGCGTTTCCGTTCTGGCCGGCTTGTTTGTATTTCGTATTCGTGTCGCAGACTGGCAAAAATATGCGCCGTATCTATTTGTGATTACCTTAGTTTTGCTCGCTGCGGTACTGATCCCCGGATTGGGTAAGGGGGTCAACGGTGCCAAGCGCTGGCTGTCGTTTAAGGTATTTAATATTCAGCCATCTGAATTGATGAAGTTGTTCATGGTGCTGTATGCGGCTGATTACACGGTGCGCAAACAGGAATATATGCACAAGCTGACCAAGGGCTTTGTGCCTATGTTATTGGCGGTCGGCGCGGTCGGATTGCTGTTGTTGCTGGAGCCAGACTTGGGCGCCTTTGGCGTAATCGTTTGTGTCGCGATGGGGATCTTGTTTTTGGGCGGTATCAACGGTGTTTGGTTCGGTGGTATCGCGGCAACCTTGGTGGGCGTATTCAGTCTGGTCATCAGTTTGTCGAAATGGCGACGTGAGCGAATCTTTGCCTATCTGGATCCATGGGTGCAAGAGAATGCCTTAGGTAAGGCCTATCAGCTTTCGCACTCCCTGATTGCATTTGGACGTGGCGAATTGTTTGGCGTTGGCCTTGGTGCCAGCGTGGAGAAACTCCATTATCTGCCTGAGGCGCATACCGATTTCCTGCTGGCGGTGATCGGTGAAGAATTGGGTTTTGTTGGTGTGCTGACGGTGATCCTTTTGTTCTATTGGATAGTCAAACGTTCATTCGAGATCGGCCGTCAGGCCATCGTGCTTGACCTGACTTTTGCAGGCTTGACCGCGAAAGGAATCGGTATCTGGATAGGTGTACAAACCTTCATCAATATGGGGGTGAATTTAGGCTTGTTGCCGACTAAGGGACTGACGCTGCCGCTAATGAGTTACGGTGGCTCTGGGGTATTGATTAATTGTGTGGGGTTGGCAATTTTACTAAGAATCGATTATGAGAATCGCATACTGATGCGCGGAGGCCGGGTATGAAGCAAGGCTCCAAAAATACCAAGAAATTGCTGATTATGGCAGCGGGAACCGGTGGCCATATTTTCCCTGGCTTAGCTATCGCCGCAACCATGCAAGAGCGCGGCTGGAGCGTGTCCTGGCTTGGCACATCGAAAGGGATGGAAACGCAGATAGTGCCTAAGCATCAGATAGAAATGGATAACATCAATTTCTCTGGTCTGCGCGGCAAAGGCTTGATGCATAGCCTCACTGGTGCCGCCAAAATGCTGGGGAGTTTTTTTTACTTGCCTCAATATTTTGCGTAAGCGTCAACCCGATGTGGTGCTGGGGATGGGCGGCTACGTTACTGTGCCCGGTGGTTTGATGGCCGCCTTGCTAGGGAAGCCTGTGGTTCTGATGAACGCTGATGCTGCCTTGCTGCTGTCAAATAAGGCATTGCGTCCGGTGGCTAGCAAACTGTTGTTTGGTTTACCTTCAAGCGCGCAGCAAACCGATCAGAAAATGCTCTGGACCGGCAATCCGATACGCAAGGAAATCTGCCAGTTGGCGCAGCCGCAAGTACGTTATGCGGCACGTAGCGGCGCATTGAAAATACTTGTGGTGGGTGGCAGTCTGGGGGCGAAAGTATTGAATGAATGTATTCCGGATGCGTTGGCATTGATGCCTGCAGGGATGCGGCCTGTAGTCACGCATCAATCTGGCAAGCAGCATATCGATGCCTTGCAACAGCGTTACGCTGCATCTGGCGTGCAGGCTGAAGTGCTCGACTTTATTGATGATATGCCACGTCGCTATGCCGATGCGGATCTGGTGATTTGTCGTGCCGGGGCTATTACGGTTTCCGAATTGACTGCGGCAGGTGTGGCGAGTATTTTGATTCCGTTTGTGGCATCGAGTACCTCACATCAGAAAGACAATGCGCAATGGATGTCGGAACAAAAAGCGGCGATTTATTTGCCGCAGGCCGAACTCAATGCCAAGGCTTTGGCTGAAACCTTAATGAATATGAATAGAGCGCAATGTCAGGATATGGCGCAAATAGCGTATACCCTGGGACGGCGCGATGCGAACGAAGTAATCGCAAAAATTTTGGAAAATTTAGCATGAAACATAAAGTAAAACATTTGCACTTTGTTGGTATCGGTGGCTCAGGTATGAGCGGCATCGCCGAAGTGCTGCTCAATCTCGGTTATGTTATTTCAGGTTCTGACCTCAGTAGCAATGCGGCATCACAAAGACTCGCTAGCCTGGGGGCCAAGGTGATGTTGGGTCATGCAGCGGACAATATCAGCGGCGCCGATGCGATCGTTACCTCAACTGCGGTGAAAGCGGATAACCCTGAAGTCATGGCCGCCAGGGAAAAACATATTCCGATAGTGCCGCGTGCTTTGATGCTGGCCGAGTTGATGCGTCTGAAAAGTGGTATCGCGATTGCCGGCACTCACGGTAAAACTACGACTACCAGTTTGGTGGCGAGTATTTTGGCAGAAGGTGGCTTTGATCCTACTTTCGTGATCGGCGGACGCCTGAATAGCGCTGGCGCAAACGCTAAATTGGGTAGCGGTGATTTCATTGTGGCCGAAGCGGATGAGTCCGACGCCTCATTCCTGAACCTGTTGCCGGTGATAGAGGTGATTACCAATATCGATGCCGATCATATGGAAACCTACGAGCATGATTTTTCCAAGCTTAAGCAGGCCTTTATAGAATTTACCCAACGCTTGCCATTTTATGGCGTCGCGATACTTTGCCTTGACGATGTCCATGTCAGGGAAATCATGCCGTTTATCTCCAAGCCTATCGTCACTTATGGTTTTCACGAAGAGGCGGAAGTGCGCGCGGTTGATGCTGTTGCGGCTGGCGGAAAAATGCACTTTACCGTGATTCAGGATGGCTACGACGATATGCCGGTAAGCCTGAATCAGCCCGGTATGCATAATGTACAGAATGCCTGTGCGGCGATCGCGATCGCACGTGAAGTCGGTGTCGCGGATGCCGCTACCCAAAAGGCCTTGAGCCAATTTAACGGAGTCGGACGACGCTTTACCCGTTATGGCGAAATTGCCTTGCCGCAAGAAGGTAGTTTTGCCCTGGTAGATGACTATGGTCATCATCCGGTTGAAATGGCCGCTACCATTGCCGCTGCCCGTGGTGCCTATCCGGGACGTCGCTTGGTCTTGGCATTTCAGCCGCATCGCTACACCCGCACCCGTGATTTGTTTGAAGATTTCGTCAAGGTGATTTCAACTGCCGATGCCGTGGTGTTAGCCGAAGTGTATGCAGCTGGCGAGTCTCCGATCGTCGCCGCAGACGGACGTGCGCTATCACGGGCTTTGCGGGTGATCGGTAAGGTCGAGCCGGTGTTTGTCGAAGATATCCAGGACATGCCGGAAAACTTATTGCATGTATTGAAAAATGACGATGTACTGATCGTCATGGGAGCAGGTTCGATTAGTGCGGTGCCGGCAAAAATGGCACAAACTATCTCGGCATAAGACAGTCATCATGAGTGAAATTAAAATGGAAAAATTAGGTAAAGTTGGTGTGTTGTTTGGCGGACGTTCTGCCGAGCGTGAAGTTTCCCTGATGTCAGGCGCCGGCGTGCTGGCCGCGTTGCAGAGTCAGGGCGTTGACGCCCATGCGTTCGACCCGGCCGAGCGTAGTCTGGCCGATCTGGAAACCGAAAAATTTGATCGCGTGTTCATTGCACTGCATGGTCGTTATGGTGAAGATGGCAGCTTGCAAGGCGTTCTGGAACAATTGAACATTCCCTATACCGGCAGTGGCGTGATGGCTTCGTCGATTGCCATGGACAAAATCTTTACTAAAAAAATCTGGCAGAACCATCAGCTCAGTACACCTAATTATGCAGTGCTGACTCCGGATACCGATTTGTCTCTGGTTCCTGCCGAGTTGGGTTTGCCATTGATTATCAAACCGCCGCATGAAGGTTCGACTATCGGTATTACCAAGGTTAATGCTGCCGCTGAAATGGATGCCGCTTATGTTTTGGCTGCACAATTTGACGATGAGGTATTGGCGGAAGAATTTATTCAGGGGCGTGAGTTAACCGTCGCGGTATTGGGAATGGGCGCCGATGCGTATGCGCTGCCGATTATTGAAATCGTTGCGCCTGAAGGTAATTACGATTATCAAAATAAGTACTTTACTGATGACACCAAATACCTTTGCCCGGCACCGCTGGATGCGGGCTTGACCGAAGACATCCGGAAAATGTGCGTTGAAGCCTATCGAGCGATCAATTGCGAGGGATGGGCCAGGCTTGATGTCTTACTCAGGGCATCAGACAATCAGCCGTTTCTGATTGAAATCAACACTTCGCCAGGGATGACCGGTCACTCATTGGTGCCGATGGCGGCGCGTGCGGCGGGTATGAGTTATGAAAACGTCTGTATGGAAATTTTGAAGACAGCGCGCCTCAAGATTAAGCCAGACACAAAAAAGGAAAGTAGTTAAGCACCATGTGGCAAGACATCAGAATATTGAATGCCCTGACGAATGTCCTGATCGGCATTCTGCTGCTCGTATTATTGATGTCCGGAATATGGTGGGTGATACAGCGGCCTACATTTACCCTGAAAACGATACGGATTGAGGGGGTCGCAAAAAACAATTTAAGACATGTTAATGCGCTGACCATCAGGGATGCCGCCTTACCTAAGATCAAGGGAAATTTTTTTACCACTAATCTGGACGTGGTAAGAAGCGCTTTTGAAACGGTGCCCTGGGTACGCCGGGCCAGCGTGCAAAGGGAATGGCCGAATAAACTGATCGTGGTGCTGGAGGAGCATGAGGTTCTCGGCACCTGGGGTGAGGAAGGTCGCTTGATTTCAGCCAAGGGTGATGTGTTTACGGCGAATCTGGCAGAGGCGGAAGAAGACTCGGATCTGATTGAATTTATCGGACCTGATGGCAGCGAAAAGGAAGTGTTGGCGCGTTATCTTGATTTTAAAAAATGGTTCGCGACCATCAACCTGGCGCCGGAATCCGTGCAGTATTCGAATCGTTATGCCTGGAGCCTGAAACTGAATAATGGCATGAAAGTCGAGTTGGGGCGGGTACAGGACGAATTCAGTTTGAAAAAACGTGTAGATCAACTGCTGACGGTATATCCGCAGTTGCTCATAAGTTTGCGGGACAGTATTGATAGTGTGGATATGCGGTATCCGAACGGACTGGCTCTGAAATCGAGCCATAGTTCTGTCGGATTGAAAAGCAAACTAAAGTAAGTGGAATGACATGACAAAAGATGCAAAAAACCTGATAGTCGGTCTTGATATTGGCACATCAAAAATTGTTGCCGTAGTGGCTGAAGTCATGCCTGATGGCAGACATGAAGTGATAGGCCTGGGACAGCACGAATCCAAAGGTCTGAAAAAGGGCGTGGTCGTCAATATTGAGGCAACCGTTGAGTCAATCCGGCGTGCGTTGGAGGAAGCCGAGTTGATGGCTGATTGCAAAATCAGGCATGTGTATACCGGGATCGCGGGTAGCCATATCCGCAGCTTTAACTCCAGCGGCATGGTGGCGATTAAAGACAAAGAGGTGACGGCAGCCGATGTGTCGCGCGTGATAGAAACGGCGAAGGCTGTGAATATCCCGACTGATCAGCAATTGCTGCACACGCTGCCGCAAGAGTTCATCGTTGATAATCAGGATGATGTGCGCGAACCGATAGGGATGAGCGGTATCCGTCTGGAAGTAAAGGTGCATATCGTTACCGGTGCAGTGTCGGCGGTGCAGAATATCGTGAAATGCGTGCGCCGTTGCGGTCTTGAAGTTTCAGATCTGATCTTGCAGCCTATGGCTTCCGCTGAAGCGGTATTGACCAAAGATGAAAAAGAATTGGGCGTGGTGCTGATCGACATCGGTGGCGGCACTACCGATGTTGCGGTGTTTAGTGAAGGTGCGATTCGCCATACCGCCGTGATCCCTATCGCCGGCGATCAGATCACCAACGACATCGCGATGGCCTTGCGTACGCCGACCTCGGAGGCGGAAGAAATCAAGCTGCGCTTTGGCGTTGCCAAGCAGGTGCTGGCCGATCCTTCCGATACGCTGGATGTGCCTGGTTTGGGTGATCGCGGACCGCGTACTTTGTCGCGTCAGGCATTAGCTGCAGTCATAGAGCCACGGGTGGAGGAATTATTCGCCTTGGTGCATCAGGTCGTGCGCGAATCCGGTTACGAAGATGTGCTGTCATCGGGTATCGTTTTGACCGGCGGTTCCGCCATCATGCCGGGCATGGTAGAGATGGCCGAAGATATATTTTTAAAGCCGACCAGATTGGGTATGCCGGTGTACTCGGGACAGTTGGCCGATGTAGTTCGTAGCCCTCGTTATGCGACAGTTTTGGGCTTGTTGTTGGAGGCAAAAAAGCAGTATATGCGTGGACATGTCGTCACAAGACAGGAAGGTTCTGCCAAAGCGGTCTGGCAACGCATGAAAGAGTGGTTTTTAGGGAATTTTTAGTTGAGTTTTTCAGTATAAATTACGCATAAATTGTAGTAATCATTTTATAATGGTGTTAATTGCAGTTTTTAATCGCTAGTCGTCACATAGGGTAATGCCTAGCGAATGAAAACTGCCTACTTGGAGGATGCACGATGGAGTTCGATATGGTCGATAACGCTACGCAAGGCACCGTGATCAAGGTCGTCGGTGTTGGTGGCGCAGGTGGCAATGCTGTACAGCATATGATTAACAAAGGCGTATCGGGTGTCGAGTTCATCTGTGCGAATACTGATGCGCAGGCACTGACACAGTCTAAAGCTCATAATGTGATTCAAATCGGCGAGACCGGTTTGGGTGCAGGAATGAAGCCTGAAGTTGGTCGTCAGTTAGCGGAGGATTCTCGCGCTCGTATTGAAGACGCATTGCGCGGTTCGCATATGGTGTTTATTGCAGCCGGCATGGGCGGCGGTACCGGTACCGGTGCGGCTCCGGTGGTTGCGCAGATCGCCAAGGAATTAGGCGCACTAACTGTTGCCGTGGTTTCCAAGCCATTTTCTTACGAAGGTAAGAAATGCATGGATATCGCAGACGAAGGTTTGGAAGAATTGTCCAAGCACGTAGATTCGCTGATCATTATCCTCAATGAAAAGCTGGAAGAAATCTACGAAGATGACAGCATGATAGAGTGGTTGCAACATGCGGATAATGTTCTCAATAATGCCGTTGCCGGTATTGCTGAAATCATCAATGTGCCAGGCCATATCAACGTCGATTTCAATGACGTGAAAACCATTATGGGTGAGCAGGGCAAGGCGATGATGGGAACCGCGACCGCTTCTGGTGTGGATCGCGCTCGTATCGCTGCCGAACAGGCTGTCGCATCGCCATTGCTGGACGGTATCGATCTGTCCGGCGCGCGCGGAGTATTGGTCAACGTGACGGCAAGTCGCGGCCTGAAGGGTAAAGAGATCAAGGAAGTCATGGCTGCCGTGCGTGCTTTTGCGGCAGACGATGCGTCGATTGCTCAGGGTATCGCGTACGACGACAGCATGGGTGATGATATCCGCGTTACCGTGGTGGCGACTGGTCTTGGCCGTGGCAAGAAAAATATTCAGTTGGTGCAAACGCCTATGCTGCGCACCGGAACTCATAACGAACCTGTCATGATGGCATCGACAACGGTGTCTACCGCCAGTATGGGGATGACTTCTTCGGCCGGTTTCGAAAGCATGAATAAGCCAGCGGTATGGCGTCGTGAATCAGCTTCTGATCAGGTTCGGGCGTTAGAGAAAAACGGCATGGAAACGTATGACATTCCTGCTTTCTTGCGTAAGCAAGCAGACTGATCTAGATGTTTTGATTTGGCCCGGGCGAATATCAGTCGGGTAGCATCTGAATAAAACGCCAGCGCAATGCTGGCGTTTCACTTTCTGCAGGAAAATCCAGAGTCAGGCATACTGGCGGTCAGCCCGTTTTTCGAATCGACCTATGGATAGAAGATTTGGACGAACGGCTAATTACAATTTATCAATGGAGCCAGATATGACAATCAAAATCGCAGAAAAACTACCAGAAGGCAGCTTAGCCGAATTTATCGAAGTTGAATCTGAAGGCTGCTCGCTCGGCCCAAACACGTTCAGCGTAGCGGATCTGACTAAAGGTAAAACTATCGCCATTTTTGGTTTGCCAGGTGCCTATACGCCTACTTGCTCGGCCAAGCATGTTCCGGGTTACGTTGAGCATGCTGCCGCCTTGAAAGCCAAGGGTGTCGATGAAATCTGGTGCATTTCCGTCAATGATGCATTTGTCATGGGTGCCTGGGGCCGCGATCAAAAAGCCACCGGTATCGTGCGTATGATGGCCGATGGTAACGCCGCCTTCAGCAAGGCATTGGGCTTGGATGCCGATTTCAGCAAGTTTGGTATGGGCACTCGCTCACAGCGTTATTCTATGGTGGTCGTAGACGGAACAGTGACGCAATTGAACGTGGAAGACGGTGGTAATTTCGCAGTCTCGAATGCAGAAACCATGCTGGCGCAATTGTCTTAATCATTCTATCGTACCAATAAAAAACCGATAGGCCATGTCCGGCATGTATCGGTTTTTTTTATTTCATGGTATTCGTGCCCTCGCCGTATTTATCAGAAATTTCCATGCTACTCACATCAGTGATTGCCGGCCCTGGGGTTTTCAAGCGGATATAATAGCGTCATGTTAAAGCAAACAACAATCAAAAAGCAGGTCAAAACGATAGGTGTAGGAGTGCACTCCGGTACCAAGGTCGATTTGATATTGCGTCCCGCTCCGGTCGATGCCGGTATCGTGTTTACCCGGATTGACCTGGTTCCTCCGGTGGTGTTTGAAGCGCAGGCTTTGAATGTCGGCGATACGCGGATGGCGTCTACCCTGACCAATCAAGGCGCAAAAGTATCGACGGTAGAGCATCTGCTGTCAGCTTGTGCCGGACTGGGGATCGATAATTTATATATCGACGTCAGTGCCGAAGAAATTCCTATCATGGATGGCTCGGCATCGTCGTTTGTCTATCTGTTACAGCAAGCTGGTTTGCAAGAGCAGAATGCGGCGAAAAAATTTATACGGGTATTGAAGCCGGTAGAGATTCGCGAAGGTACCGGGAAATCCGAAAAATGGGCCAGGCTGGAGCCCTTTGATGGTTACAAGCTGCATTTTTTTATAGAGTTTAACCACCCCGCTGTTGATGGTACTACGCAGACTGCCGAGGTCGATTTTTCCAAAGTTTCGTATGTCAGGGCCGTGGCGAGGGCACGTACTTTCGGTTTCATGCAAGATGTGGAAATGTTGCGCGGCATAGGTCTGGCGCGCGGTGGTTCTATGGAAAATGCCATCGTGATGGATGAGTTCCGTATCTTGAATGCGGAAGGATTGCGCTTTGAAGACGAGTTTGTGCGTCACAAAATACTCGATGCGATTGGAGACCTTTACCTAATCGGTCATCCATTACTGGCTAGTTATACCGCGCATAAATCCGGGCATGGACTGAATAATCAGTTATTGCGTGCCTTGCTGGCGCAGCCTGATTCGTATGAAATCGTCACTTTTGACGAGAGCAAATTGGCTCCGCCATCGTATGCGGAGCAAGAGCGCAGGGAATGGGCTTTGTCCTGACGGCAGTTTTTGAGCTGGCGTTTATTTGCTGTCTTCCGGCTGATTTTGGCCCCGTTTTAGCTCTGTTTTAGCCGCTATTTCTCATTATCTTTCAGGGGCTGCCGCGACGCATTCTGAGTGCTTGTGCTGGCTAATCCTGGTGGTGATGGCGTTGTACCAAGCGCCCCAGCGCAGCTATTAAGCCGGCATTTTGCGGATTATCCTCGAGCGTATGTCCTAGCATATCAAACGCCTCAACTGCCTTGTCAGATAAAACCAGTTGCTTGACCGGGCTAGGCTTTTCTATGGTCTTTCTAACTTGTACTTTGATCCGTATTGCGTTAATCTGCCAACCGCGTAATTGCAGTTGTGATTGTAATTTCGGTAATTGCTGTTTCAACTTGCTCGCTAGTGCCGCGTTCGGCGTTGCCAGGCTTAATTGCTCATCTGCCAGTTGCAATACTTCGCAACTATCAAATATGCCGGGTAGTATTGCGCAGCATTCTTTTTGCAGTGATGCGTTGCGCTTGATGGCTGGCAGTAACGATGAAATTTTATCGTTACTCTGCAAATAGCTCGTGATGCCGCTCGCTTCCGGTAATTTTCGGCTGCGTTTGATATTGATTCTATATGGAGGTGGTGAAGATGAATGCATGGATAGCACCTTACCACAAACACATCTCGCGCTGGAATAAGGGAATCAACTGATGCAAATCATTGTTATGCATTCGAGGTTTACGCAAGCCAAATCGATTACCCTCAGTTCCCCGCACATACTTTTTTCCTTACTAGGTTTTGTCATCCTCACGCTACTGTGCTCTGCCGCTATGGCGGCATTGATACTGCGCCTGGCTAGCAATGATGTGCCTTTGTTTCGAGACCTCGTGCCTGCGAATGCTAGCGGTCTGGCGAGTAATGATCCGAATGCCAAAGACCGTTACGTCAAAGAGAATCTGGCGGCGATGGCGATCAAGTTAGGCGAGATGCAGGCGCAATTGATACGTCTTGATGCATTGGGTGAGCGGGTGCAGGGTCTGGCGGGAGTTAAGCCCGAAGAGTTCAATTTTAAAGATCATCCCGGGCGTGGCGGAACCGAGTCATCCGGTTTGCTAGCGCCGCGTGAATTGAATATGTCTGAGTTTCAGGCTGCCCTCGATGCGATGTCTAAGGACGTTGAGCAGCGCTCCGATTTCATGAGCGTGGTTGAGACAAAATTAATGGGTTTCAAATTGCAGTCTAAATTGCTGCCGACCATACATCCGGTCAACGTCAGTTATAACGCATCAGGTTTTGGCTGGCGTCTCGACCCGTTTTCCGGTCGTAGCGCATTTCATGAGGGCATTGATTTTTCCGGACCTACCGGCACGCCTATCATTGCCGCTGCCGGTGGCGTGATCATCGCCGCTGAATTTCATCCGCAGTTTGGGAATATGCTGGAGATTGATCACGGCGGTGAAATCATGACACGTTATGCGCACACCTCAAAAATTTACGTCAAGGTGGGAGATATCGTCAAACGCGGGCAGCGCATTGCGGATATCGGCTCTACCGGGCGCTCTACCGGAGCGCATTTGCACTTTGAGGTACATGTCAAAGGTGTGCCGCAAAACCCGCATAAATTTCTCAATGCCGGAGCGAATCAGGCCAGCATGGCCACATTGAGTCAAAAATAGGCTTGATATTGGGATTTTTGTCACCAATTCTGTATAGATGCCGGGGCGTGTGCTCCATATGCTGGTTAATGTGACTGTCCGTGGTAAAATCGCGAGTTAGTCTATGTTGCTGTCAAGTCAAGTTCGCTTGCGGCTTTTTTTAAAAATCCAATTACTCATTCATAGCATGTCATTCCTGACCAAGATATTCGGTAGCCGTAATCAGCGGCTCTTGAAGCAATACCAAAAAACTGTGCGTGAGATTAACGCATTGGAACCCACGCTGGAAGCCTTGTCGGATGAGCAATTGCAAGCGAAAACGCCGGAGTTCAAGGCGCGTATCGCTCAGGGCGAAACCCTCGATGCAATCTTGCCAGAAGCTTTTGCCGTGTGCCGCGAAGCTAGCAAACGCGTCCTGAAAATGCGCCATTTCGATGTGCAGATGATAGGCGGAATGGTGCTGCATTTCGGCAAGATCGCCGAGATGGGCACCGGCGAAGGTAAGACGTTGATGGCAACTTTGCCCACCTATCTGAATGCCTTGTCCGGCAAGGGTGTGCACGTGGTTACGGTCAATGACTACCTGGCGCAGCGCGATGCCGAATGGATGGGAACCCTGTACGGTTGGCTGGGTCTCACTACCGGCATTAATCTTTCGCAGCTCGAACATGATGCCAAGCAGGCCGCCTATGGTTCTGATATCACTTACGGTACGAATAACGAATTTGGTTTCGATTATTTGCGCGACAACATGGTGTATGAAGCCAAAGACCGCGTACAACGCGCATTGAACTTTGCCGTGGTCGATGAAGTTGACTCGATCCTTATTGATGAAGCACGTACTCCGTTGATCATCTCAGGCCAGGCCGAGAGTCATACCGAACTGTATTACAAAATCAATGAAGTGCCGAAGATGCTCACTTTGCAAATCGGTGAAGAGACTCCCGATGGCAAAGGACACATCGAAGTGCCCGGTGATTACACCAAAGATGAAAAGGCGCATCAGGTTCTGTTGACCGAAGCCGGTCATGAAAATGCGGAACGCGTGTTGACCCAAATGGGTTTGCTGCCGGAAGGCGCCTCTTTGTATGATGCCGCGAATATTTCACTGATTCATCACCTGTATGCGGCACTGCGTGCGCATGCGCTGTATTTCAAGGATCAGCATTATGTGGTGCTGAATAATGAGATCGTGATCGTCGATGAATTCACCGGCCGTATGATGACAGGTCGTCGCTGGTCGGATGGCTTGCATCAGGCGGTGGAAGCGAAGGAAGGCGTCAACATCCAGAACGAAAACCAGACTCTGGCTTCCATCACTTTCCAGAACTACTTCCGCATGTATACCCGCCTCTCCGGTATGACCGGTACGGCAGATACCGAAGCGTATGAGTTCCAGGAAATTTACGGTCTGGAAACGGTGGTGATACCTCCTAACCGCCCGTCGCAGCGTAAAGATCGACAAGATCAGGTCTATAAGACAGCGCAAGAAAAATATAATGCGATGTTGATCGACATTAAGGATTGCTACGAGCGTGGACAGCCGGTTCTGGTTGGTACCACTTCGATTGAAAATTCTGAATTGTTGTCGGATATCCTGAGCAAGGCGAAACTGCCGCACAACGTGCTCAATGCCAAGCAGCATGCGCGCGAAGCTGAGATCATCGCTCAGGCAGGTCGTCCGAAAGGCATTACGATCGCCACCAATATGGCTGGTCGTGGTACGGATATCGTGCTCGGCGGTAACGTTGGCAAGCAAGTGCAGTTGATTGAAGCCGATGCCAGCTTATCCGACAGCGAGAAGCAAACGCAGTCACAAAAACTGCGCGACGAATGGAAGTCTTTGCATGAGCACGTAGTGACGGCCGGCGGTTTGCATATCATCGGTACCGAGCGTCATGAGTCACGTCGTGTTGACAATCAATTGCGTGGCCGTTCAAGCCGTCAGGGTGATCCTGGTTCTTCACGTTTTTACCTGTCACTTGATGATTCCTTGTTGCGTATTTTTGCCGGTGATCGCGTCCGTGCCATCATGGATAGGTTGAAAATGCCGGAAGGCGAACCTATCGAGGCAGGTATCGTCAGCCGTTCGATTGAATCTGCGCAACGTAAGGTCGAGGCGCGTAACTTCGACATCCGCAAGCAATTGCTGGAATACGATGACGTTGCCAATGACCAGCGTAAGGTCATCTATCAGCAGCGTAATGAGTTGCTGGAAGCGCAGGACATGTCTGAACTGGTGACATCGCTGCGTACCGGTATGTTTGAGGATGTGGTACGCACTTATGTGCCCGAAGAGTCGGTCGAAGAGCAGTGGAATATCACCGCGCTGGAAACTACTCTGGCCAATGAATGGGCGCTGGATTTGCCGATCGCCAAAATGCTGGAGACCGAAAGCAATCTGACGGATGAAGACATTCTGGAGCGCGTACAGGCAGCCGCAACGGCCGCGTATGAGTCCAAGGTGGCATTGGTCGGTAAGGATGCCTTCGCCGGCTTTGAGCGTAGCGTGATGTTGCAGAGTATCGATAGCCATTGGCGCGAACATCTGGCGGCATTGGATCATTTGCGTCAGGGTATACATCTGCGCGGTTATGCCCAGAAAAATCCTAAGCAGGAATACAAGCGCGAAGCGTTTGAATTGTTTGGCCAGATGTTAGATCTGATCAAAAACGAAGTGGTCAAGACGGTGGTTACCGTAAGAATCCAGTCTCGTGAAGAGATCGAAGCGGCCGAGCAGCAAATGGCGCAGTCTCAGGTCGAGAACGTGCATTATCAGCATGCTGATTTTGATGCCAATGCGTCACCGGAAGAGATGCTGGCACCGGTTGCCAACCCTGAGCCGGCGCAGACGCAAGTGCGCGTGGAAAGTGGCTTCAAGGTCGGTCGCAATGATCCTTGCCCATGCGGTAGCGGTAAAAAATTCAAGCAGTGTCATGGCAAGTTAGTTTGATGTCTAAAGACTGAATGAAAAAAAGGGGCGGAATTTTCCGCCCCTTTTTTTCTTCGTGCATCAAGCCTGCAAGGAATCAGTGGCAGTATGACTTAAGCCTGCTAGTTTTAGCTCAGCTAAGCCGGTACCTGGCCGCTATTTACGGATAGATTTAAGTTGGCGTTAAGCAGGTTTTCAGCTTAAGCAATGCCTGTTCCAGTTCCAGGAAATCTTGTTCCTGATAGCTGGCGAAACTTTCACCGCCGCTTGTTACCACTTGCGGAAAAACGCTGGCGAATGTTTGTTCACCCAAGGGCGTGAGTTTGATCAATAGCTGGCGGCGGTCATCGTCGCCGCGCAAGCGCTGTACCAGTTGCTTTTGCTCTAGCCTGTCGAGTACGCCGGTCAGCGTGCCTTTGGTAATCAAGGTCTTTTCGCCCAGTTCTTTGCAGCTCATGCCTGCGGTATTGCCTAAGGTCGCAATGATATCGAATTGCGATTCGGTAAAGCCAAGTGCGCGTACGCGTGCCGCGGACGACTTTTCAAACATCTGCATGCATTCGGCCAGCAAGCGTATGCTGCGTAAATATCGTTTATTCATGGTGATGCCATAGCGGAGAAGGAATGTGTGACAGCCTTGCGGCTATCACACTGATGGCAAGATACTCTGTATTGTTTTAGTCAGCTTTGATGGCTTCAACCTGAATCGCCAGTTTCACTTCCGGTGCGAATCCCCAGTCTATGCCATAGTTGAGACCGAAATCGGAGCGCTTGAATTCAGCCGTAGCATCGGCGCCGCAGGCTTCTTTCTTGAGCATAGGATGCATGATGCACTTGAATTTATTGATGTTTAGCGTCAATGGCTTGGTCACGCCCATCATGGTCAATTCGCCCTGTACCGATACTGGTTTGTCACCGTCAAATTTGATGGAGCTACCTTTGTACACCGCGGTCGGGAATTGGGCCGCATTGAACATGTCTTTGGATTTGGCATGCTCATTCATTTTTTCGTGACCGAAATTGATAGAGTTGATATCGATTGTGATCTCCATCGTGCCGGTTTTTGCCGCACGGTCGAGTACTACCTTGCCGCTACTTTTGTTGAACTTGCCGCGCCAAACCGAGATGCCCATGTGATCGGCCTCGAAACTAGGATAGGTATGACCCGGTTCTATGTTGTAAGTTTGGGCAAAAGCGGGGGCTGCGCTGACGACGAGTGCTGCGGCGATAAACTGACTTAATTTCATGTGTGTTAATCCTTGATGGTTTGATCTGAAAAATACGAGGTACTTACTGCATGCAATTACAACGACGTTACTACGTGAAACTTAATCACTACTTCATCGGCAACCATGCCGGTGTCTTTCCATTCGCCTTCGCCGATATTGAAAGCGAGACGTTTAATCGGCAGGCTGCCTTCAAATATCTGGGTTGCGCCATCTTTTTTGACGCTTAAGGAAAAGCTGGCCGGCACGGTCTTACCTTTGATGCTCAGGTTACCGATGACATCCAATTTGCCGTTGGCACCAGCCTTCATGCTGGTAGCGACGAAGCTGGCCTTAGGGAATTGGGCGGCGTTAAACCATTCTTTTTTCAGGACTTCGGCATTGTATTGCGGGTCGCCCAGATCAAAGCTGCTGATGTCGATATCGACACTCACTTTTGAACTTTCCGGCTTGGCGCTGTTGTAGTCGATGTTGGCGTTAAATTTCTTGAACTTGGCATCAACCGGTACGTTCATCTGCTTAAATACTATGCCTACCGTGCTTTTTGCGGTGTCCAGCTTGGCGATGGCGGCCAGTGCGGGAATGGCGAGCGCCAGGCTGATGGCTGCGACGGCAATTTTGGTGCTTTGGGAAAATGCGGCAAACTGAGACATGTTAAATCCTTGGTGGTGGTGTGGGGGGCGATGGATTACTTACCCGGCAAGATGCGCTGGAAAATGCCATCCTTATCGATGAAATGATGCTTGAGTGCTGCCGCCAAATGCAAAGCGACCACAACCAGGATCACCGTCGTCGAGACCTCGTGTAGCTCTTTGAGCAGTGGCTTGAGTTCAGGATTGGCAGCGATCAGGCCTGGCAATTCGAACAGTCCCAGATACACCACCGGATAGCCGGCAGCGGAGGTATAAAAATATCCGGACATAGGAACTGCAAACATCAACATGTACAAAAATACATGGGTCGCGCTGGCAAGTCGCTTCTGCCATGTTTTCATGCCGGCCGGATATGCCGGTGCAGCGCTAAACAGACGCGTCAGTAAACGTAGCGCGACAAACCCCAGCACCGTCACGCCCAACCATTTATGCCAGGAATAATATTGCAGTTTAGTAGGGCTGATGCGCATGTCCGTCATCACGCTGCCCAGCGCGAAGGCGGCGATGATCAGGATGGCAACTAGCCAATGTAAGGCAATGCTTAAGCGGTTATAACGTTGCATATGGGTTCCCGTGGATAAAAACAAATTAGTTCGAGGTAGGACTAATAATAGCAAAAAAAGTTCCGTGTTGCTGAGCGGCTCGATTTTTCAAAAAAAACAGATGCCGTCCTTTCCCTACGTTGCCCGGTGTTGCCTTGCCTTGGTTTGCGTTCGGATAGGCCCTAGAACTTGTGCTCCAGCAGTAGCCTTAGCGTACGGTAGCCGGGGACGGTGGTGCTCAGGCTGCGGTGCGTTTGCTGATCCTGGTAATTGTCTATGCTAAAGAGTTCTTGCGGCAGCAGGTTGGCGAGAATGAGCCTAAGTTGTGTTTGTTTTTCCATATTCCAGGCCAGGTAGCAATCGAGTTCCCGATGGTTGCCGGTATAACCGCGCTGCGCATAGGAACTGCGGATATAGCCGCCCCGCTTATAGCTGAGCGTACTGCCCATGCTCAGTTGCTGATTCGGTTTGTAGTCGATGGCAAGATTGGCACTGAGCGGCACTTGCTGGTCTAAGCGGTTATCCGGGCCGGCGACACTATCTACTTTTGACCAGTTGCGGTTGAGGTTGGCGCGCAGGTCTATGGCGGGAGCCGTGGCCAGCCAACTTTGCAGCGGAAATTTCAATTCAAGTTCTATGCCGCGGATATGCGCCTGACCGCTGTTGGCGGGAGTACTGATCCAGGTGCCGTTCTCGAGCGTGAGCCTATCCAGGATCACGTCATCAATCTGGCGCAGATAGGCGCTGGCACTGAATAGCCCGCCATTGCCGAAGTACTGCTCAAAGGCGGCGTCTAAGCCCCAGGCCAACTCCGGTCGCAAATAGGGATTACCCTGAGTGTCAGGATTGATCGCACTATTGTTATTGTCACTGGTGTAGCGGCGCGGGATCAGCTTGGTGGTGGTCGGTGCCTTGTAGCTGCGCGTCAGCGCCAGACGGATTTGCTGTTGCTGATTTTCCACTTCAGAGAGTTTCCAGATCGTTTGCAGCAGGGGGCTAAATACGCTGGAGCGGTTGTCAACCCGGGTCAGGACATTGCCGCTAGTGCTGCTCTGCAGGCCTTCCCAGCGCAAGCCCAGCGAGGCGCTCCACAGCCGGCTGATATCCCATTCATCCTGAGCGAATAAGGCCAGGCGTTTGACGCTGGAGCGGTAGTCCTCGTTGCTGTTGGCGGTAGTGCTGCCGAGAGCGTCACTCATGCGTTCTACGCGATTTTCGGCGCGTTGTATCAGGCTGCCGTCCCAGCCCAATACCAGGGCGTGCTGCTCCATGAAAGGCGCGCTGTATTTGCCGCTAAGGGTGACTGACTGATCCTGTATCTGGGAGTTGACCTGATGTCGTCCGATAAGCTGCCGCGCTTGGTCGTATCCCAGGAAATCAAAGTCGGTATCGCGGTGGCTCAGGTTAACGCCAAATTTGCTATCCAATTTGGCGCCGTCGTCCAGTTTACGCACCCAGTTCAGATCGCTGCGCAGGGTGTTGGTATAGGCATTCCATTGACTGTGATTGACGGGAAATTCGGAGGGCGTGTTGAGTGCGCTGCTCTCTTGCCGGTCTTTGATATCGTTAATGTGGCCGCTGCTGATGAAACTCTGCGACGTCAGGGTATCGCTCTCGGCCAGTTTCCAGATCAAACGCGGCGCCAGATTGATCTCATCGCGTGTCATGCGCTGCTCCATCACCGTATGTCTTTGCAGATTGAGCTTGCCTGTCTGGTCAAAGCCAGTTTCATCGAGAATTTCGGTGTTGGGGTGTAACTTTCTTTGTATGGTGCCGGCGATCGCATAAGACAAATTGCCGTTACGGTCGGATAGCTGCAGTGAGACATTTGGCGATAGTTGCTGACGGGTTTCGGCCAGACCTAGCTTCATTTCACGCTGACCTGTGAGTATGCTTTTTTTCAGGATGATATTGATGGCACCGGCAATTGCCTGAGTGCTGAATTCTGCGGTAGGGGTGCGCATTACCTCGATGCGTTCTATCAATTCAGGCGCGATGCTATCGATGGAAAATCCATTCGGTGTAGGCTCACCGTTGAGTAAAATCTGCGTGTAGCCATTGCCCAGGCCGCGCATCTGTACCTCGCTGCCGCGCGCGCTGGAAATAGCGATGGTGATGCCGGGGATACGTTTTAATACCTCGCTGAGAGTGCTGTCGCCGTAACGCGTGATTTCTTCCCTGTTCACCACACTCTTGCTGGCCGTAGCGTACTGGCGCTCATCGGTGCTGGTATTGCGGCCTTTGACTTCGACGCTTGCTGGTACCGGAGGTTCTGCAGTTAATTCTGCAGCCAGAGTCGTGAGCGGAAGCAGGCTGATGGCGCTGTATAGGGCGAGGGCGGGAGCTAAAACGCGAAGGGAGTGGGGCATGGATCAGATCAATTGGCAAAGACGGCGGTGTAATAAAGGACGCTAAAGTATGCTTAAGATGCGCGGAACAAGATAAAGTTCAAAAATGGCAATGCCACAGCGCAAGGTGGGCGCCACTTTCCAGCCGGTCTGCCCGCTAGGGCGCTCCGGGATTGCGTCTTGGGCCTGCCGTGGTTTGAATTCTGGTAGTGCGGGTGTGATCAGCGTGCGAGTCTGCACCGTGATTCGCACTATCGACGCTAAAAAAAACGGGGTTCAGGATGGAATACCTGAACCCCGTTTTAAGCTGATGCGGTGTCGCCTGGCTTAGATCGCTTTGGCCAATTTAGCGGCGATCCCGATGTAGTTGGCAGGCGTCATCGCCAGCAGCAAATCTTTGGCGTCTTGCGGAATCGACAGGCCCAGGACGAACTCACGCAAGGCGTCTTTTGAGATGCCTTTGCCGCGTGTCAGTTCTTTCAACTGCTCATAGGGATTTTCTACACCATAACGACGCATCACGGTCTGTACCGGCTCTGCCAGCACTTCCCAGGTATTGTCGAGGTCTTCAGCCAGACGCAGCGGATTGGTTTCGAGCTTGTTGAGACCGCGTACGCAGCTGTCATAGGCCAGCAGGGTGTAACCGAAAGCGACGCCGATGTTACGCAAGACCGTAGAGTCGGTCAGGTCACGCTGCCAGCGCGAGATAGGCAGTTTTTCCGACAGATGCTTGAGCAAGGCATTGGCCAGACCCAGATTGCCTTCGGAGTTTTCGAAGTCGATAGGGTTGACTTTATGCGGCATAGTGGAAGAGCCGATTTCACCGGCTTTGGTTTTTTGCTTGAAATAACCAACCGAAATGTAGCCCCAGATATCACGGTTCAAATCGAGCAGGATAGTGTTGACGCGGGCGAACGCATCAAACATTTCCGCCATGTAGTCGTGTGGCTCGATCTGGATAGTGTAAGGGTTGTAGGTCAGGCCGAGACGCTGCTCGATGACGTTTTTGGAGAAATTTTCCCAGTCGTAGCCAGGGTAGGCCGACAGGTGGGCATTGTAGTTACCGACTGCACCGTTCATCTTGCCCAGGATTTCTACCTGTTCTATACGTTTGACGGCGCGTTGCAGACGGGCTACCACGTTGGCCATTTCCTTGCCCAGGGTCGTTGGGCTGGCGGTCTGGCCGTGGGTACGCGACAGCATAGGCACATCGGCATTGTCGTGCGCCAGTTCGGTTAAGCGTGCGATCAGTTTTTGCAGGGCTGGCAGCATGACTTCGTCACGCGAGGATTTCAGCATCATGCCGTGCGAAGTATTGTTGATATCTTCGGAGGTGCAGGCGAAATGGATGAATTCTGCCGCAGCTTTCAGTTCTTGTGTGATTGCCGCATCAATGTTGAGGCTGCGTGCCGGCAAGTGGCCATAGCTGTCTGGCAGGGGCAAACCTACCGATTCCTTCAGCCAGTACTCTACCGCCTTGACGTCATGGTTGGTGACCGCTTCGATAGACTTGATGCGCGCCGCATCATCTTCCGAAAAATTAGTGACAACCTGATCGAGCAGCGCTGAGGCCGCTGCGGAAAATGGCTTGATTTCGGCAAAGCCAGCCAGTGACAGCGCTTGCAGCCAAGATACCTCGACCTTGACGCGGTGGCGCATGAAACCCGCTTCCGATAAGGTAGCGCGCAGCGCATCGACTTTACTGGCGTAGCGGCCGTCTAGCGGGGATAAGGCGGAAAGAGTAGATAGGGACATGATCTTGGACTCGGTATGAAGGATGGATTAAATGCTGCTGAAAGTAAAAAACTGTTGAATGCATTGCGTAAAAAACCACAAAAACGAAAAATCAATTAAGATTTGAGTTGATGCAGAAATTCAGAAGAAAAGGCGAGTTTGACGCCGATTTTTTAGGTTTTTACGCGGAATATAAGATTTTACCATTAGCCGGCCTCGATGGCACTTGTGCTTGCTTGCGCTGCGCTTGCGGCGGCGCGGGGGAATGCTGCGCTGCAATGATATAATCAAGGTCAAATAAATATCAAAGTTACTATGAAACTAATTGGTTCTCTCGCAAGCCCCTTCGTTAGAAAAGTCCGCGTCGTGCTGGCTGAAAAAAAGCTCGACTGTGATCTGATCCTGGAAAACGTCTGGGCTCCTGAAACGACGATACAAGAATCGAACCCGCTTGGAAAAGTGCCGTGTCTGGTAATGGAAGACGGTAGCTTCATGTTTGATTCACGTGTGATCGTGGAATACCTCGATACCTTAACCCCGGTCGGTAAGCTGATACCCGCTAACGGGCGTGGCCGTGCCGAAATCAAATGCTGGGAAGCGCTGGCAGATGGCGTGCTTGATGCCGCCATACTGATACGCCTTGAGCGTACCCAGCGACCAGCGGAATTGCAAAGCGAGGCTTGGATCGCGCGTCAGATGGATAAGGTCAATGCCGGCCTGAAAGCCATGGCCAGCGGCTTGGGCGAGGCGCCTTTTTGCTCGGGCAATCACCTGACCCTGGCCGATATCAGCGTAGTCTGCGCTTTGGGTTGGCTGTCTTTCCGTTTCCCGGAAGTCGACTGGCGCGGTGAGTATCCTAACTTGCTGAAATTATTCGATAAAATGTCCGAACGCGCTTCGTTCAAGGATAGCCTGCCGGAATAAGCGTATTACTTAATGAAAAAAGGGAGACATGTTCAATGCATGCCTCCCTTTTTTATTGTTGCAGGCAGATGTCGCTGCGCTTATTCGGCATCGAGCATTTGCGCTTGCAAATAATTGGGCAGACCGATTTTTTCTATCAGCTCGATTTGCGTTTCCAGCCAGTCTATATGCTCTTCGGTGTCATCAAGTATCAACTGGAATAAGTCGCGCGAGACATAATCTGCCGCTAGTTCGCAGGTGGCGATGCCTTCCTTGACGGTTTTCTGTGCGGCCAGCTCAAGCTTGAGATCACATTGCAGCATCTCCGGCGTATGTTCGCCTATCATCAATTTGTGCAGCGCTTGCAGATTGGGTAGTCCGCCCAGCATCAGGATGCGATCAATCAGCTTGTCGGCATGCTTCATTTCGCCTATGGATTCCTGATATTCCTTCTTGGCGATTTTTTCAAATCCCCAATGCTTATACATGCGCGCATGCAGGAAATACTGATTGACGGCACTGAGCTCATTGGTCAGTTGAGCGTTAAGTAACTTTATGACTTTTGCATCGCCTTTCATGGGCACTCCTGAAGTAAAAGTGGATAGTTTTGCTGAACTATCATCTTAGTACAAAGCTGTTGAAATAAATATTACTTAATTTCCTGATGACGCTATCTCTGTCTTAATCTGATCTTAATGCGCCCTTAATGTACACATTAATGTGTCCTTAGCCGCTGAGACTAAAGCTGATGGTTGCCGTAGCCAGCATCATGAGCGCTTTTCCATCTTCGATATGCGGCTTGAACAGGGCGCGCATTAAGGCCAGGCGCGCGGCTTCATCCAGCCTATGCGATCCTGAGGATTTTTGTATCTCGACTTTTTCCGCCCGGCCTTTTTCATTGACCAGTACCAGCAGGCTGACTTTGCCTTCTTCGCCCATGCGGCGCGCCAGTGCCGGATAATCGGCCTGCGGCGCTTGCAGGTACTCTACTCCTGTCACCAGCCTGGGTTGGTTTGATATGACCGCTGGCGCTGGTGCTACGTTGGCGCTGCTCACCTCATTGCTGGGTTTACTTGGCACAGCAAGTGCCGGCGCCGCGCTGATAGTGTTTTCCGCAATTTGCCTGATTGGCGAGGTCAGCACTTCCGGTGGTGGTGCGATAAAGCTAGGCGGAGGAGTTAGCGGTTTGCTCAGTGCCAGTTGGGCGGGTGGTGTCTTTGGTGGCGTTGCCGCGGGCTGTATCAGGCTAACGAACACTTCTTTGGGAAGTATTTGCACCACCTTTGCGGCGGCTCCATGTAGTAAGGCGTAAATCAAGGCCACATGAGCCAGTGCGATGGCCAGCATGGGCAGGTGGCGCATGCCCGAGCGTGGCTGATCCAGATCGTTTATAGTCAGTATCATGCTTAATCTCGCTAAAGGCTTCAGGCCGCCATGTTGAACGACTGGAATTGAATAGGATGAATCCGGTGAGCCGGCGCTGATTGCAAAGCGCTAAGCTGTTGCTGGCAATCGCGCAAAACCTGCCGTGCGCAAACCATGCATTTTCCGCAGCAACTGCCGACTTCCAGATTAGTTCGCAGTTCTCTCAGGCTTGAGGTGCCCTGTTCAACTGCCTGGCGAATTTTAGATTCGGAAACATTATTGCAAACACACACTATCATGAGAGTTATCCTTTCAATTTTTAACGGCTAGCGGCTCGTGCTGACCAGGCGTGCCAGTAAATTCAGCTTGTTTTGCTTAGGCAGGCTACGCTCAACCAGATTGGCCCACTGTTCCGAAAGTTGCTGGCAAGTGGCGCGTAATACGGGAGCCAGATCAGGAAGCTCAGCAAGTATTTTCAAGTGACGTTCGATGACCGATGCCAACTTGACGCATGAGCCAGTATCACTACTGGCGTCATTATTTGCCGTGTAATGCGACATCAGATGGAGCACTGCGGCGAGCAGTAATTCCGGTTGTGCAGCTTGTTTGCCTGGTGCAAAAAATTCTGGATTTACGCTAAACATCAAATGCTCCTCAGTTGAAGTGCTCTGGCGGGCGACGGCTTCCTGCTTGGATTCATCATCGAAGCTGAATACGCGTCTTGGCTGGCTAGCGGGTTAATGGTGCCAGTGACGACCTAAGCCGTCAGGATGAGCTTATTTAATTGCGTTACGCGCAACCGGTAAATTCTGCCTTCGTGATCAATTTCCACTTCACGCATTTGCTGCATAAGCTCACCACTTTTTAGGCGTAGCACCTCTTTTGGTGTAGTTGACACCGCCATGCTGAGTTGATTGCTAACGCGTTCAGGTGATGCTGGCTTGGCAAAAGAGGTCATTTCTATTCCTTAATCTAAATGAGAACAATTCTTATTTAGATTATTATGCATTCGAAGATGATTTGCAAGCGCTTTTTAAAAAGTGGGAAATCTATTTTGTGATGTTTTGATCGCTGCGGGATTGGCGAGACTGGTGTCCGGTTCAAGTATCTAGCAGGTATTTATCTGGTATTTATTGCGGAAAGCAAACGGGGCGGAAAAATTCCGCCCCGTTTGTCTGCCATCCTGAACTACTGAAATGTTGAAGATTTAATTGCCCATCATTTCGCCCATGCGGACCGCTCCTGCGGCTTTCCATGCGGGATTAAACGTTAAGCTGTCTTTCGGGAATAGCATGACGACAGTCGAGCCAAGTAAAAACCGGCCCATTTCCTCGCCTTTTTTGAGAACGATATTTTGATCCTGGTAAGTCCATTCACGCACTTCCTTGCTGCGCGGCGGATTCACGATGCCGTGCCAGACGGTTGCCATGCTGCCGACTATGGTGGCGCCGACTAGCGTCAGCACCAAAGGACCTTGTGCCGTATCGAACACGCAGACGACTCTTTCATTGCGGGCGAATAAGCCGGGAACTCCGCGTGCCGTGGTCGGATTGACAGAAAATAGCTCGCCCGGAACATAGATCATGCGCGTCAGCTTGCCGTCGCAAGGCATGTGTATGCGATGGTAATCACGCGGGCTCAGATAGATCGTGGCGAAACTGCCATCGTGAAACTGAGCTGCCAGTTGCTGATCGCCGCCAACCAAGGCGGTGGCTGAGTATGCGTGGCCTTTGGCCTGAAAAATTTGTCCTTGCTCGATTGCGCCGAATTGGCTGATCGCACCATCGACTGGGCAAACAAACTGGCTGGCATGGAGCGGACGGGCGTCTGCGCGTAAGGGGCGCGTGAAAAACTCATTAAAGCTGGCGTAACTGCTCATGTCCGGATTGGCGGCCTCCGTCATATTTACCTGATACTTGCCGACAAACCAGCGTATCAGGCTAGTCGTCAGTTTGCCGGCTTTGGCATTGGCAACTTTCCCGGCAAAAATGGTGAGTGCTTGTTTGGGGAGTAAATACTGGGGTAATACGGCAAGGCGATCGGACACGATAATAAACCTTAAGGATAACGGGTCAGGGATTATAACCGTGAGTGTGTCTAAAACCTCAAAAGGCGTAGACAAAGTGATGTGCGGCAAAAAAACAATGCTTGCTAAGGGAATGTTAATCTAGTAAGTTGACCCTCACCTAAAAGAGGGTATGCTCTTACTATTAGCTAATTCCATGTGATAAGGCGTCATGGCAGACGATACACAACTCATCGCGATAGAGCAGGTCAGAATCGGCATGTTCATTAAGTTGGACCTGAGTTGGTTTCAACACTCGTTTCCTATGAGTTCCTTCAAAATAACCAATGAGCAGCAGCTCATTGAGTTGCGTGCGCTTAAACTCAAGCATGTACGTTATATTCCCGCGAAAACGGACCCGGTATCTGTCAATGCGACGGTCAGCGCGCCGAGCGCTAAGCCCGCTGAAACGACTGAATCTGATATCAAGGTATTCGATAGCATGATCGCGGCAAAGCAAGCGCGTTTTGAAAAATTACAGGCGCAGCGCGCCGAAATAGCACGCTGCGAAGAAAAATTTGTCCATGCAGCGACCGTTGTAAAAAATATTAACAAGATGATTTTTTCCAAGCCGGCCGAAACCATACAGGAAGCCGGAAAGCTGGTCGATAGTATCGCTGACGTATTTTTAAACGGTAATGATGCGGTAATGCATCTGATCCAGCAGACTGCGGGCAGTGAAGAATTGTATTTTCATTCGCTCAATGTGTCGGTGCTGGCGATGATGCTGGCGCATGAGATGAAATGCACTGAAGCGCAGATTAAGTCCGTTGGCATGGCTGGCTTGTTTCATGATCTTGGCAAGGTTAACGTGCCTGATAATATCGTCAATAAGACGACTCCGCTGACTAAGCCGGAACAGAATTTTTTTGAGCTGCATACGCAATATGGCGTGGATGTCGGCCAAAAAGCGGGGATGCCGAAAATCGTGCTGGAAGTCATGGCCGGGCATCACGAATTTCTTGATGGCAGCGGTTATCCTTTGAAGTTGAAGGGCGATGCGATACGCATGCCGACCCGCATCGTGACGATCGCCAATGTCTACGACAATCTTTGCAATCATGTCGATCCCAACCAGTCATTGACACCGCATGAGGCGCTTTCCTCTATGTATGCACACCGTCGCGCCCAGTTTGACCCGACGGCTATGGCAACGCTGGTCAAGAGTCTGGGCGTGTATCCGCCCGGCACCTTGGTCCGTTTGTCGAATGAGGCGATAGGCCTGGTGATGAACGTCAATGTCGGTAAGCCGCTGCGTCCGCGGATTATGGTGTATGACGAAGAGATACCTAAGGAGGAGGCAATTATCCTTGATTTGGCGGTAGAAAATCAGGATCTGGGGATTAGTGCGAGCATTCGCCCCGGCCTGTTACCACGAGTTATTTTTGATTACCTCAATCCCCGCAAGAGGGTAAATTATTATGTCGATTCGCAGTCCAAGAAAGCGCAGTCCAATACTGCGTCCGGTGCAGCCTGATAATGGAAGATTCTGAAGATATGACTACCCCGGGCTCAGCTAGCCAGGAAACCAAGATCAGTGACGGTTTGTTGCGTCACATCATTGATCGCTCAAATGATGCCATCATGGTGGTGGATGCCGAGCAGTTGGTGCTACTTGATGTCGATAGCAACGTCTGCCGTATGCTGGGATATTCGCGTCAGCAATTGCTGGGCATGGCACTGGCAAGCGTAGAGTGTTCACTGCTGGATGTGTTTTTTTGGGAAGACCTGAAGCAGGCTCCGCTATTAAACCTTAGCCGTGTTGCCGAGACTGAGTGGATGCGGCAGGACGGCACTTCCTTTTATGTGGAAAAGCGGGTGTCCTGTTATTCCGAGGCCGGTAAGACTTTTTGGGTGATCCATGCGGAGGACATCACACGGCGTCGCCAGATCGCCGAGCAACAGGTGCATCTGGTATCGCAATTGCAAAGCTCTATGGATGCAACGGCGGAAGGCATACTTGCGGTCGATTTAGAAGGCAAGGTGATTAACCTGAACCGGCGTTTTGTGACGATGTGGAGTTTGCCCGAGGAGGTGCTGGTCGGGCGCAGCGCGACAAATATCGTGGAGCACTTGAATTCCTGTCTGCTCAATGCCGACGAGTTTTCCGCCAGTTTGCAAGAGATGTTATTGACACCGCAATCGGAGACCGAAGATTTATTGGCGTTGATTGACGGACGTTATTTTGTCTGCGTATCAAAACCTGAATTTTTGCGTGATCGCCTGGTTGGGCGGGTAATCAGCATGCGTGATATCACCGCAATGAAAAAGGTCGAGACTGACTTGCTGGCCGCGCGTGATGCGGCAGAATTGGCTAGTCAGGAGAAGTCGCGCATGCTCGACGCCCTACGTGTCAGTGAGTCGCGCCTGCGCCGGCTAGTCAACTCCAGTCTGATCGGTATCATGCAAGGTGATCTCAGCGGTAAATTAACTGAGGCCAATGAGGTTTTGCTGCATTTGATAGGCGTGACAAGAGCTGAGTTTGCCGGGACCGGGCTTGATTGGCTGACAATGACCTCGTCGCTAAGCCATGCCGGCTATCGTAATGCCATGCATGAGTTGCGCCGGCATGGTCAGGCGCATCCGTTTGAAGTTGAGCTGATACGTAAGGATCAGAGCAGGGTGCCTGTGATGATTGGCCTGGCGCAGCTTGAGGGATCGAGTGTTGAATGGGTGGGTTTTGTACTTGATCTGACCGAGCAGCGTAAGGCTGACCGTATCAAGGCCGATTTCATTTCTATGGTCAGTCACGAACTACGCACCCCGTTAACCTCTATCCGTGGCGCTCTTGGTTTGCTGGAACATGGGGTAGGCGGCGTCTTACCTCCGAAGATTCTGGATTTAGTCAAGATCGCGCATAAAAATAGCCAACGTCTCGGTGTGCTGGTCAATGATCTTTTGGATATGGAGAAACTCTCGTCCGGAAAAATGACGATTAATGCAGAGCGCGTTGATTTGATTGCATTGACCCGGCAGGCAATCGAAGCCAATGCCGCTTATGCCCAGACCTTGGCGGTGCAATATCGCTTGAGTCAGCACCCCGAGCATGCCTGGGTGATTGCAGACAGTAACCGACTGATGCAGGTGTTTGCCAACTTATTGTCGAATGCCGCGAAATTTTCGCCGCGTAACGATTTCGTCGATATCCAGGTACAAATCAGAAGTGGCACTTATCGTATCGAGGTAAGGGATAAAGGCCCGGGTATTCCGCTCGCTTTCAGGGACAGGATTTTCAGTAAATTTGCCCAGGCTGATGATGGTGATACGCGTCAGCAAGGTGGTACCGGATTGGGCTTGAATATTTCTAAAACACTCATCGAAAAAATGGGCGGGGAAATCGGCTTCGAAAGTGAAGAGGGGGCCGGCACCATGTTCTGGTTTAGCTTTTTTGCCTGCGCGCACAGACAGAGTGATACTTGAATTTTTCCGCATTACCCCAAAGTATAAGATGTGACTGGCAGCATATTTTTTAGCTAAGATGCTGTTAGTTATAATCTATTGGATATTTGAAATTCATAGTGATATGCTTATCTACGTTGTGGACAGATTGTTCACCTTGAATCACCCAATCAGGAGAAATTAATGAAAACTGTAGGTCAAAAACTCGACGCATTTAAAGTAGCCTCTGCTAAGCCAGGTTTTAATCATCACGAAGAAAACGGCGTGTCCGCATTCGAAGATATCACCGAAGCGTCGTTCCCGGGAAAATGGAAAATTATCTATTTCTACCCAAAAGACTTCACTTTTGTCTGCCCTACTGAAATCGTTGAATTTGCTAAACTGGCAAATGATTTCGCAGACCGTGACGCGGTTTTGATGGGCGGTTCCACTGATAACGAATTCTGCAAATTGGCATGGCGTCGTGAGCACAAAGATCTGGATAAATTGAATCACTACGCTTTCGGTGATGCAACAGGTTCTTTGGTTGACATGCTGGGTGTACGTGACGTGAATGCTGGCGTGGCTTTGCGCGCAACTTTCATTGTTGATCCTGACAATGTCATTCAGCACGTTTCTGTCAACAACCTGAACGTTGGTCGTAACCCTACAGAAATCCTGCGTATTCTGGATGGTCTGCAAACTGACGAACTGTGCCCATGCAACCGTACTGTAGGCGGCGCAACTCTGTAATCGGGTATATAGAAACTACCGTGTAGTAATGCCGGTAGTCGCAGTACAATGAAACCCGCTGAGGCGGGTTTTAAAATCACTTATTGATAGGAAAATACTATGGAATTCTTGAATTCAATTAAAAGTTTGATTCCTGATTATGCCAAGGATATCCGTTTGAATGTTGACGGCACGATTGCCCGTTCCAGCCTTGAAGGCAATGATGCCGTCGGCGTGGCACTGGCAGCGGCATTTGCGGCCAAGAGCAAGGTCATCATCGACATCATCAAGGCCAGCGGAGCCTTAAGTCCGGAAGAAATCAATGCAGCATTGACCGCTTCGGCATTGATGGGAATGAACAATATCTGGTATCCGTTTGTCGAGATGACCGATGATCCTGACATGAAGACCCAGGCCGCCCAACTGCGCATGAACGCTTACGCCACCAATGGCGGTGTGGATAAGCGCCGCTTTGAAATGTATGCCTTGGCCGCTTCGGTCGTCGGCAAGTGCCATTTCTGCGTGAAATCGCATTTTGAATTGTTGAAAAAAGAAGGTATGTCTACCGTCCAATTGCGTGACGTAGGCCGTATCGCCGCCGTGGTTAATGCTGCAGCACAGGTCATCGCAGCCGAATAAGGCTGCTTGATAGGCAAAAAAAGGGTGTCTGGAATTTTTCCAGACACCCTTTTTGTTTGCAGAGTCAGATTTCAGACGCTTATTCTGGTTCTATGGTGTCGAGGAGCAAGGTTTTGCGGGCGCCTTGATTGTTGCCTTGATATAACCATGGTAGTACGAATTTGGTCATTTCTGATGCCGAATGTACGGGCGATTTAGCCTGATGGGCAACTGCGCTGCAAATGGCTTCTATCAGACATAAGGCCGCGCCTTCTGAATTGGGTGAGAACTGGCGTCGGGTCTGTGCATACAGGGTGATATTGGCATGCGATGCCAGCGGTGAACTTGGGGCATCGGTCAGCGCCAGTACCGGCACGCCTTTTTCCCGCACCTGACGCATCATGGTAATCACATCTTCGGCGTAGCGCGGGAAAGAGATACCGATCACCAGATCGCGCGAGGTATATTTAAACAACTGCCTGGCGACATGAGACGGTCCGCCTGAGCCTACCGTGCATTGTATGGTTTCGCAAAAAGGATCTAGACCGTGCGCCATCAGGCCGCCGAGAAATGCGCTGGCACCATAACCAACGATGTAGATGCGCTCAGCGTTCAAGATCATCTTGACCGCCTGATTGCATAGTTCTGGCGAAAGTCCGCGCCGGGTTGCTTCAAGATTGCTCATGTCTTCGCTGAGCGAATCGCTGATGATCTCGGTACTGGTTGCCGGTCTTTGTACTTCGGTACGCAGATTATCGATAGGGGCCAGCATGGCTTCAAAGCCGCATACCAGTTCCGCTCGAAATTGCGGATAGCCATCAAAGCCTAATGCACGGGCAAAGCGATTGGCCGTGGCAATCGAGATGCCGACGGCGTTGGCCAGTTCATCAATTGACATGGTGGCCGAGCGAAATGCGTTTGACAGGACGTAGTCTGCGGTTTTTCTATGCGCCTTGGATAAGCTTAAATAAACTTTGCCTATACGGGCGTTAACGGTACCGCCGGGTGTGGGTGTCTCAAGATGGATCATGATAGGCAGGCATCACAGATGAAATGAAGATGTAAATATAATTTCATCTAATTGAATTGTAAAGAAACGGAATGTATCAAATCGGACTAGTGCGTTGTTTCTGGATATATTTGTATCTTCTCTGACGAAAATGCGACAAAAAGCATTTTTTTAAAAGATTACCTTAGAATAAAGCCAAAATGAAAAATTTTATTCTGAAATAATTGGTAATTTCATCTATTTATTAGGTTTGCAACTTGGTATATCAACATTGAATCATATACTCCCGGAGAGTATTTTTCCTATACGTAGGTAGTGTAAGCGGAATGGCCGTATTTAATATCAAAAATTGAGGAGTATATGTTTTCAGTAGATTTTCGATAGCGATGGAAATCGCAAAAAGTTGCCACAATGCATATGTATTGGCACTGGCAATTATCGGTTTTTACTGACTGCGTACGCGGGATACTTGGACTGGGATAGTTGATATGCTCTATTGCCTGCACATTTTTGGTGCGGTAATTGTGCGGCAATAGAGCGAATTGCAGGTTTTTGCTTAAGGCGAGCCAGTCATTGCTAGCGTCGATAGTGGAAATGCTGCTTCAAGGGCGGGCCTTTAAAGCTTGTTGCCTGCCGAATTAATGATGCCGCCGCCGAGACAGATATCACCGTCATATAAAACTGCCGATTGCCCCGGAGTCACCGCCCACTGCGCCTGATCAAAATCGAGCTGGAACTGCTGCCCGCCGCCACTGAAGGCGCAAGCCATATCCGGTTGGCGATAACGCGTCTTGGCCGACATACGGGTGATATCAGGTGCATGTCCTGCGACCCAGCTTACTTGCGCCGCTTCCAGTGAGGATGATAGTAGCCATGGATGATCGTGACCTTGTACCACGTAAAGCGTGTTGTTGATGATGTCCTTACGCGCCACATACCAGGCGTCACTGCTGCCATCGGCATTCTGATGCGACTTGATACCGCCTATGCCTATGCCTTTGCGTTGACCCAGGGTGTAAAAGCTCAGACCCACGTGCTGACCTATGATTTCGCCTTCGGCGGTTTTCATGTCGCCGGGTTGGTAGGACAGGTAACGGTTCAGGAAATCGCGGAAAGGGCGCTCACCGATGAAGCAGATACCGGTGGAATCTTTTTTCTTGGCATTCGGCAACTGTAGTTGTTCGGCGATTTTACGCACTTCGGTTTTTTGAATTTCACCGAGCGGGAACAGGGTATTGGCAAGCTGGGCCTGATTTAACCTGTGCAGAAAATAGCTTTGATCCTTGCTGGCATCGAGTGCCTTGAGCAATTGGAATTCGCCGTTGACTTCACGGACCCGCGCGTAATGGCCGGTGGCAATGTAATCGGCGCCTAGCTTCATGGCGTGATCGAGAAATGCCTTGAACTTGATTTCGGCATTGCACAGCACATCAGGATTTGGCGTACGGCCAGCCTGGTATTCACGCAAGAATTCGGCAAATACGCGGTCTTTGTATTCCGCCGCAAAATTGACCGCTTCGATATCAACGCCCACCACATCGGCGACGCTGACGGCATCGATCCAGTCTTCGCGCGTTGAGCAGTACTCGGAATCATCGTCATCTTCCCAGTTTTTCATAAACAGGCCGATGACTTCGTAGCCTTGTTCCTTTAATAACCAGGCGGAAACTGATGAATCCACGCCACCAGACATGCCGATAACAACTCTTTTTTTACTCATATAAAAATTTAAACTCCAAGTGCGCTGGGGTGTGTGAACAGTAGCGATAGCGGGGCACGCTTGCCTTGCAGATAATCATCGACGCATTGCATGACCAAAGGACTGCGATGACGTGCCTGTGATGCGAGCAATTCCTCGTAGCTCATCCATACCGTGCGCAATATGCCGTGATCCAGGGCGCGATCATGTTGCTGACCGAGTTCGCCGGTAAACGCAAAACGCAGGTAAGTGACCTGTTCGCCTGTAGGTGAGACATAGCGCGACAGATAGGTGCCTAGCAAGGCATCAGGGCTAAAGTCGTGGGCGGTTTCTTCCAGTGTTTCGCGCACTACCGCTTGTTCCAGGGTTTCACCGGGGTCAAGATGGCCGGCCGGTTGGTTGATACGCACACCCTCGGCAGTCTCTTCTTCGATCATAAAAAAATTTATTTTCGACGGCAATGACCGCTGCGACAGTGACGGAAGGTTTCCAGATATTTGACATAACTTCTTTCAATTAGCTCGACATTTTACTTTGACCTCAAATATTTTGTGGTAAACCAGCAAATTTGACGTTAAATTAGCTAATGTAAATATTGTATATCGTGGGTATTGCGTCTCGCCAGCATGTATTCCAGCCTTGGAAATTATGCCCCATATATCCGTCAAATACCTGTAAAGCCTTATGCCAAGCGGGTTTCGCTTGATTTTTCAAAATTCTCCACATGTAGCAATTTTGTGAAAAAATGTCATGTTTTGCTAAAACGCAAAAATACGAACGGTTGTGCTTAAAAACATTTTCCGTGTAATATTGTTGTCGAATTTCCCATGTAAGATTCGGGTAAGAATTTTCACATTGCAAACCAAGGAGTAAACTTATGAGAATCGGCATTCCCGCCGAGACCCGGCCGGGCGAGACGCGTGTTGCGGCGACCCCAGAAACCATTAAGAAATATGTTTCAGCCAAGCACCGGGTCGTCGTTCAAACTGGCGCAGGTATCGCCGCTAGTATTACAGATGAAGCCTATCAGGCTGCCGGTGCCGAAATTGGTTCCGCTGCCGATGCTTTCGGTGCTGAACTGGTGCTGAAAGTGAGAGCTCCATCGGCCGACGAACGCGCCCTGATGAAATCAGGTACAGTGCTCGTTGGTATGCTCAATCCTTTTGATGCTGAGAATATTGCAGCGATGGCCGCACATGGCATCTCTGCATTTGCACTCGAAGCGGCTCCGCGCATTACCCGTGCGCAGTCACTCGATGTCTTGTCATCACAAGCCAATATCGCCGGTTACAAAGCCGTACTGATGGCCGCGAATACTTATCAGCGCTTTATGCCTATGCTGATGACTGCAGCAGGAACCGTCAAGGCTGCCCGCGTATTGATCATGGGCGTGGGCGTTGCCGGTTTACAGGCGATCGCTACCGCCAAGCGCCTGGGCGCCGTAATTGAAGCCTCAGACGTACGTCCGCCGGTCAAGGAACAAGTTGAGTCGCTGGGCGCTAAATTCATTGATGTCCCTTACGAGACCGATGAAGAGCGTGAAATCGCCAAAGGTAGCGGCGGTTATGCCCGTCCTATGCCGGCTTCGTGGATGGCGCGTCAGGCTGCCTTGGTGCATGAGCGCGCCAAGCAGGCTGATATCATCATCACTACGGCATTGATACCGGGACGCAAGGCACCGATCCTGATCTCCGAAGAAACCGTCAAGGCCATGAAGCCAGGTTCAGTGATTGTCGATATGGCAGTCGAGCAGGGTGGTAATTGTCCGCTGTCAGAATTGGGCAAAACCGTCACCAAGTATGGCGTGCATATCATCGGCGAACCCAATCTGGCCACTTTGGTGGCAGCTGACGCTTCCGCCTTGTATGCCCGTAACGTACTGGATTTCCTCAAGCTGATCATCGATAAGGATGCCGCATTGGTGATCAATAAGGAAGATGAAATCATTGTAGCAACGCTGGTTTGCGCCGGCGGTGAAGTGTTGAAGAAATAATAAAATCTCCTTCAATTTACTCACGGCAATTTGTCGCATTCATACAGGCATGCGCAGTGAGGATAGAGATCTATGTATTCGTTAATATCAGTAAATAAGTGAAATAGAAACAGGAAATATCATGCAAAGAAATATGCTACGCGCCAAAATTCATCGTGCATCTGTAACCCAGTGTGACCTCCACTACGAAGGATCGTGTGGAATCGATGAAAATCTGCTCGATGCCGCCGACATCAAGGAACACGAGCAGATTGAGCTGTACAACGTTAACAATGGCGAACGCTTCTCCACTTATGTCATCAAAGGCAAACGTGGTAGCGGTGAAATCTCCTTGAACGGTGCTGCAGCGCGTCGTGTGCAACTGGGCGATCTGATGATCATTTGTACGTATGCGCCAATGACCGACGAAGAGGCGAGTACGTTCAAGCCTAAAGTGGTTTTTGTCGACGGTAAAAATCAGATCACCAGTCTTAAAGAATATTAATCTCGCGTTCCAAACAATAGATTAATAAAGCTTGCATGTCTTAAAAAATTAAACCGAGAGGACATCATGGAAGTTAGTCACACCCTTACCAACCTCATCATTTTTGTGCTGGCAATTTATGTCGGCTATCACGTGGTCTGGACGGTTACCCCTGCATTGCATACGCCTTTGATGGCGGTTACCAATGCCATTTCCGCCATCATCATCGTTGGCGCCATGCTCGCTGCCGGCTTGACTGAAGGCTTGCTGGCGCAAGTGATGGGCACGGTTGCGGTAGCTTTAGCCGCCGTTAACGTATTTGGCGGGTTTTTGGTTACCCAGAGGATGCTGGAAATGTTCAAGAAAAAAGAACCTAAAGTGGCTGCCAAGGAGATCAAATGATGAGTATGAATTTGGTCACGATGCTGTATCTGATCGCTTCTGTCTGTTTTATTCAGGCGCTCAAGGGCTTGTCGCATCCTTCTACGGCCCGCCGTGGTAATGCCTTTGGTATGGCAGGTATGGCGCTGGCGGTAGTCACGACGATCGCCCTGATCGTCAAATTGAAATCAGAAGCTTCCGGTTCTGGCCTCGGTTATGGTCTGGTGATTCTTGGCGTGGTAGTCGGTGGCGGTATTGGCGCTACGCTGGCCAAACGCGTGGAAATGACCAAGATGCCGGAACTGGTGGCAGCGATGCATTCGCTGATCGGTCTGGCGGCAGTTTGTATCGCAGTCGCGGTGGTGGCCGAGCCTTGGATTTTCAATATCACGGCACGCGATGCGGCGATTCCGTTTGGTAACCGCTTAGAGTTATTTATCGGTACCTTTGTCGGTGCGATTACTTTCTCAGGTTCTGTCATCGCTTTCGGTAAATTGTCGGGTAAGTATAAATTTCGCCTGTTTCAGGGCGCGCCGGTAAGCTTCGCAGGTCAGCACATGCTCAATCTGGTATTGGCATTGGCGATGTTGGGCTTTGGCCTGATGTTTTGCTTCGCGCCGGGTAACGCTCCTGCATGGTTGCCGTTTATCCTGATGGCAGCGATTGCTTTTGTACTGGGTGTGTTGATCATCATTCCTATCGGCGGTGCCGATATGCCGGTGGTGGTTTCCATGCTCAATAGTTACTCAGGCTGGGCTGCTGCCGGTATCGGGTTTTCCTTAAATAACTCGATGTTGATCATTGCCGGTTCACTGGTCGGATCTTCTGGTGCGATCCTGTCATACATCATGTGCAAGGCGATGAATCGTTCTTTCTTCAACGTTCTGCTGGGTGGTTTCGGTGGCGCGCCGGTAGAAGCGGCAGCGGCTGGCCAGGCACAGCGTAACGTGAAATCCGGCTCTGCCGATGACGTGGCTTTCTTGCTGGGCAATGCCGAGACTGTCATCATCGTTCCGGGTTATGGCTTAGCGGTTGCGCGCGCTCAGCATTCCCTGAAAGAATTGACTGAGAAGCTGACTCACAAAGGCATTACCGTTAAATATGCGATTCACCCTGTTGCCGGTCGTATGCCTGGTCACATGAACGTGTTGCTGGCGGAAGCTGAAGTGCCATATGATCAGGTGTTTGAGATGGAAGACATCAATAACGAATTCGCGCAAGCCGACGTCGTGTTGGTGCTTGGCGCTAATGACGTGGTCAACCCTGCTGCCAAAGATCCTAAGTCAGCGATTGCCGGTATGCCGATTCTGGAAGCCTACAAAGCTAAAACCGTGATCGTCAACAAGCGTTCCATGGCCTCCGGTTATGCCGGTCTGGACAATGAACTGTTTTACATGGATAAAACCATGATGGTGTTCGGTGATGCGAAAAAAGTCATTGAAGATATGGTCAAGGCGATTGATTAAGCCCTAGTCATACCCGCGCTGATAAAAAAAGCCCTCTCAGTTCACACTGAGAGGGCTTTTTTATTACGGCAGAGCGATAGCTTAATATTGCTTCATCGGCTGTTTGCGCTTGATGCGTGTAATGATTTGTTCCGCTTTTCCTGCAATGCTTTTACCGTCACAGAAATACTCATAGAACAGTGTGCTGTGTTGTTTATTGACACCTGAATCGGATATCTTATCCCATTGATCGCGCCGTGATGGTGACCAGCTGCCATCGCTGCGGCCAAAGGCATATAGCTTTTTTTTCCGCCGTCAGGCAGCGGATCGCTTCATAGCTGATATTTTTCGCGCCAGCGCTACTGGTCGATACCAGCGTGTAGCGTATGCTGCCATCGTCGGCGATGCTTAACGAGGCCGCGTCGAGAGCGAAGGATTGGCTGCCGCTGTCATAAAACGGCATGAGATTTTCTGCCTTGGGTGCTGCCGGCAAAGTGGCAGGCAACTCCTGCCATTCTTTTTTACTGTCTTCTTCAAAGTCCCGTGCATTGGCGGCTATCGTGACTGGTGCAAGCTGCAACATCAGCACACTGATGGCAGCGAGCAGGGGGCGATGGCTGCGTTTAGTTAAAGCAAATGCTTTGCGTTTATTTTGCATTGTCCTTGTCCTTGGTTTGCCCAATGCTAATGATGGGCTCTGTCGGCGCCGTCGCCGCTGGAGTCGGTTCGGCTGGCACCGCGGTCTGTCGTGCATTCTTGCGTTGCGAACCCGGATGATCGACCCTATGTATGAAACGTGATAATTCCTGCAGGGCGAGCTGATACACGCCACGCTTGAACTCGATCACGACATCGAGCGGAACCCAATATTCATGCCAGCGCCAGGCGTCAAATTCAGGGTGGCTACTGGCGCGCAGGTTGACGTCGCAATCGCGTCCGACCATGCGCAGCAAAAACCAGATCTGTTTTTGGCCCCGGTAATGTCCGCGAATTTCCCGCTTGATGAAATGATCCGGCACTTCATAGCGCAGCCAGTCGCGGGTGCGACCTATGACTTTGACGTGCTCAGGCCGCAAACCGGTTTCTTCTTCCAGTTCGCGAAACATGGCTTGTTCCGGAGATTCGCCATACTTGATGCCACCCTGAGGAAATTGCCAGGAATGTTCACGTACCCGCTTGCCCCACCAAACTTCATTGCTCGCATTGAGCAATATGATGCCTACGTTAGGCCGAAAGCCTTCACGATCTAGCATGTTCAACCTCAATACTTTCTGCGGCTAAACGACGTGCTCCCGGGATCTCAAATGATGGCGCGCATGATTTATCATGTATTTTCACTATGGAACATGGAGTTCATCACATAAAAATGCAAATAAGGCGCAGTTTCCATCATCAAATATGCAAAGAGTAGGCGCATTAGCCAACTAATCCTTTAAAATTGAGATGATTATAACCCTCTATTTTTGAAAAGAATCATTGTCATGCGTGCTACACGGTTTTTTATTTCTACTTTGAAAGATGCCCCTGCCGATGCAGAAATCGTCAGCCATAAACTGATGATGCGTGCGGGCATGATTAAACGCCTCGGTTCCGGCATTTACAATTACATGCCTATGGGTTTGCGTGTCATCCGCAAGGTGGAAAACATCGTGCGCGAAGAGATGAACCGCTCCAATGCGATTGAGATGCTGATGCCCGTGGTGCAGCCTGCTGAATTATGGCAAGAGACTGGCCGCTGGGACAAGATGGGCCCGGAACTGATGCGTGTCAAAGACCGCCACGGCCGTGAATACGCAATCCAGCCGACCTCGGAAGAAGTGATTACCGACGTAGTGCGCTCCGAGATCAAGTCCTACCGTCAGTTGCCGCTCAATTTTTATCATATCCAGACCAAGTTCCGCGACGAGCGCCGTCCGCGTTTTGGCCTGATGCGCGGTCGTGAATTCACCATGAAGGATGCTTACTCGTTTGATCGCAATGTCGATGGCCTGAAACAGTCATATCAGGTGATGTTTGATGCCTACGTCAGGATTTTCACGCGTTTTGGCCTGGAGTTCCGTGCCGTGGCAGCGGATAACGGTGCCATCGGTGGTTCCGGTTCGCACGAATTTCACGTCATTGCCGATACCGGTGAAGATGCGCTGGTATATTGCCCAAGCTCTGATTACGCCGCGAATATGGAAGCGGCTGAGGCTGTCGCGCCAAGTGGTGAGCGTCAGCCGGCCAGCGCGGCCTTGACTAAGACAGCTACACCAGGCAAAGCCAAGTGTGAAGAAGTTGCCGAATTACTGGCGATTCCTTTGACATCGACCGTCAAATCAATCGTGCTGACGGTAGAGACCGAAGAGAAAGGCGCAGTACAAAGACAAGTCTGGTTATTGTTGTTGCGCGGTGATCATGAACTCAATGAAATCAAGGCCAGCAAGATTCCTGGTCTGGCGAACCACCGCTTCGCCACTGAAGACGAAATCATCGAGCATTTTGGTACACGTCCCGGTTACCTCGGTCCTATCAACACCAAACTGCCGGTCAAGATCGTGGCTGACCGTACGGTTGCCATGATGAGTGATTTTGTCTGCGGCGCCAATGAAGCGGATTTCCACTTTACCGGTGCCAACTGGGGCCGCGATGTGGCCGAGCCTATGGTCGCCGATCTGCGCAACGTCGTGGCCGGTGACGCTTCGCCGGATGGCAAGGGTATATTGGCGGTACAGCGCGGTATTGAAGTCGGTCACGTGTTCCAGCTCGGTACCAGCTATTCCGAGTCGATGAAAGCCACTTTCCTCGACGAAAACGGCAAACCGCAATTCCTGCAAATGGGTTGTTATGGCATAGGCGTAACGCGTATCCTGGGTGCCGCGATTGAGCAGAACTTCGATGACAAGGGCATCATCTGGCCGACTGCAATCGCGCCGTTTGAAGTCGTGCTGTGCCCTATGGGGATGGACAAGAGCGAAGCCGTCAAACAGCAAGTCGAGAAGCTGTATGCCGAGTTGCTGGCGGTTGGCGTAGACGTGATACTCGATGATCGCGGTCAGCGTCCGGGTGCCATGTTCGCCGATTGGGAATTGATCGGTGTACCGCATCGCATCGTGATCGGTGACCGTGGTCTGAAAGATGGCAATCTTGAATATCAGGGCCGTCGTGATACCGAGGCGAGTGTGGTCGCTGTTGAAGAAATGCTGTCCTTCATTCAGGCGAAATTGGCTGGGAAATAAATTACCAGGATGGAGTCTATTTTGATGTGCACGGCTATCGTGCAGGTTAGCTCTAAATTAAGCGAAGCCAAAGTGGTATCGCTTAATTTTTGGTTCAGGAAGCAGCTTCGCTTATTGAGTATTTCTGCATTTATCTGCGCGCTTTTTGCTTCTCCGTTCGCCTTGGCGGGGAATCAGAAAGAGGAGGCGATGGCAGATTCGGTGCGGCTCGCTTTATCCAAACTAGTCAGTGATCCGCGCCCACCGAAACCTAGTTTTGATCAGATTGAGGAACGTATCAAATATCTGCACTGGCTAGGTGAAATGTCGGATCGCCTGAAGCGACGACTGCCCGATAAACAGACCCGCCAGGAATTTCTTGAAACCGTCTGGTATGAGTCCAAACGCGCCGGCCTCGATCCGGCCTTGGTACTGGGCTTGATACAGGTAGAGTCGGCATTTCGCAAATACGCGACCTCGGTGGTTGGTGCGCGCGGCTATATGCAGGTGATGCCATTCTGGTCGCGTGTGATCGGCGACCGCGATGCGCAGAAGCTGTTTCAGATGCAATCTAATCTGCGTTATGGCTGCGCGATACTGCGCATGTACATAGACATGGAAGCGGGTAATCTGTATCTGGCATTGGGACGTTATAACGGTAGTCGCGGGCGCCCTGAATATCCGAATGCGGTATTGGCGAATTGGAAGAACTGGGAATACGTGAAGTAAAACGCGGGCGATCACTGCCACCGATACATTCTCAAATGAGAAAAATCCAGAAACAAAAAAGCCCGCGCGATGCGGGCTTTTTTGTTTGGGATTGAGATGTATTACTCTCAATAAGTTTCCCAAAAAACTGCAGCCAAACCTGAACTCAAGGGTCGCAGGTTTGAACCGGTCTGAAAATCAGGACAGGTGGCCGGAAATCAGTTTAGTCATCTCGAACATAGAGACTTGTGCTTTGCCGCCGAAAACAGCTTTCAGCTTGTCATCTGCGTTGATGTTGCGACGATTCGCTGCATCTTGCAAGTCATGCTTCTTGATGTATTCCCATACTTTCTTAGTCACTTCAGTACGTGGAATTGCCGCTGTACCGATGACTGCTGCCAATGTTGGGGAAATCGTCATTGGCTTCATGAATGCTGCGTTTGGCTTGCGCGCTGGTGCTGCTGCCTTGTCTGCCGCTGGTTTTGCTGCAGCTTTAGGGGCTGCTGCTGGCTTCTTAACTGCTGCGGCTGGTTTTGCTGCTGCTGCTTTTTTTGGTGCTGTTGCCATATTGAGGCTCCTTCACAAATTCGTTGAAAATGCGCCATTTCACGCATCTCTTATAGTGGTGGGCTTTGCAGGGCGATGCAAGTGTTTTTTGTCACTTTTTGTTGAAAATGTGTCGGAATCGACCGTGTGACGCCCTTCAGGCGAAAAAAAAGCCGGATTAGCCATTTTTTAGCTAGTCCGGCATAGTGGGGCGCGACTTAGCGTTTACCCGGCATCATGCCCTTCATGCCGCGCAACATCTTCATCATGCCGCCGCCCTTGAGTTTTTTCATCATGGTTTGCATCTGGTCAAATTGCGCCAGCATGCGATTGACTTCCTGAATTTGAACTCCGGCACCAGCGGCGATACGGCGTTTGCGGGAAGCCTTAATCAGATCCGGTTTCGCTCTTTCCAATGGTGTCATTGAATTGATCATGCCTTCCATGCGACGTACTTGCTTGTCGGCCTGACCCATATTGGCGCCATTGGCAGCCTGTTGCAATTGTGCCGGCAGTTTATCCATGAGGTTGGCCATGCCGCCCATTTTTTTCATCTGGCTCAGTTGCAACTGGAAGTCATTCATGTCGAACTTGCCGCCGACCTTGAGCTTCTGTGCCAGATCTTGCGCCGCCGCTACGTCCATGCCTTTTTGCGCGGATTCGACCAGTGCCAGGATATCGCCCATACCTAAAATGCGATTGGCCATGCGGGTCGGGTCAAACGCTTCCAGACCATCGAGTTTTTCCGAGACACCGGCAAACTTGATAGGCTTGCCGGTGATATGGCGTACCGATAGGGCGGCACCACCGCGGGCGTCACCATCAAGCTTGGTCAGCACTACGCCGGTCAGCGGCAAGGCATCATTAAACGCCTTGGCGGTGTTGACTGCATCTTGCCCCAGCATGGCATCGACCACGAACAGGGTTTCGATAGGTTTGACTGCCGCATGCAAAGCCGAAATTTCCAGCATCATGGCTTCATCAATACCGAGACGACCAGCGGTATCGATGATCAAGATATCGTGATGGTGTTTTTTTGCGTAATCTAAAGCGGCCAAGGCGATGTCGACCGGCTTGTCGGTGGGCAGGGAAGGGAAAAAGTCGGCACCGACCTGGGCCGTCACGGTTTGCAACTGACCTATCGCAGCCGGACGATACACGTCGGCAGAAACCGTCAATACTTTTTTCTTCTTTTGTTCTTTCAGGTATTTGGCGAGCTTACCGACAGTAGTGGTTTTACCCGCACCCTGCAAACCGGCCATCAGGATGATCGCCGGTGGCTGGGTCGCAAAGCTGAGCTGGTAGGCTTCTTCGCCCAGGTCGGCACCCATCAGTGAGGCCAGTTCCTTTTGTACTACGCCTACCAGTGCCTGGCCTGGCGTCAGTGAGCTGATGACTTCTTCACCCAGGGCTTTTTCTTTGACGCGGGCGATCAGGTCACGTACCGCAGGCAGGGCAACGTCGGCCTCTAACAAAGCCATGCGAACTTCGCGCAGCATTTCTGCGGTATTCGATTCGGTCAGGCGCGCTTCGCCACGCATGGTCTTGACCACTTTGGCGAGGCGTTGGGTAAGGTTATCTAGCATGGTTGAGTATCTTAGTAAGAAAGTGGTTCGAGCCGGCTAAGTCGTGCAATGCACCTAGCTTAAATTAACCTGGCATTTTAACCGATGAATCACCGCTTGCCCTGAATTACGGTCACTTAAGCTTACTTAGTTGTAAGTGGAGGCAATGTGAAAGCTGGCTGCGGGCATCATAGTGTTGATGTCGCGAGCTACAGGAATTGTCTGGAAAGGCAGAAAAAATGCGCAAAAATTCTGGATTTTCGCATTTTCATCGTATTTCTACGGATGCCCGTTTGGTAAATTTCAGGTCAAATCATGGGCAGGCACGCTCTGCGGTACCGCTTGATGACATCAATGATACGCATGGCATAAAAATTGCCACATGGAAATTATATAAAAATATCGGAGACACCATGAAATTCAGGTTAAGGCCTTTACCGGCACTTAAATTCACACTCGTTACGCTTGCACTATGCGGTGCAGGGGCGTTGTGGGCCGAGGATGGCGTGACGGACAGTCGCATCCTGATCGGCCAGACCGTCGGAGTGACGGGGCAGATCGCCGCACCGGTCAAGGAAATGATGGCGGGTGCAAACGCCTATTTTGAGACCATTAATAAAGCGGGCGGCGTTAACGGCAGAAAAATCGAGGTACGCACGCTAGATGATAAGTTTGATCCGGCACTAGCGGCAGCCAATGCCGATGCCTTGATCAAAAACGATCATGTGCTGGCCTTGTTTCAGTCACGCGGAACTCCGCACACCGAGGCGATATTGCCGCTGCTGGCTGCTAATAAAGTGCCGTTGATTGCACCTAGCACCGGAGCCATGGTGTTTCATCAGGATACCAACCGCTATCTGTTTAATGTGCGGGCCAAGTATCAGGATGAAGTGAACAAGGCGGTTAAGCAGTTTTCTACCATAGGCATCAAGAAAATCTCGCTGCTGTATGTTGATGATTCGTTCGGCAAGGACGGCCTGGCCGGTTTTCAGAGTGTGATGGCGCAGCAAAAATTAGCACCGGTCTCGATCAATAGTTTTGACCGTGCCAAACCTGAGCTTGATGCCGTGGTGGCGAGTGTGGCCAAGGCCAATCCGCAGGCTGTCATTATCATCAGTTCGTCGGCGACGACGATCGATATCATCAAAAAACTGCGTGCGCAGAGCCCCTTGATACAGTTGATGACCTTGTCGAATAATTCTTCACTCGCGTTTGTCGAGAGCTTAGGCAAACTGGGGCAAGGCGTGATGATGTCGCAAATTATGCCGGCTGCGAATTCACTGGCCACCGGCCTTGGGCAAGAGTTCAAGACGATGACGCAAACGAGTGGAGTTACACCTTCGTATGCTGCGATGGAAGGTTTCGTTGCCGCCAAAGTCTTGGTCGAAGGGCTTAAGCGCGCCGGCCGCAATCTGACCCGCGAGAGCTTAATCAGCGGGCTGGAGTCTATACGCCGGGTTGATCTGGGCGGTCTGGTGCTGAGCTACAGTGAGCGTGATCACAATGGCAGTGATTTCGTAGAACTGACGATGATCAACAAAGACGGTAAATTTATTCGTTGAAGCGATACGCGCCACGGCGCTGGCTTAATCCGAAAATCCGGATTCGTGAGCAGGTATTCGTCGGATTTTTCAGAACCACCTTCTCTGGTGATCGCCGCTTGTCATAGGTACAGGGATAAAAATCCCCGGCTTAGTTTTTCTGGCACGAAGCATGCTATGTAAATCTGGTAGAACTTGGCTCTAAGCTGTACTGCCAAATTCTGACTAATTAAAAAACAAAAAATTACAGGAGACCTCCATGTTAAAAAAACTCAGTATTGCAAGCGTCCTGCTGTCCATGCTCAGCATCCCGGCACAGGCGCAAGAGACTATCCGTTTAGGTAATCTTAAGTTCGCCCATTACGGGGCAGTTTCATATATCAAGGAAATCGCGCCTAAGTGCGGCATCAAGGTAGAGGAGCGGGTCTTTGCCAAGGGACTCGACGCGATGCAGGCGGTGATCGCCGGCGAACTCGATGTCGCGGCAGTCTCATCGGAAGCGGTGATCTCGGCGCGTGCCAGCGGCACGCCTATCTATCTGGTGGCAGGTTTTGCCAAGGGCGGTGCGCGCCTGATGGGACGTGCCGATCTGGGCATGAAGACCGTCAAAGACCTCAAGGGTAAAAAAGTCGGCGTCACGCGCGGCGGCATACAGGAGATTTTGCTGGCGGCAGAATTGTCGCAAAACGGCCTGACGTATTCGGATCAACCGGGCAAGGATGTGCAAATCATTTACCTGGGTTTTCCGGATTTGAATCAGGCTTTGCTGGGAAAAAATCTCGATGCCATCATGCAATCCGAGCCTTATTCTTCGCAGGCTATCAGCAAGGGCTTTGGCAATGAAATCATCAAACCCTACGATACCCCTATCGGTGAGCCGGTACGTACTATGGTGATGACGGAAAAATTCTATAAAGAGCGCAAACCGGTAGCGGAAAAATTCATGCGTTGTTTCGTCGAAGCGACCAAGACGTTTATCGATAACCGCGATCTGGCCGAGAAATACGTGCGTGAAAACATGTTCAAGGGACAGGTCAGCCACGAAGATTTTGTCAGTGCGATAGAAAACTCCCCGTATTCGTATGACGTCACTGTCGAGCACATCCAGATCACCACCGATCTGATGCAAAAATACGGCATAGGCAAAATGAGCAAGCCACCAGTGGCCAAAGACTGGGTCAAGACCGATTTGCTCGATCAGGCTAAAAAGAGCATGAACATCAAATAATTCCGGTCATTCCGGCAGCGCACGGCTTTGTATCCGCCAGGGATCTGCTGTGCGCATCAAAATATCAAGGACAAACTATGAAATTGAATTGGCGTGAAATGGGCGCGGGACTCATCGTGCCCACACTGCTCATCCTGCTGTGGCAGTTGGTGACGAGCATGGGCTGGGTGAATGCGCAGATCCTACCTTCGCCTTGGGCGGTGGTGATTAAATGGCTGGAATATGCGGCACCTTATGAGCCCTATGATGCGGCCGGTATGAGTTGGCTCAGCTGGGTGTTTTCGGGCGAATTGATACGCGACACCATGGGCAGTATGTATCGCGTTGCGGTAGGTTTTATCGTCGGTGCCGGCCTGGCTTTGCCGCTGGGTTTGGCGATGGGCGCGAGCCAGCGCGTGTATGCCTGGCTCAACCCCTTGATGCAGGTGTTGCGTCCGATTCCCCCGATTGCGTATATCCCCCTGTCTATCCTGTGGTTTGGCCTGGGCAATCCACCGGCGATTTTCCTCATTGCGATCGCGCGCGTTTTTCCCGGTGCTGATGAATACCATAGCCGGTGTGCGTCACGTAGACAGCATCTATATCCGTGCCGCCCGCAATCTCGGGGCTAGTCAAACTACCTTGTTCCTGCGCGTGATGTTGCCGGCTTCGGTGCCGTATATCTTGTCCGGCGTACGCATCGGTATCGGTACCGCCTTCATTGTGGTGATCGTGTCGGAAATGATCGCCGTAAATAACGGCCTGGGTTTCCGGATACTGGAAGCGCGCGAGTATTTTTGGTCAGACAAAATCATCGCCGGTATGCTCAGCATAGGGATGCTGGGTTTGGCGATCGATCTGGCGATGAATAAGTTGAACAATCATTTGCTGCGCTGGCACCGTGGTCTGGAGAACTAAGATGACAAATCAAGTCAACAAACAAGTGCTGGCTCAAGCGAGTCCTGCGCAAATCAAGGTCGGCGCAGTGAATAAGATCTTCAAGACGGCTGACAAGGAAGTGGTGGCGCTCAAGGATATCAATCTGGAGATTAGCCAGGGCCAGTTCGTCTGCCTGCTGGGGCCTTCCGGGTGCGGCAAATCTACGCTGCTCAACGCTATCGCCGGCTTTGCCCTGCCTAGTTCGGGCAGCATTACTACCGATGGCAAACTGGTGAGTGCACCAGGCCCTGATCGTGGCATGGTGTTCCAGGAGTACGCCTTGTTTCCGTGGATGACGGTAGAGCAGAACATCGCTTTCGGTCTGGAAATCAAGGGTATGGGCAAGGCAGAAATCGCGCAACGCGTCGCCGCTTTGCTGGGTATGCTGGGACTGGCCGACTTTAAGAGCCGCTTTCCGAAAGACCTGTCGGGCGGTATGCGTCAGCGCGTTGCGATTGCGCGGGTGCTGGCACTCGACTCTCCCATCATGCTGATGGATGAGCCTTTCGGCGCACTCGATGCCTTAACCCGCCGCAACCTGCAAGATGAATTATTGCGCATCTGGTCCGAGTTGAAAAAGACCATCATCTTCGTCACCCACAGCATAGAAGAAGCGATCTATCTGGCCGACCGGATTGTTGTCATGACTTACCGTCCCGGTACGGTCAAGCGCGACATCATGGTTGAACTGCCGCGCCAGCGTGATCCGTCTTCGGCGGAATTTAATGCACTCAAGCGTGAGCTGGGGCAGCTAGTGATGGAAGAGCAGCAACGTCACCACAATGACGAGTTGAAAATGGCTGCGGTGGATTAGCCTGAGCTGCGTTTTTCACGGCAGCTTAAATCACTATTCGTAGTAAGCAGTAAGTCATCAACAAATGCAGGAAAGTCTTGCCATCTCTGGCAAGACTTGATGTATATTTTTTAATCGCAAAGGAAGTATCTTGAAACAATTTTTACGTGTATTGTTGGTTTCGGCAAGTTTGGCTTTTTCCGCCCAGAGTATGGCGGCAGGCGAGCATGGTACGGCGCAGGAGGCTACCGCCATGGTCAAGAAGGTGATCGCTTTTATGAAGGCCAATGGTAAGGAAAAAACCCTGGCAGAAGTCAATAACCTGCAAGGGCAGTTCCGTGACCGTGATCTCTACATCACCATCAATGACCTGGAAGGCAAAAACCTGGCGCACGGTGCCAATGCCAAAATGCAGGGCAAGGATTTAATTGATCTTAAGGACGCAGACGGCAAGCCTTTCATGCGCGAGCGCATGGAACTGGTAAAAACCAAGGGCAAGGGCTGGCAAGACTACAAATTCGTCAATCCTGTGAGCAAGCAAATCGAACAGAAATCGATGTACTTTGAAAAGCACGATGATTTGGTTTTCAATTGCGGCATTTATAAATAAGCGTATCTTTCAGACTTTAATCAGCCAGGGTACGATAAACGGATGAGAATCAGCAGACGCATCATCTTATTTGCCCTGGTACTGGGATCGGCGCTGGCGCTGATTTTCAGTGCCTATCTGCTGGCATCGCGCAAGGCGGTTGAAGATATCCGTCTTGCCGGTGAGCGCCAGTTGCAACTTATTGCGCTTGATCTGGAATCGGTGCTGGAACGTTACGAAACCCTGCCGTATTCGGTCGCCTACCTACCTATGGCCACCCAGGTGCTGGCAGCGCCGCATGATGGCGCCTTGTTGCAGGAATTTAATTTAACCCTGCAGGATTTGCAACAGCAGGCCAAGGTCGAGTCTATCTATCTGATGGATAAGGACGGCAAGACGCTTGCCAGCAGCAATTGGGATAGTGCCACCAGCTACATAGGCAAAAATTTTGGATTCCGCCCGTATTTTGCCGAGGCCATCAAGGGCAGTGGCATGGGTGGTGTGGCCGGACATTTCTATGCAATCGGCAATAGCACCAATATTCCCGGCTATTTTATCGCCCAGGCGGTCTACCCTTCAGGCAGCAAGCGTGGCTTGGCCAAACCGCTTGGGGTGATCGCGGTTAAAATTAGTTTGAATACGTTTGAACAAGCCTGGCGCAGTAGCGAAGAGCCGATCGCGCTGGCCGACCGCCATGGCGTAGTATTTCTGAGCAATCGCAGCGCGTGGCAATACCGTAGCCTGGGCGCACTCGATCAGGTGGTGCAGCAGGGTTTGCAGCAAACCCTGCAATATGCCGGCAAACGTATAGTCCCCATCAATAGTTTGCCGAAAGCCGAACGCGCCGGATTTGACGAATATCTGGCACATCCTATAGGCCGGCTGGGCTGGCAGCTAATGCTGTTTCCGGCCCAATCCAAAGTGCAGCGTGCCGGTGCCCAGGCCGCTGCGGTCGCTTCGCTGTTGATCGGGGTGTTGCTGGCCCTGGCCGGCGTGGTTTACCAGCGCCGCCGGCGTCTGGAAGAGGGGCGTGCCGCGCAATTCGCCTTGAAGCATGCGGCGGATGAACTGGAGCAAAAAATTGCCCAGCGTACGCTGGATCTGACGCTAGGCAACGAGAAACTGGAAGCCCAGTTACACAAGCTCACTGAAGCCGAGAATTTGTTACGCACTACCCAAAATGATATGTTGCAGACCGCTAAGCTGGCCATGCTGGGGCAAATGGCGGCCGGTATTACCCATGAACTGAATCAGCCGCTGACCGCGATCCGCGCCTTTGCCGACAATGCCGGCGTATTTCTGGCGCGTGGCAACAGCGAGCAAGCCGGTGCTAACCTGCAACACATCAGCGATGCCAGCGCCCGCATGGGCTCTATCATCGGGCAGTTGAAAGGCTTTGCCAGAAAGAGTTCCGATGCGCTCAGCGTGGTGGATGTCGGTGCCGCGATTCATGCCGCGGCCGCGTTGCTGCGTAGCGAGTTTGAACGCCAGGAAGCGCAGCTGGAGTTGCAACTGGAGTCACCACTGGAGTCACCACAGGGGTCTCAAATCGGCGCCACCGCAGCCCTGGTACTGGGCGATAGCATCAGGATGGAGCAGGTCTTGATTAACCTGATCCGCAATGCACTCGATGCGGTCGAGCAAAGCCGGATAAAAAAAGTGTCGGTGATTCTGGAGTGCGATGCGGATGTGGTTTGCATACGCATCATCGACAGCGGTAGCGGCTTACCCGAACAGGTGTTGCAACATCTGTTTGAACCCTTCTTTACTACCAAGCCCAGCGGACGCGGTCTGGGTCTGGGGCTGGCGATCTCATCGTCGATCGTGCAGGCGATGAATGGCCAGTTATCTGCACAGAACCGGGCGCAGGGCGGCGCCGAGTTTGTGGTAAAGATTCCGGCGATGCCAGCTGCGCTAGCTTGATTGTAAGAGTAGATACCCCCTCCCTGTATTTTTTCAAATGGCAATAAATACCTGCGTAACAGCTTTGTTTGATGAAAAAAAATTAGGGAGTATATTTCTGTATGAACGTTGACGAAAATAGCAGGCTTAAGGAGAAGCAGGTGGCAGTCTTGATAGCGGTGTTGATAGAAGATGAGCAAGCGGTGCGCTTGGCGACTACCCAGACGCTGGAGCTGGGCGGCTTTACGGTACATGCCTGTGCCAGGGCCGAGCACGCCCATGCCTACCTGCATAGCGGATTTGCCGGCATCATCGTGACCGATGTGCGCTTGCCCGGCCAGTCGGGTCTGGAACTGCTGGCTCAGGCAACGGCGGTAGATGCTGATTTGCCGGTGCTGGTGATCACCGGGCATGGCGACGTCAGCATGGCGGTCGATGCGATGCGCCACGGCGCTTACGATTTCATAGAGAAACCTTATGCCAGCGAACGCTTGCTCGACAGCTGCCTGCGCGCTCAGGAAAAACGCCGGCTGGTGCTGGAAAACCGTCAGCTCAGGCAGGTATTGGCGGCACACCCCAGCATGCCGGAACTGGTGGGCCAAACGCCGGTGATAGAAAAAGTCCGGCAATTCATCCGCAATATAGGACCGAGCCAGGTTGATGTGCTGATCCATGGTGCGACCGGCACCGGCAAGGAAGTGGTGGCACGGCAGCTGCATCTGGCCAGTGGCTGCAAGGGAGAATTTGTCGCGATCAATTGCGGCGCGTTGCCGGAATCGGTGTTCGAGAGCGAAATTTTCGGCCATGAAGCGGGCGCCTTTACCGGTGCGCAAAAACGGCGCATAGGCAAGCTCGAATATGCCAATGGCGGCACCGTGTTTCTCGACGAGATAGAAAGCATGCCGCTGGCCTTGCAAGTCAAATTACTGCGCGTCTTGCAGGAGCGCAGGCTGGAAAGATTGGGCGGCAATACCCTGATCGCACTCGATTGTCGCATCATTGCCGCCAGTAAAACCGATTTGCTGGCGCTGAGCGCCGAGGGCAGATTTCGTGAAGACCTGTATTACCGCTTGGCCGTGATCAGCCTGCAATTGCCTAAGCTAAATGAACGCAAGGCGGATATCCCTTTGTTGCTGGCCGCCTTCGTCCAGGCCGCCGCGCAGCGCTATCAGAAAGAAATACCGCAGTGGAGCCCGCAGCAAATGCTGGCATGGCAGCAGCGCGACTGGCCGGGTAATGTGCGCGAACTACGTAATTTTGCCGATAAGCTGGTGACTCTACTAGATTGACTAAAGTCAGTGCTTAGCGTGCGCCCAGATTGGCGATGGATTCCAAAGGCGGGATCTGGCGTGGCTTGCGGTCTTCGCCGGTAGCGACGTAGGTCAGGGTCGCTTCGGTCACCTTGACGGTATCGGCTTGCAGGCGATTGCGCTCGGCATAGACTTCTACCGTGACGGTCAGCGAAGTGTTACCGACCCGCGTCACTTCAGCATAAAACGAGAGTAAATCACCGACAAATACCGGCTGCTTGAACAGGAAGGAATTGACCGCAATCGTGGCCACGCGGCCATTGGCGCGGCGCGCTGCCGGTATCGCACCGGCGATATCGACTTGCGCCATGATCCAGCCGCCAAATACGTCGCCGTGCACATTGGCATCGGCGGGCATAGGCATCACGCGCAGTTGCGGCATGCCAGGCGGTAGAGTGTTTTTGTTGAGTTCGGACATGGTCTTGCCTTTAAGACGTTACAATTGATGGAATAATAAACTAATTTGTTTATCCGCATTTGTTTCCGGCCAGGATCTGATTTGCCGTCATATTTGCGCTCCGATGAATTGTCATTAGTTGCCACTTGTTGCCATTCATCGTTGCTGCCCTGATTAACTATCTTTATAACTCTCTTTATTAAGTCCGCCCATGCGCCGTAACTCATCATCTTCCGCTCCGCCGCCGCCAGGTGGTCGCGGTGACTGGTCTACCGTCAAGACCCTGTTGCCCTATCTGTGGGCTTACAAATGGCGCGTTTTGCTGGCTTTGTTATTTTTGGTTGGCGCAAAACTGGCCAATGTCGGGGTGCCGCTGGTGCTTAAGTCGCTGATCGACAGCCTGACGCTGCAACCCGGCGACCCCGCTGCCTTGCTGGTCTTGCCCTTGAGTCTGCTGGTCGCGTATGGCTTGCTGCGCGTTTCGACCACCTTATTTACCGAATTGCGCGAATTTGTCTTTGCCAAAGTTACGCAAAGAGCGGTGCGCAATATTGCCCTGAAGGTGTTCCGCCATCTGCATGCGCTGTCGCTGCGTTTTCACCTGAACCGCCAGACCGGCGGCATGACGCGTGACATAGAGCGCGGCACCCGCGGCATCTCTTCGCTGGTCTCGTATGCCTTGTTCAGTATTTTCCCTACCTTGCTGGAAATTACCCTGGTCTTGATTTACCTGTCTACCCATTACGATATCTGGTTCAGCCTGATCACCGTGATTGCGCTCGTGACGTATATTATTTTCACGATCAGCATGACTGAATGGCGCACCCATTTCCGCCGCACCATGAATGACCTCGATTCCAAGGCCAGCACCAAGGCGATCGACTCCTTGCTCAATTACGAGACCGTAAAATATTTTGGCAATGAGGATTATGAGACCAAGCGCTATGACGCCGGCTTGCAGCATTATGAAGTGGCGGCGGTCAAATCGCAGACTACGTTGTCCATGCTCAACACCGGACAATCGCTGATTATCGCTACCGCAGTGACCCTGATATTGTGGCGCGCTACCCAGGGCGTGATCGACAAGAGCATGAGCATAGGTGATCTGGTGCTGGTGAACGCCTTTATGATACAGCTATACATTCCGCTCAATTTTCTGGGCGTCTTGTATCGCGAGATCAAGCAAAGCCTGGCCGATATGGAGCGGTTGTTTTCGCTGCTCGACCAAAACCGTGAGATCGCCGATAAGGAAGGTGCACCGGATCTGCAAATCCGCCAGCATACTGCGAGCCACTCTGGCGGTGAGATTCATTTCTCGCATGTTGATTTCAGTTACGAAACCAAGCGCCAGATTCTGTTTGATGTTGATTTTCGTATTGCCGCTGGCACCACCACGGCAGTGGTCGGGCATAGCGGTTCGGGCAAATCTACCTTGTCACGTTTGCTGTTCCGTTTTTATGATGTGCAGGCTGGCAGTATCACGATAGACGGCCAGAACATCATGGATGTGAATCAGCATTCCTTGCGTAAGGCTATCGGTATCGTGCCGCAGGATACGGTGCTGTTCAACGATACGATTGAATACAATATCGCCTATGGCAAACCGGGTGCTAGCAAAGAGGAAATTATTGCGGTGGCTAAGGCGGCGTATATTCATGACTTCATCGAGAGCTTGCCCGATGGTTATGCCACCATGGTCGGCGAGCGCGGCCTGAAGTTGTCGGGCGGTGAAAAACAAAGGGTGGCGATTGCCCGCACCATACTCAAGAACCCTGCGATCCTGATTTTCGATGAAGCCACTTCGGCACTCGATTCCAAATCCGAACAAATGATACAGGCGCAACTCAAGGAAATTGCCAGGAGCAGAACCAGTCTGGTGATTGCGCACCGGCTATCGACCATCGTTGATGCCGAACAGATCCTGGTGATGGATAAGGGCCGCATCATAGAGCGCGGCACGCATCAGTCTTTGCTGGCGCTGGACGGCGCTTACGCGCAGATGTGGGAGCGTCAGCAGCATAAGCAAGAGTCGGTGGCAGATACTGATGAGAGCGAAATTTAGGCTTGCTCATAAGGTATGCAATAATTTGCTAAATCCCAACTATTTAGCTTGCGGAGAGGACAAGAACAAAGAGACGTGTAAGCCAGAATGAAAACTCTTCGTTGCTGAGGTACAGAGGCTGCGGAGTCGGTACCCCTCTCTTTCTTAGCGTCTCTGTGGTAAAAAGCCTTGTATCGTTTCTCTAGAGAGTGAGCGGCTGCGCTAAATTAATCGTTTAGCGTTTATGGTATTTTTACCCATATAAACAGCATGTACAAAACTACAAAGCACATGGATATGGAAAATATTCAGAATTTAATTTGTACTAATGTATCTTAATATTCATTTGACCCTATCCTTTTTCAGGAAAAATTATGACCAGATTTACACGAAATATGGCGATATTGTCGTTGGCGCTATTGGCATCGGCATGTAGCCGGCAAGTGGAAATAAAGATCGGCGTGGTCGGCCCTATGACGGGAAACCTGGCTCACAATGGCAAGGATATGGCGCAAGGCGCGCAGATTGCAGTCGATGAGTTAAATGACGATGGTTTTTTTATCGACGGAAAAAAAGCGCATCTGACACTCTTGGTCGAAGACGATAAAGGGTCCCCTGAAGAAGGTAAGGCGGCCGCACAGCGCTTGGTGAGCGCCGGAGTAAATGCGGTTTATGGACATTTTAATTCCGGTGTGACGATACCGGCGGCGCCGATTTATGCCAAGGCGGGAATTCCCCAGATGTCGGCATCGACTAATCCTAAATATACTCGTATGGGGATTGCCAGCGTATTTCGTATCGGTGCTGATGATATTGAACAAGGCGCTACGCTTGGTCGCATCGCAGTGGATAAACTTAAGGCAAAATCAGTTTTTGTCGTTGATGATGAGTCCTTGTTTGGTGTCGGCCTGGCGCTGGAGGTAAATAAGGTATTGACTGCTAGAAATATTAAGACGGGCAGTGAGTCGGTCAAGACAACCGCCGCTGATTTTGCCGCACTGGTGAAAAAAATTGGCGATAGCGATGCAAGCGTTGTTATTTATGGCGGTGATGAACCGGTTGGCCTGGCATTGTTGAAGGCTTTGCGTGGCAGCGGGTCTGGCGTTAAATTCATCGCCGGGGACTCGATGTGTGAGGCGCAGACAATTAAAAACGCAGCTGGTACGGCTGACCGCGACTACTTCTGTACCGTGGCGGGAGTTCCTCCTTCATGGTTATCGGGTGGCGTTGCGTTTGTGCAGAAATACCGGGCAAAATATGGTGAGCCAGGTGGTATGTCGCCGATTGCCTATGATGGCATACACGTGTTTGTGCAGGCGATGCAGCGCGCCGCCTCGATTGATCCCGCGGTTTACCTGAAAGAAATGAAAAGCTCCTCGTTTGACGGAAAAATCCAGGGCACTATAGAGTTTGATGCCAAAGGCGATTTAAAGGATGGAACCGTGGTTATTTATGAGGCGATAGGGGCGGTCCTCACCGAAAAATCAGGTATGTTCTGATTCCTCAGGCCAAAAATGTAAGTGATTATCCTCAAAAGAAGCGCTGCCTTCCGGTTGTCCCTGGAATCGCAGCGTTTTTTCTTTTGTTTGTCTGTTTGTTCGTTTATTTATACTAAGATGCTGATATGGAAACCAAATGGTTGGAAGACTTCGTCTCTTTAGCCGAAACTAATAGTTTCAGTCGCTCTGCCGAGTTGCGTCATGTCACGCAGCCCGCTTTTTCTCGTCGCATACAATCGCTGGAAGCATGGCTGGGTACTGACCTGATCGACCGTACTTCGTATCCGACCCGGCTTACCCATGCCGGCGACGTATTTTTTGAGCAAGCCATCGCCATGCTGGGGCAAATCAATAATGCCCGTGCCCTGTTGCGCGGCAAGCGTACGTCCACTCAGACGACGGTTGATTTTGCGGTGCCGCATACCTTGTCCCTGACCTATGTGCCGAAGTGGTTGACCGCGCTAGAGCAGGATTTTGGCGAAATCCATACCCGCCTGCTGGCCCTGAATGTGCACGATGCCGTGATGACTTTAGTTGAAGGCGGCTGTGATCTTTTGCTGTGCTATCACCATCCGCGCCAACCCTTATTGCTTGATCCGGCCCAGTACGACATGATCACCATGGGCTCGGAAGCCTTACGCGCCTATACGCGCTGTGACAAGGCCGGGGTGCCAGAATTCGTTTTGCCCGGCACAGTGGCGGCGCCGCTGCCGTTTCTGGCGTATGCCAATAACGCGTATCTGGGGCGGATGGTCGACCTGATCCTGAATGATGCGCGGCTTCCCCTGCATTTTGATAAATGCTACGAAACCGACATGGCGGAAGGCTTGAAGATGATGGCGCTGGAGGGCCGCGGCGTGGCCTTTTTGCCCGAATCTGCGGTGACGCGTGAGATCAAGCAAAAACAGTTGGCGCGTGCCGATGCCGGGCTCAAGCAATGGGAAGTCGAGATGGAAATTCGCCTGTATCGGGAGCGCCCTTCGGCGCAACGCCCGGGGAAGCTGATCGTCTCAAAATTATGGGAATATCTGGAGCAAAAGACGCTGGAAAGTCCTAAACTGGCCGTTAAACCACGTAAGGAAAAATAAGCTGAGTGTAGTAAGCGCGGGTATTTTTTGAGAACGGCCAGGGTGGTCTGCGTAGCGCCGCTTGATGGCCGGACATTCAATGTTTCTTGAGTCAAATCAAGACCTGTGTGTGGTTATGTCTTTTTTGCATAGATTTATGCAAACAAAGCATTGGCAGTCATTAGAGCAGGTGCTCTACCATGCGTCACCTTATCGGTAATTACGTCAGGACAAGTTTTTTTTGGAGGGTACTTGTGCTGGCTGGGTTGAATTTCTTATCCGTTTGAATACCTTGATATCTTCGACTACTTGATACCCTCAATCTTAGGAGAACGCATGACAACGTCCCACCTTGCCGAGCTTTTGGCTTACGCTCAGGAACACACCGGCCCGGCAGCTGATCGCCAGAACGGTTTTGTAGCCGCCTATTTCGAGAATACCGACCCTGACGAAATCGTCACACGTGGCCCCGCCACCTTGTTTGCCCTGGCCAATGCGCACTGGCGCCTGCTGGATGCGCCGCGTACCGCGCACAGCCCCAAGGTCAGGGTGTTCAACCCTACATTAGCCGAAGACGGGTTTGTCAGCGACCATACGGTAGTGCAAATCGTTAACGACAATATGCCGTTTCTGGTCGATTCCGTCACCATGGCGATCAACCGCAGCGGCCGTACCGCTCACTGGATTGTTCATCCGCTCATGAATGTGGCGCGTGATGCACAGGGCGCTATCGCCGGCGTCAGCACCGTCGCCGCAGCCCATGCCGCGGGACAAAAAGAAAACATCGAATCACTGATTTTGGTCGAATGCGACCGCATAGTCGGGGTGCCGGAACAGCAGGCGCTGGCGGAAGACTTGCGCCGCGTATTGGCGGATGTCCGTAGCGCCGTCGATGACTGGCCAGCTATGTTGGCACGGGTTCAGACCGTGACCGTGGCAGCCCATAATGCGCCTTTATCACCAGCCAACCGTGAAGAGGGGATTGCCTTCCTCAATTGGCTGGAAGCGCGTCATTTTACTTTCCTCGGTGCGCGTGATTATGACCTGAAGCGCGATGGCGACAGCGTCAGCATGGTGGCCAGACCCGATTCAGGTCTGGGTATTTTGCGTGGCAGCGTACAGACTATAGAAACCCGCTTGTCGCCGGAAGCGGTGGCGCTGGTTGACTCGGAAGAGCTGGTACTGGTGACCAAAACCATGACGCGTGCGACAGTGCATCGCCCGGCCTGGCTAGACTATATCGGCGTCAAGCGTTTCGACGAATCTGGCCAGGTGATCGGTGAGTCGCGCTTTTTGGGACTCTACACCTCGACCGCTTACTCGGCGACGGTAGACCAGATCCCTCAGGTGCGCCAGCGCACCGCCGCCGTGATGTCGAATGCCGGCGTGGTGCCGGATAGCCATGCCGCCAAATCGCTGCAATCGATTTTGGACGATTATCCGCGCGACGAGTTGTTCCAGATCGATACCGCAACCCTGACCGAACACGCGATCGGCATCCTGCGTCTGCAGGAACGCCAGCGCACCCGTTTGTTCCTGCGCCGCGATCCTTTCGGCCGCTTTACCTCGGCACAGGTGTTTGTGCCGCGTGACCGCTATAACACCGAATTGCGCGTCAAGATCAGCGCTGAACTGATGAGTGCGCTCAACGGGCAGTCGGTAGAATTTACGCCTATGCTGACCGATAGTCCGCTGGCACGCATACATTATCTGGTCAGGGCCAAAGAGCACGCGCCGCATAACGTGAACCTGGCGGCGCTGGAAGCGCGTATCGCGAAACTGGCGCAACGCTGGGAAGATGATTGCACCACAGAGTTATTGCGTGCGCATGGCGAAGGCCAGGGTCTGGCCTTGGCACATCGTTTTGCCAATGCTTTCTCTACCGCTTACCGCGAAGATTTCTCTGCGCTGGTAGCGGCGGAAGATGCCGATATGCTGGCAAATTTGTCGGCAAGCTCGCCTTTGGCAGTCAAACTGTATCGTCCGCTCGATGCCGCTGCCGGCATCTTGCGCTTTAAGATCTACAACACCGCCAAAGTGGCATTGTCAGATTCCTTACCGGTGCTAGAGCGCATGGGCGCCAGGGTGCTCGATGAGCATCCTTACCACATCGCCGGCACCGGCAAAAACGCCGGTGAGTCGTTGTGGATACATGATCTGGGCCTGCAACTGCCGCCTAGCACTGACCTGTCTACCGTCAAGGCGCGTTTTGAATCGCTGTTCGCATTGGCATGGCGCGCCGAGGTCGAGAGCGATGACCTCAATCGCCTGGTGCTCAGTACCACGCTTGATGCGCGTGCGATTGCCGTATTACGCGCTTACACCCGCTACTTCAAGCAACTCGGTTTTTCTTTCAGCCAGACCTATATAGAGGCGACGCTCAATAAGAACGCCGGGATTGCCCAGGCGATTGCCGAGTTATTTGAAATGCGTTTCAATCCTGCGCTCGAAGTCGACCGCGAGCATGCGCAACAGCAGCTCAAGTCGCAGATAGAGACGCATCTGGGCAATGTCGCCAGTCTTGATGAAGACCGTATCTTGCGCCAGTTCTTCGCTACCGTGCTGGCGACCTTGCGTACCAATGTCTGGCAGTCGGCGGCTTCAGGTGCCGACAAGCCTTACATGAGCTTCAAGCTCAATCCGCGTGAAGTGCCGGGTGTGCCGGAACCTAAACCGCTGTTTGAAATCTGGGTGTATTCACCGCGGGTTGAAGGCGTGCATTTACGTGGCGGCAAAGTGGCGCGTGGCGGCTTGCGCTGGTCGGATCGTCGTGAAGATTTCCGTACCGAAATCCTCGGCTTGGTGAAAGCCCAGCAAGTTAAAAATACCGTGATCGTACCCGTCGGTTCCAAAGGTGGTTTCGTCTTGAAAAACGCGCCGCCGGCAAGCGACAGGGAAGCCTATCAGGCTGAAGGGATCGCTTGCTACAAGCTGTTCCTGTCTGGCCTGCTCGACCTTACTGATAACGTGGTGAAGGGCAATGTGGTAGCGCCGCTTAACGTAGTGCGCCATGATGCCGATGATCCTTATCTGGTGGTCGCTGCCGATAAAGGTACGGCAACTTTCTCCGATATCGCCAACGGCGTATCGGCAGACTACGGTTTCTGGCTTGGCGACGCCTTTGCTTCCGGCGGCTCGGTTGGCTATGACCATAAAAAAATGGGTATCACCGCGCGCGGTGCCTGGGAATCGGTCAAGCGGCATTTCCGCTCGTTCGCCATCAATACCCAGACTACGCCATTTACGGTTGCCGGTATCGGTGATATGTCGGGTGACGTATTTGGTAACGGCATGCTGTTGTCCGAACAAATCAAGCTGGTCGTGGCATTTGATCATCGTCATATTTTCATTGATCCTACCCCGGATGTGGCTAGCTCATTCGCTGAACGTCAGCGCCTGTTTGCCTTGCCGCGTTCCAGCTGGGATGACTACGACAAGAGCCTGATTTCTGCAGGTGGCGGTGTGTATCCGCGCAGCGCCAAGTCGATTAGCCTGAGCCCGCAAGCGCGCGCCGTGATCGGGATAGACAATACCGAGATCACGCCGGTGGAATTGCTTAAGGCGATACTGCAGGCGCCGGTAGACTTGCTGTACAACGGCGGTATCGGTACCTATGTCAAAGCGACATTTGAAACCCATGCCCAGGTCGGCGATAAATCGAGCGACGCTTTCCGCGTTAATGGCAATGAGCTGCGCTGCAAGGTACTGGCCGAAGGCGGTAACCTCGGTTGCACCCAGAATGGGCGTATTGAGTTTGCCCAGCATGGCGGCCGCATCTATACCGATGCGATCGATAATTCAGCCGGTGTCGATTGTTCCGATCATGAAGTCAACATCAAGATTTTGCTGGGCAGTATCGTCGAAGCGGGCGATCTGACACTCAAGCAACGTAATGACTTGCTCGCTTCTATGACCGACGAAGTGGGCTTGCTGGTGTTGACCGATAATTACTACCAGAGCCAGGCGCTCGATATCGCCACCCATCGCCCTATGTATGTGCTGGATGGCCAGCAGCGTCTGATGCAAAGTCTGGAAAGCCAGGGACGCTTGAATCGTGCCATAGAATTTTTGCCGAATGATGAAGAGATCGCCCGTCGCAAGTCACGCAAGCAAGGCCTCACCGCTCCGGAAGGCGCAGTGGTACTGGCTTACGCAAAAATGTCGGTGTTTGATGAACTGCTGGCGAGTAATTTGCCGGATGATCCTTATTTCAGTGGTGCGCTCAAGGCATACTTCCCTAAAGTGCTGAGCGAGCGATTCGGACCTGCGATTGCGGCGCATCCTTTGAAGCGCGAAATTATCGCTACCTTCATCAGCAATACGGTGGTCAATCGTACCGGTGCAACCTTTGTCAACTTCATTGCATCTGAAGCGGGCGCGACTGCCGCTGACGTGATCCGCTCCTTCACTTTGGCGCGCGAGATTTTTGATCTGGAACCGTTATGGGATCAGATTGATGCGCTCGATTACCGTGTTGACGCCAAACTGCAGCTAGACCTGTTGACCAGGCTGACTGCGATTGCGCAACGCGCCTCGCGCTGGATGCTCAGAGTTGGTGCGCAAAGTACTGATCTGCCGACCTTGATACAGCATTACCAGCCAGCGGCGCGTGAAATGCGTGCGCATCTGCAAGAGTGGTTGCCTGAAGCGGCGTACGACAACTGGCAGCAGGCAGCCGAGATCTTGGTCAATGCCGGGGTAGAGGCGATGTTGGCGCAACATCTGACGGCGCTGGAATTCATTTTCCCGGCCTTGGATCTGGTCGACTTGGCTCAAAGTTGCAATATCGATCTGGAGCAAGCCGCCCGTGCCTACTTTGGAGTTGATGCGGAACTTGGCTTGACCGGATGGCGTAACCAAATCAATCGCCTGCCTACCGACACCCTGTGGCAAACCCAGGCTCGTGGCAGTGCGCGTGATGATGTGTACTCGATCGCCAGCCAAATCACCAAAGGACTGTTGTCCCGCAATGAGGAAGTTGGCACCTGGCGTGAACAGCATGCACCGGCAATTGCCCGTCTGTGTAAGCTGCTAGGCAGCATCAGTACCCAGGGCGCTGACTTGGCTCCGGTATCGGTTGCCTTGCGCGAACTGCGTCATCTGGCTTAATTCTCCGGATGATGTCTGTCTCAGCCGGATTTCGTTCCCCCATTTTGGAGTGGAACGGGATTCGGTTGTTTCTCCTAAGTAAATTTGGATTTGAAAAAATACTATTCTTTACCTAATCTGTAGACAACCATGAATGCCTCCCTTTAACGTGAGGCATTCATTTTTTAACATTTAAGTAGTAATTTTGGGGAGTGCGTGCATTGTAATTTGATTGGTGCCCATATTTTTATTGAAATAATTTCTTGCTTTCCGTTATTATTCGCGAAAATTCCAAAAGGAACTCCTATGAAATATTCAAAATGGGTAGGAAATGCAGGCTTATCCTATCTGCTACTCTCTTGCTGTACGTTTTCTTATGCCGGAGATACTCTCGCTCGCATCAAGGAAACGCAAACCATCACCATCGCACATCGCGAAGCCTCGCTCCCATTTTCGTATTTGTCTGAGAATAAGAAGCCGATAGGTTATTCGGTGGATGTGTGCCTGAAACTCGTTGATGCCATCAAAAAAGAGCTAAAGCTGCCTCAATTAACGGTGAATTATCTGCTCGTCACTCCAAGTACCCGGATTCCCGCCATTGTCGAATCAAAGGCGGATCTGGAATGTGGATCGACTACCAATAATGTCGAAAGACGCAAGCAGGTGGCGTTTACCATTCCGCATTTTTTTGCCACTGCACGTATGCTGGTGCGGACCGAATCAGGGATCAAGAACTGGACTGATTTGAAGGATAAGGTGGTCGTGACCACTAAGGGTACCACTTCCGTCAAGCTTCTGAATGACAGGGATAAGGTACGATCACTAAGCCTGAAACTGATAGAGGGCGACGATCATAATCTGTCATTTGCGATGGTGGAAAGTGGCAAGGCGGATGCGTTTTCCATGGACGATGTTTTACTGTATGGCTTGCGGGCGATGTCTAAGGATAGCGCCAAATTTTCCATAGTTGGCGATTCGCTTTCGACTGAGCCGTATGCGATTATCTTACGCAAGGATGACCCGAATTTTAAGGGTTTGCTGGATAAGGAAATGGCGCGCTTGATGGGGGACGGAGAAATTACCAAGTTGTACGATAAATGGTTTAAAAGCCCAATTCCCCCTAAAGGCGTAAATTTAAATATGCCTATGGGGTTTTTGTTGCGGGACAATATCCGCTTTCCTTCGGATAAAGTTGCCGATTGATCTTTAAAGTGGCAGAAAAAACAAATTTTTTACTGTTTTTTCTCCATTTATAAGTAGTATCACGTATGGGGTTGTCCAAAAAAAACACAGATAAAGCGGAAGCTTTTGTTAGACTTGGCGGCTTAAGTTTTTTTGATTTTCTTTGATATAAAAATTGTGGAGACAGTATGAAATTAACGAGACTATTGTTTGTTCTGGTAGGTGCTGGTGTGATTGCAGGCGCGGCTCAGGCGCAAGAAACAGGAACTCTGAAAAAAATCAAAGAAACAGGTGTCATCACTCTGGGTGTGCGTGACTCATCCATTCCTTTCTCTTACCTGGATGATAAACAGTCGTATCAAGGTTATTCGATAGACCTGTGCCTGAAGGTCGTCACTGCAGTGCAAAAGCAATTGGGTTTGGCAAGTCTGAACGTGAAACTCAATCCTGTGACCTCTGCCACGCGTATTCCGCTGATGGCAAATGGCACCATCGATATGGAATGCGGCTCTACCACCAATAACATGGAACGCCAAAAGCAAGTCGCTTTTGCGCCAACCACTTTTGTGACAGCGACTCGTATCCTGTCGAAAAAATCAGCAAACATCAAATCACTGGCGGATTTGCGCGGCAAGGCTGTGGTCTCGACTTCAGGTACCGCTAACTTAAAACAACTGACTACCCTGAACGCCGATCAAAATCTGGGTATCAATATTTTGCCAGCTAAAGATCATGCCGAAGCGTTCCTGATGGTGGAGACCGGCCGCGCTGTTGCATTCGTCATGGATGACATTTTGCTGGCATCACTGGCGGCAAATTCCAAGGCACCTGGCGACTATGACATCAGCAAGGAAGCCTTGTCGGTTGAGCCATACGGCATCATGATGCGTAAAGATGACGTCGCCTTCAAAAAAGCGGTTGATACCGCTATCGGCAACGTGCTCACTTCCGGTGACATCAACCGCATTTACGCAAAATGGTTTATGCAGCCGATCCCTCCGAAAGGCATCAACCTGAACTGGCCTATGTCCGATCAGTTCAAGGTCGTTGCTGCCAAGCCTACCGATTCTGGTGAGCCATCCGCTTATGCGGCCGTACCGGAAGCGCAACAAGCCGTATTGAAAAAGAAGAAGTAATCTGTTGTAAAAGATAGGGTTAAGCAAAAATTGTTTCAGCTATATTCAGCCATCCTTGCCGGAGAATGTAAGCGTTTGGCGCGACGGCAAGTAAGCGTCATGCGGTAGGAGTAGGCTGGGACAGTTAGACCTGAATCCGAAAGAAATAAATCATCGCAGTATCCGAATCGGGAGGTGTCAGCCTCCCGATTTGCATTTTTTGATGGTGAGTATTGTTGTGATGCAAGTTGTTTAGGAGAAAAATATGAATTACCACTGGAACTGGAATATCTTTTGGGATGCAGCCCCCGATGGCGGCGGCACCTATTTGGATGCGCTGATCTCAGGCATGTTATGGACGCTGGCAACGGCTGGCCTGGCCTGGATCATCGCTTTGGTGTTTGGTGCCATCATCGGTACCATTCGTACCGGCCCGAATAAATGGGCGGTGCGTTTTGCCAATGGCTATGTAGAATTATTCAGGAATATCCCGCTGCTGGTACAGATGTTTCTCTGGTATTTTGTGATGCCGGAAATGGTGCCGACCGAGATGGGCAATTGGCTTAAGGGCTTACCGAACTCTCCTTTCATCACTGCGGTATTGAGCCTGGGTTTCTTTACCTCGGCGCGTGTTGCGGTGCAGGTTTCCGCCGGGATCAACGCATTGCCGCGCGGCCAAAAAATGGCAGGTACGGCATTGGGCCTGACTCTGCCGCAAACCTACCGTTATGTGCTGTTGCCGATGGCGTTTCGTATCATCATCCCGTCGCTGACCAATGAAGTGGCGGCGATTATCAAAAACAGTTCAGTCGCCTTGACCATAGGTTTGATGGAGCTGACCGCCAGCGCCAGATCGATGCAGGAATTTTCGTTTCAGGTGTTTGAGGCGTTTACCGTCGCCACCCTGATTTATCTGGGAATTTCCGTGGTTGCGATTATGGTCTCGAATTTTCTTGAAAGAGCTACCGCGGTGCCCGGTTACATTACCTCAGGCTCAGCTAATGCGGGAGGGAAGTAAGCATGTTTGCCAATTTTGATTTTGATGTCATCCAACGTTCTTGGGTCTATCTGTTTACCACCGGTATGGTGTTCACGCTCAAGCTGACGCTGTTCGCCATGGTCGGCGGCACCATACTTGGTACCTTGCTGGCGATGATGCGCCTGTCCAGCAATAAGGCGATTTCACTGGTCGCCACCACCTACGTCAACATCATGCGTTCGATACCGCTGGTGATGGTGATTTTCTGGTTCTATTTCCTGGTGCCATATATCGGCGCCTGGATCATAGGTTCGGATACGCCGGTGCAGGTCGGGGCATTTTCATCTTGCCTGATTACCTTCGTAATGTTTGAGGCCGCGTATTACTGCGAAATCATGCGTTCCGGTATTCAATCGATCCCGCGTGGTCAGATCTGGGCCGGTTATGCGATGGGTATGAATTACTGGCAAACCATGGCACATATCGTCTTGCCACAGGCATTCCGTAACATGATACCGGTCTTGCTGACGCAAACCATCGTTCTGTTTCAGGACGTATCGCTGGTGTATGTGTTGTCGATTACCGATTTCGTCGGTGCCGCTTCCAAGGTTGCGCAACGTGACGGCCGTTTGGTCGAGATGTATTCCTTCGTTGCTGTCGTCTACTTCATCATGTGCTTTGGCTTGTCCAAGCTGGTGACAAAAATACAGAAAAAAGTAGCGATCATTCGCTAAGCGCTACCTGAATAACGTGTAAAAGATTTGGAGAAAATTATGATAAAGCTCAATAATGTCAGCAAGTGGTACGGCCAGTTTCAAGTACTGACCGATTGCACTACCCATGTTAGCAAGGGTGAAGTGGTGGTGGTCTGCGGTCCTTCCGGTTCAGGTAAATCGACTTTGATCAAAACCGTCAATGGTCTGGAGCCGTTCGAAAAAGGCGAAATCATCGTTGACGGCATTTCGGTCGGCGATCCGAATACCAATTTGTCCAAGCTGCGCGCCCGTATCGGCATGGTGTTCCAGAACTTTGAATTGTTCCCGCATCTGACGATACGCCAGAACCTGACCATTGCCCAGGTGAAGGTCTTGGGTCGTACTGAAGAGGAAGCCACCGAGCGCGGCCTGAAGTACCTCGATCGCGTCGGCCTGCTGGCGCAAAAGGATAAATTCCCTGGCCAGCTTTCCGGTGGTCAGCAACAGCGTGTGGCGATTGCCCGCGCCTTGTCGATGGATCCTATCGCCATGCTGTTCGATGAGCCGACTTCAGCGCTGGATCCGGAAATGATCAACGAGGTACTCGATGTCATGGTCGGTCTGGCACAAGAAGGCATGACCATGATGGTGGTCACGCATGAAATGGGTTTTGCCAAGAAGGTCGCCAATCGTATCGTCTTCATGGATAAGGGCGTGATTGTGGAAGATTGCGCCAAGGATGAATTTTTCACGGCAGCCCGCTCCGAGCGCGCCCGTGATTTCCTGGCAAAAATCATTCACTAAGTTTGCCGGTTTCGTGAGTGTTCAGTCTCTATGAAACGATCATTTTTTGAGTACGCAAGCTTCCTTAACCGTCATGCCGGACTTGATCCGGCATCCAGGTTGACACCCCCAAAGGTAAATTCTGGATACCGGATCAAGTCCGGTATGACGATAGCGAGGGTATTTGGCATTGTCATCATAGCGGCTCAATAGTCACATGATCTCTTACTCGGATCTCTTACACGGATCTCTTACATTAGACGCCAAGTGATTTTTGCTTGGCGTTTTTTATCTGTTTTTAAATATACTCCCCTATAAATTTAATAAATTCAGCTTGTTACGCATATTTCATGAGCGCAATTAAAATATACTAGGTAGGTGTATAGGTATTTCAGCGCTTAGCTAGTCAGAAAAGGTAAAATGCTGCCATTCTGTAATAGCGAGCTGCCATGACAACTTCTGCCACATCCTCCGTTCAAGAAATTAAAATCACCCGCCCAGACGACTGGCACCTGCATTTACGCGATGGCGCAGCGCTTGCCAGCGTATTGCCGCATACCGCCGCCCAGTTCGCACGCGCCATCGTGATGCCTAACCTGAAGCCGCCAGTCACCACCACTGCGCAAGCCGGCGCTTATCGCGAGCGTATTCTGGCGGCACTGCCAGCGGGCATGAGTTTCGAGCCCCTGATGACTTTGTACCTGACCAATAACACTGATCCCGATGAAATCCGTCGCGCCAAAGACAGTGGCTTTGTCCATGCGGTGAAGCTGTATCCGGCCGGTGCCACGACAAACTCAGACGCCGGTGTGACCGATCTGCGCCTGTGCTACAAGACCCTGGAAGTGATGCAGGAAGTCGGCATGCCATTTCTGGTGCATGGCGAAGTGACTGATGCCGAGATTGATCTGTTCGACCGCGAAGCGGTGTTCATCGATCGCGTGCTGCAACCGCTGCGCCAGGACATGCCGGAACTCAAGGTGGTGTTTGAACATATCACCACCAGCGAAGCGGCCGCCTATGTACGCGATGCCAGCGGCCCGATTGCCGCAACCATTACCGCGCATCATTTGCTGTATAACCGCAACGAGATTTTTAAGGGCGGAATACGTCCGCATTACTACTGTCTGCCGGTGCTGAAACGTGAATCCCACCGTTTGGCACTGCTGCAGGCGGCGACTTCGGGTAATCCACGTTTCTTCCTAGGTACCGATTCCGCCCCGCATGCCAAAGGCGTGAAAGAGCATGCCTGCGGTTGTGCCGGTTGCTACACCGCCTTGCATGCGATGGAGTTGTACACGCAAGCCTTCGATCAGGCCGGTGCGCTTGACAAGCTGGAAGCCTTCGCCAGCTTCAATGGCCCGGCTTTTTACAACTTGCCGCGCAATTCCGGTCACATCACGCTCAAGCGCGAGAGCTGGACTTTGCCGGCCGAGTTGCCGTTTGTCGACAGTAGCATCGTGCCCCTGAATGGCGGCGAAACGATAGGCTGGAAAATGCTGGCGGAATAGGCGCGGCATGACCACTCGTTTTTATGACGGCATAGACTGGCCGCAAGCCTGGTACGCCACCGTATGGCCTCAGGCCGCCAGTCTGATCGTCGCTGATGACTGGCGCGCCCATCTGAATCAGCGCGCCAGCCAGATGCAGTTGCGCAATCATCTGGGTCTGCCTTTGCAATTCATTCCTCAGGAAGAGCTGCCCGAAAGCATCGCCTACGAAGCGCATATCAGCGCCAGTGGCAAAGTGCCTACGCGGGAGAATTTGCATGATTTTTTTAACGCCCTGGTATGGCTGACTTTCCCGAAAATTAAACGCCAGCTCAATGCCTTGCAGTCGGCCCAGATCGCCACGCTCGGCATAGGCAAATCACGCGGCCCGGCACGCGATGCCGCCACCATCTTTGACGAAAACGCCGCGATCCTGGTGGTCGAGGACAGTGAGGAAGGGCGCAGCCTGTTAGAAAATTTACGGCAGCACCAATGGCAGGCCGCCTTCGTAGCACAGGCCGCGCTGTTTGGCAGCAAGGCAGAAGTCTGGGGCTTCGGTCACGCCCTGATGGAAAAACTGGTCAAACCCTACAAGGCGATCACCGCCCACACCTGGGTAGTCTGGGCCGATGCCGCATTTTTCAGGCAAGACTGGGACGCCCGCAGGGCATGGCTAGACAATCAGATCGCAGAAAAACTACTAACCCACGACCTGACGACCGCCGATTACACCCCCTTGCCAGTACTAGGCATACCCGACTGGTGGCCAGACCAGGACACCGCGTTTTACGCCGACACCAGCGTGTTTAGGGCTAAGCGTAGTAAATAGAAGATAAGGTGTGCCAATAAAAAACGGACAGCATGCTGTCCGTTTTTTATGATGCGTTTAATTAACTACTTGAATCATGCATTTGCAGTGGTTTGCAGCATTTGAAACAGTTGGTCTTTCAATGAGATACGTACTTTTTTCAGGCTGTCTAACGCTGCGTCGGCCAGATGTTCTACACCGTTTTCAGCGCGGTTGATGGCTTTGTCGGTATGGTCGTATTCTTCAAACAATTTGGAGAAGTGCGCATTGCCGAGTTTTAATTCATGGATAGTTTCTTTGAATTCTGGAAATTCTGCGGACAGTGGATGATGTTCTACTTGCATGTTGGCTCCTGTTGGAAATTAAGAAATTTGTCTTTCTGATTCCTATCGTAAGAGTCCCCCTGTTTGCGGTGTTGATCTGGCTCAAGCTGTCTAACAATAGTCTATTATTTACAAAGAAACACTACTTGCATCCGAACTACAGGGCTAGCCATGCTTTAAAACTGGAAATGGTTTGAGTCTCATGTGTATGGCCCGCGCGGCTTGCCAGTGGATTTGGCTCGATCAGGCGCATGGATGCTGTGTATTGGTTGAGGGCAAAAAAAACGGAAGCCGCAGCTCCCGTTATTCTCAACAATCGCTCAACAATCGCTCTGCTTGTATTTCTTATTGTTCACGTACCCAAGTCTGTGAACGGCCCATGAAAGGCACGCCGATGTAGCCGCGCACATTGAGTTTTTTGTTGTTTTCTACAACGCTCAATTTGCTGCTATAGGTTTTGCCATTTTCAGGGTCGATAATTTTTCCGCCGGTATATTCTTCGCCCTCTTTTTTCAGACCAAACAAGATGGTCATGCCGATAATTGGTTGGGCTTTGTTCGCGCCTTCGCATTTGTCGCATTTAGGGTTTTGATCGGTGTCCGGATCGCGGAATAGTTTTTCTATCTTGCCTTGCAATTCACCACCGGTTTCGGTAATGCGTATCAGTGATTTTGGTTTGCCGGTTTTGTCATCGATGCTTTTCCACAGGCCAGTTGCGCTGTCTTGGGCATGTGCCAATGGTGCGAGCGAGATGATTGCGGCAAGCAATGCACTCAAAGTAGCTAGTTTTTTCATGATGTCTCCGTTATTAAAGTTTTTAAATTGTTAAGTGATTGTACGTGGCGAGGGTTTTTACCACGTACACAATTTTTAGAGTGTCTACTTTAATATCGGGATTAAACAACACTGGCAGCTCGTACTGCCAGTGCTGTTTAGGCTGCCGGTAATTTGGCGAACTGCTCGCGTAGTTTCTCTAAGGTAGCGGAGAAATTCGCCATCCGTTCTTGCTCTTGCGCAACCACTTGCGCAGGGGCACGGGCGACGAAGCTTTCATTGCCCAGTTTGGCTTGCGCCTTGGCAATTTCCGCATCAAGTCTGGTGATTTCCTTGGTCAGGCGTTCGCGTTCTGCTGCGACGTCTATTTCCACTTGCAGCATCAGCTTGGTTTCGCCGACGATAGAAACCGGTGCCGGTGAATCAGGCAAGGCGTCTATCACCTGGACTTCTGACAGTTTCGCCAGTGCCAGCAAATACGGTGCGAACGACTGCATGCGGGTCTTGTCGTCAGTATTGGCGGCCTGCAGTAACAGCGGCACGCGTACCGCCGGTGACAATTGCATTTCACCGCGCAGATTACGGCAGGCATCGGTCATGGCTTTGAGGCCATTCATCCATTCTTCCGCCGCGCTATCGAGATTGTCCGGGTTGGCAACCGGATAGGCTTGCATCATGATGGAATCACCAGCCGGATTAAGCGTCTTGCCGGCCAGTGGGGCGACGGTCTGCCACAAGGCTTCGGTGACAAACGGGATCACCGGATGCGCCATGCGCAAAGTCACTTCGAGTACGCGTAGCAGGGTGCGGCGGGTAGCGCGTTGCTGCGCTTCGCTGCCGTGCTGCATCTGTACTTTGGCCACTTCCAGATACCAGTCGCAATATTCATCCCAGACAAATTTGTAAATGCCGGAAGCAATATTGTCGAAACGGTAGTCGCTGAAGCCTTTTTCCAGTTCCATCTCGGTGCGCTGCAAAGTAGAGATGATCCACTTGTCGGCTTGTGAGTAATCCAGATCGGCATCCGCGGCGGTCGGATTGAAACCACAATCCTTGCCTTCGGTATTCATCAGCACGAAACGGGTCGCATTCCATAGCTTATTGCAGAAGTTGCGATAGCCTTCGCAGCGGCCCAGATCGAAATTGATGTTGCGACCCAGCGAAGCGTAGCTCGCCATGGTGAAGCGCAAGGCATCGGTACCGTAGGCAGGAATCCCATCGGCGAACTCTTTGCGGGTGGCTTTTTCTATGCTGGCCGCTTGCTTAGGGTTCATCAGGCCTAGCGTGCGCTTGGCCGCCAGTTCGTCAACGCTGATACCATCGATCAGGTCGATAGGATCGAGCGTGTTGCCCTTGGATTTGGACATCTTCTGGCCGCTGGAGTCGCGTACCAGACCATGTACATATACGGTGTGGAACGGTACCTTGCCGGTAAAGTGCGCGGTCATCATGACCATGCGCGCTACCCAGAAGAAAATGATGTCAAAGCCGGTCACCAGTACCGAGGATGGCATGAATAACTTCATGTCCGGTGTTTGTTCCGGCCAACCCATGGTCGAAAACGGTACCAAGGCAGACGAGAACCAGGTATCGAGCACGTCGTCGTCGCGCTTTAAGGCACCGGTGTAGCCTGCCGCTAGCGCTTTTGCTTGGGCTTCCTCTTCATTGCGGCCGACGAAGGTTTCGCCGTTCTCGCCATACCATGCCGGAATCTGATGACCCCACCAGAGTTGACGCGAGATGCACCAGTCCTGAATATTGTTGAGCCACTGGTTGTAAGTGGTGCTCCAGTTTTCCGGAACGAATTTGACTTCACCGGACGCAACTTTTTCCAACGCTACTTCAGCGATAGATTTGCCCGGAAAATGCGTGCCTTCCGGTGCCGGTTTGCTCATCGCCATAAACCACTGGTCGGTCAACATCGGTTCGATAACGACATTGGTACGGTCGCCGCGCGGCACCATCAGTTTGTGTGGTTTGACTGATTCCAGCAGACCTTGCGCATCCAGATCAGCCACCATTTGCTTACGGGCGACGAATCTGTCCATGCCCTGGTAGGCGGCAGGTGCGTTGTCATTAATCTTTGCATCTAAAGTGAGGATGCTGATCAAGGCCAGTTTGTGGCGCTGGCCGACCGCGTAATCGTTGAAATCGTGCGCAGGCGTGATCTTCACGCAGCCTGTGCCGAATTCCTTGTCGACGTATTCATCAGCGATAACGGGAATTTCGCGATCGGTCAGCGGCAACTTGAGCATTTTGCCGACCAGATGCGTATACCGCTCGTCGGTCGGGTCAACCGCCACGGCGACGTCGCCCAGTAAAGTTTCCGGGCGCGTGGTAGCGACCGTCAAATGACCGCTGCCATCGGCGAACGGATAGCGGATATGCCACATCGAGCCATCTTCCTCTACCGACACCACTTCCAGGTCAGAGACGGCGGTACCAAGTACCGGATCCCAGTTCACCAGGCGTTTGCCGCGGTAGATCAGGCCTTGTTCGACCAGGCGCACAAATACTTCGGTAACGGTCTTGGAGCGCGGCGCATCCATCGTGAAATATTCGCGCTTCCAGTCAGCCGAGGCACCCATGCGGCGCATTTGGCCGGTAATGGTGGAACCGGATTTTTCTTTCCATTCCCAGACTTTTTCCAGGAATTTTTCGCGGCCGAGGTCGTGGCGCGAGATTTTTTGCGCGTCAAGCTGGCGTTCCACCACGATCTGGGTCGCGATACCGGCGTGATCCGTGCCTGGTATCCATGCGGTATTGTGGCCGCGCATGCGGTAGTAACGGGTCAGGCCATCCATGATGGTCTGGTTGAACGCATGGCCCATGTGCAGAGTGCCGGTGACGTTCGGCGGCGGCAACTGTATGCTGAAAGAGGGCTTGGCCTCGTCCATGCTGGCGGCAAAGTAACCGCGTTGTTCCCATTCATTACGCCAGTACGCTTCGATATCGGCTGGCTCAAAAGACTTGGCTAATTCCATGATTTTTTGCTTGTTAGTGTGCTAAAGCATTGATTATAAATGAGAGCCGCTATCAGGCATGCAGAAAAAGCGTGCAGCGAAGAGGAAATGAGTCATAGATCTAAAAAATTTTCATGCGCTGATGGCGTAAATGCGCGAAACGAAAGTTGCCGGGTATGAAATGATGCTAGGGAATGATGGTACGGAACTTGATGCCAGGGAATCATGTGACGATCTTGCTTTTGGAATATGGATTTGCCTCCGCGCTCTATTTTTGGCATAAGGCGGAGCTTAGCGTGCATTTTTTCTTACGCACTGCCTTAAGCCTTGAGTGCGACTATTTATTCCTGGCGTCGTGTGCGGAGTGTGTCAAGAGAAAAAATCGCCCTTGTTTGATATTAAACAACTGCTTTCCGCCCGGCTCTTGATGGCAGACTAGCCATACAGGTTAAAATTTTTAGCTGACTTGGTGTAAACTTAGGCAATGCAAATCTATTTATCATTTTTGGCAGCCGTCTTGTACGTCGCCTGCTTCTTCCTTTCGGGACAGCGCAGCGCTTTAGCTTCCGGCCTGACTGTATCTGCCTGGCTTGCACATGGTGCAGCCCTCTGGTCGCAGATTTTTTTTGACGATGGCTTACGGGTCGGTTTCGCCGTCATGCTATCGTCCGCATTATGGGTCTCGGTACTGGTGTACTGGCTGGAAAACCAGAATTACTCTTTGGATAGCTTAAAAGTCTTGCTGTTACCTAGCGCCGCCGCGATGGTGGTGTTGCCGGTGTTTTTCCCCGGTAAGCTCATTACCCTGGTTGGCAAGACTGCGATGTTCCCATGGCATATCGCGGTTGCCTTGCTGGCCTATAGCACCTTAACGATCGCCGCCTTTCATGCCTTGGTCATGATTTTGCAAGATGCGCATTTACATAAACTACGCGGCAATCAGGATGCTCATTGGTTAAACTGGTTAAATTCGGCGATTGAGCGTTTGCCGGCCTTGATGACCATGGAAAAAATCCTGTTCCGCCTGGTGCTGCTGGGCTTCATCCTGCTCAGTCTGACCGTGCTGTCCGGTGTGATTTTCTCCGAGCAAGTGCTGGGCGTGGCGTTTAAGTGGGATCATAAGACCTTGCTGTCGCTGTTTTCATGGGGCTTGTTTGGCATCTTGCTGGCGGGGCGGCAATGGCGCGGCTGGCGCGGCAAGACCGTACTCAGCATTACCTTAGGCGGTTTTTTGACGTTGTTGATGGCTTACGTCGGTAGCCGTTTTGTACTTGAGGTTTTATTGCACCGGAGTATGACATGAGATTATTAATGTGGTTAGCGCTTGGCGTGCTGGTCATTTTTGCCTTGCGTAAAAAAGCCCAGAGCGCATTTCAGCCGACCGGGCGGCAACAGCAGGGGGCTGCGGAGACGGACACAGGACAGGCCGATAGTGTCAATAGCGTCACTGGCAATGCTGAAACCATGGTGTGCTGTGAACGTTGTCAGCTTTATATACCGGCTTCGGAAGCGGTACTGAGAAACGATAAAGTGTTCTGTTGCGCTGCGCATGCAGATCAGCCGTAGATGGGCTCAATGCGTTCAACAATGCCCAGTCATTCTTCGCCGGGTGGCAGCACATTTTGGCGTTCGCTTCAAACCCTGAACATCTCAAGGGTGGTGGTGGCAATTGCCCTGCTGACCTATCTGAGCCTGAAAACCGGTAAGGAATTCTGGTTCGTCGAACATTCCTGGTTTCGCATTGCCGCGATCGCCTATCTGCTTATTTCCATCGGGTTTGTCCTGCTCAAGCTAAGTTACCGCAAACATTTTTTGCCGCAATTGACTGCGCAAGTGGCGCTGGATGTCACGATTATTTCCATCATGTATTTTGCCTCGGGCGGCAGCAAGAGCGGTCTGGCAATTCTTTATCTGTTTCCGCTGGCCGGCATCGGGATACTCGCCCCGATTTTGTTGGCATTGTTTTTTGCCGCAGCGGTCACCTTGTTTCTATTGCTCGATGGGGTCTACCATGTCCTGAGCATGGATGACAGCATGCCAATTTCCCAGGCAGGGTTTTATGGCATCGCGTATTTTTCCGTCGTCTATTTGCTAAATCGCCTGGCCGGTAATCTGATCCGCCAGGAAGAGCTGGCGGTGCAGCGTGGTCGCGAATTGGCGGTAGCGCAGGCCGTCAATCGCATCGTTATTGCTGATATGCGCGACGGTATCTTGGTGGTTGATCAGCATGAGCAGGTGTTTGAGATCAATCCGGCCGCCGAGCATATGCTGGGCATTGACCTGGCCCGCAGCGTGAAAACTGCCGATGCAAGGCTGGGAAACATCGCTGCCCTGCAGCCTATCGCCGAAGCGCTGGCGGTACGCCGGAATCGACCTGATCAAATGCAGCAAACCCATGGCGGCAATACCACGATGTGGCTGATGAATGAGGATGCTAGCTTCGTATCGATACGGAAAATAGATGATCGCTTAAGTGAAACCTATTCGCGGGATAATCAGCCGCGTGCTGAACGCCCCGATTTTGTCACGCATCTTAAATTGCGTTTCGTGATGGTGGATAGCAAAGAATTAACCGCCTTGCATCATGATAAATCGGCTTACACGATTATTTTTATGCAAAACGTCTCGGATATAGAAAACCAGGCGCAACAGCTGAAGCTGGCATCAATGGGACGCCTGACCGCAAGCATTGCGCATGAGGTCAGAAATCCGTTGTCGTCGATTTCCTATGCAGCTTCATTACTCAGTGAGGATATCTTCAATGAAACCCAGAGCCGGCGCTTGCTAAAAATTGTCGATGATAACGTGGGGCGCCTCAATCAGTTGATCGAGGATATTCTGAAATTGTCGCGTAAGGCTCAAACCGATATCCAGCCATTTTTTCTGATGGCGGAAGTGCGGGCTATCGTTCATGATTTCATGGAAACCCGTGAGTTGCCGGAGAATCTGATCCTGATTGAGGACAGCGCGGCGTTTTTGGTGGTGTTTGATCCCTTGCATTTGCGCGAAGTGGTGGTAAATTTACTTTCCAATGCAGTCCGTTATGCCAGCGGAGAAACTGGCAGCATACGTCTATATGCCAAAGTGGGAATGGCCAATCGTCATGAATTGCATATTCAGGATGATGGTCCCGGCATTTCTTCGGAGGTGCGCTCGCATTTGTTTGAGCCGTTTTACACCACCTCTAGCAAAGGTACCGGATTGGGTCTGTATATGGCGCGTGAGCTCTGCCTGAATAATCACGCCTTGCTCGATTATGAGTATAGGAATGATGAAATGCACAGGACTACCACTGAGTCTACCGGACGTTTCGTGATTAACTTTTCCTTGCCGGGCCAACTATGAGTAATAGCGATATCTCAAACCGTATGCGCATTCTGGTGGTTGACGATGAGGCTCATTTGCGCGAGCTGCTGGAAATTACCCTGATCAAGATGGGACTTGAGGTGGATAGTGCCGAGTCATTGACTGCGGCGCGGGCATTTTTGAATAAGACCAGTTACGCCCTGGTATTGACCGACATGCGCTTGCCGGACGGATCGGGAATGGAATTGGTGCAGGAAGTCAGCGTGCTGTATAAAAACACACCAATCGCGGTGATTACCGCTTTCGGTAGTGCCGACAATGCGGTGGTGGCACTGAAGGCCGGCGCATTTGATTATGTTTCCAAACCGGTCGCACTTGATCAGTTACGTAAGCTGGTGAGATCGGCACTGCAAATGAATCAGCCACCGGCCGCGGTTTCTGTAGAGGCACAGCCTGCCGGCTTGGGTAATCCATCGTGCCTGATCGGACAATCGACTGCGATGCAGCATGTGCGCTCGCAAATTGCCCGGCTGGCGCGCAGCATGGCACCGGTGATCATTACCGGTGAATCCGGTAGCGGCAAGGAACTGGCGGCACGTGAGATACACAGTAATAGTCCGCGTCTGGATAAACCGTTTATCGCCGTCAATTGTGGCGCGATTCCCGAAGCCCTGATGGAAGCGGAATTTTTTGGTTATCGCAAGGGGCGTTCACCGGCGCCAGTGATGACAGGGATGGTTTTTTTCAGGCGGCCAGCGGCGGTACCCTGATGCTCGATGAGGTGGCGGATCTGCCGCTGGCGATGCAGGTTAAGTTGCTGCGTGCGATACAGGAGCGCAGGGTACGTAAGGTCGGCGCGACAGCGGAGGAACCGGTTGATGTCAGGATCATCAGCGCGACCCATCAAAATCTGGCTGATTGCGTGACGTCGGGTAAGTTCCGGCAAGATTTGTATTACCGGTTGAACGTGATCGAGTTACATCTGCCGCCTTTGCGGCGCTGATCACTGACAGCGAACCCGCCTTGATGTTTTGGCGCAATGCCTCATTCACTTGTGCCAGCGTCAGTGCCGCCACTTTTGCTTCGAGTTCCTTGTCGTAGAACATGCTGCGGTCGATTTTCAGATAGCTAGCCAGACGGCGTGCCAGCGATGCATCAGAAGTGCGGTTGACTTCGTTGGACTGTTTCCAGCCCTTCTTGGCTTCGTTCAACTCTTCTTCGGTAAAGCCTGAGGTGATGGCTTTCTGTATTTCTTCGCGCAAGGCCGCTTCCACTTTCGCGGTGTTTTGCGGTGCGCTGATCGCGTAGGCTATCCACATACCGGCAGGGTCAAGCGCAGGGATGTTCAGTTGCGAACCTACGCCATACGACAGTCCTTCTTTTTGGCGGATACGGTCTGCCAGACGACTGCGCAGCGCGCCGCCGCCCAGCATATGATTGGCAATCAGCAAGGCAGGGTAGCTTGCCGCACTGTCATTCATGGCCAGCGCTTGCACCGCCAGCAGCATGCTATTGGCCTTGTCCGGCGTTTCCAGTGTGATCTTGCTTGCGCCTGCGTTGTTGATGGTGGTAGCAATACGCACATAAGGCTGAGCCGCTTTCCACATGCCAAAGCGCGATGCCAATTGGGACTTGAGCGCGATCGCATCAAGCTCACCGACAGCGGAGAAAAGTCGCATTATTGGCGCCATAGAATGCCGCATGGAAGGCACGTACGTCTTCCAGTTTGACCGCTTTGGTAGCTGCCAGTTGCTCTTGCAAAGTCTCGACGTGACGGACGTGACCGTCCGGTGTCGCATCAATCAGGCGCGCCATCGCATTGGAGGCCAAAGGCTCAGGCTCGGGAATCTCTTGCTCGGCACGGTTGATTGCCGCCAGTTGCAACTCCTGGAACTCCTTGTCAGGGAAGTTAGATTTCTTCAGCAATTCACTGATTAAGTCTATCACTGCAGGCAGGTTTTCTTTGGTGGTGGTGACGCTGATGGTGACACCTTCTGCGTTGCCGCTGACGCTGACCTGCGCCTTGAGTTTATCAAAATGATCCTTGATTTCCTGGCGTGTCATGCTATCGGTGCCGCTCAACAGCATGCTGGCGGCAAATTCGCCGATGTGTGATTTCCCTTTCAGGCTCGCTTCGCTACCCAGCCGTAGTTGCATGGTAGCGCTGACGCTGGCACCCTTGGTTTTTTTGTGCAGCAGCGCCGCTTTCAGGCCGTTGGGTAAAGTAAAACGTTGGGTACGCACTTCGATATTTGACGGGCTGCTGTCAAACGCTTCACCCTGGCTTACCGCGGCGCGCCCGGTATAGCCCTTGAGCATCGCCGCTACCTCGGCTTTTTCCGGAACCTCGGTACGGTCGGCGCTATCGGTAGGGATAAAGCGGCCCAGCGTGCGATTCGAGGCTTTCAGGTATTTGACGGCAGCAGCCTGTACCGTTGCCGCATCCATTTTTTCCATTTGGTCACGCTGCAGGAAGAACAGGCGCCAGTCGCCGGCGGCCATTGATTCCGTCAGGGCTATTGTTAAATTGGCAGAGTCTGCCAGGGCCAGTTCTATGCGTTTATTGATTTGCTGCCTGGCGCGCGCCACTTCGGCTTCGGTGATGGGTTGCGATTTCAGGTCTTCCAGCACTTTGAGCATGGCATCCTGGGTCAGGTCCAGATTGCCTTCCTTGGCGACTACTGCGCCGAAAATGCGGTAGCCCGGCTCCAGATTGTTGACCGGATCGTGCTCCAGGCGCGTGGCCAGTTTGGTTTCTACCAGGGCTTTATGCAGGCGACCGCTGGGTGCATCAACCAAAATGCGGCTCAACAAAGACAGCGCTACCGCATCCGGATGGCCGGAGGGAGCGGCATGGTAGCCGGCACCGATGAACTGGGTGCCACCACTACGGCGCACGGTCACTGCGCGTTCGCCATCCTGGGTCGGTTCAGCTGTGTACGTAGGCTGGAGTACGCGTGTCGGTTTCGGAATACGGCCGAATAATTCATTGATTTGCTTGAGCAGTTTGGCTTCATCGAAGCGCCCGGCCACCATCAGGGCGGCATTATCCGGCTGATAGTAATTTTTGTAGAAAGCGCGCAGACGGGCGATATTCACTTGCTCGATATCGGAACGCGCACCTATGGTGGATTTGCCGTAGTTGTGCCAATCGTAGGCAACTGCCTGTATGCGTTCGGTGGTGACGCCTATCGGGTCACTTTCACCCATCTCAAACTCATTGCGCACCACCGTCATTTCGCCTTTGTTGGTCTTGGGGTTCCACAAATCGTTCTGGTCGATCGCCGCGTTGATCATGCGATCGGCTTCCAGTGCCAGCATCTGGCGCAGGTTATCTTCATTGGCGGGAAATGTCGCGAAGTAATTCGTGCGGTCATACCAGGTAGTGCCGTTAAATTGTCCGCCTATCGCATTGAGCACTTCGACCGGCGTCTTGCTGCCTTTTTTTACTCCGAAGTTGGCGCTGGGCTTGAACAACAGATGCTCAAGTAAATGTGCCATACCGGTTTCCCCGTAATTTTCGTGGCGTGAACCGACCATGTAGATGATATTGGTGGTCAGGCTGGGCTTACTGGCATCCGGAAACAGCATAACGCGCATGCCATTACCCAGACGATATTCAGTGATGCCTTCCACTGAAGTCACTTTTACTGGCGCGGCCAAAGCGGCGCTCTTGCCTGCTGCCAGCGCGATAGGTGCGGCGGGGATAGCGGAAAAAGCCAGGCCTGGCGACAGGATGCCGGCGCTGAGCATGAGTGCGGTAATTAATTTCACGGAAAATTTCCTATAAAAATGGGGACTTGCTTAAATCACCTTTCCTGACGGACAGCGTGACTTTGTCGATTGGCAAGTTTTATCAACGAGACACACGTGAAAGTATGCTAAAACGCCAACTTTTGCAATCGGCATTTAGAGCGCCTTCAGCAAATCACTCAGGCAGCGTACTCGTCAGGACGTTCCCGTTTAGGGGGAGCTCCTAAAAATCTATTAACAAAAGCTTTTCTTGCCGCAGAGGGCGCAGAGGACGCAGAGGGAAAAACAAAGATTTCCTCTGCGAACTCTGTGACTAAGTCTTTGATTGAAAATCGCCACAATGGGCGTTCTTGAGGTTGTTAGAAATTCCCTAAGTGCAACAGTGAATCTAGATGCGCCGTGTAGCCTGAAAAGCTTCGCAAAGGCGCATGAATGCTGCGTCTTCAGTTTTCATTTTCGGTCAGGATCTGATCCATCGCGATGTCGTGTGATTCGGCCGGAAATTCCGCTAGTGCCTGATGGTAGGCGATGCCTAGCGTGAGCGGGCGTGGTTGGGTCTCCAGGGTGCGGTCATAGTAGCCGCCGCCATATCCCATGCGAAACTTGCCGGCGTTAAAGCCTACGCAAGGGATTAGCAAGACCTCTGGCATAAAGCTGCGGTCGCGTTGGGCTGGTACCGGTATGCCGTACTGGTCGGCACTCATGGCGTCACCCGGTTGCCACTCCAGAAACACCAGGGCTTGGGCATGCGCGACCACTAGCGGTAAGGCTAGCCTGATCCCCATGCCATGTAGTTGCGGATAGATCTCGCGCAAATCGGGTTCTGCCTGGATTGGCCAAAATAGACCCAGGCTGGCGGGGCGATGCAGCTTGCACCACGCCAGCACATTCTGGCCTATGGCGCTATCCCATTGCCGCCGCAGGGCGGCGTCGGTGCCGCGGCGCAGTTCCAGTAAATGTTTGCGGATTAAGGGGCGGCTGACGCCGGATGGCTGTGCGCTAAATTGTGGCTGTGTCATACTGTCAATAAGATAAAGAAGGAAAGCCGTAGACCATGTTTTTACAGAGAAAATTAGTGCGCTTTAGCTTGCGCAAGTCGCTGCAATTGAGTTTGCAGCTTAGTTTGTCCATGGTAGCAGCTTTGCTGCCGTGGTCGGAAGCGCTTGCCGCAAAAAGCGTGAAGAGCTTTGTCACCGCCGACGATAGATTTATGGCTTTGCGCGATGCCGCCATGCATGATGATGCCAGCG